>DATGHS010000435.1:0-4506 GCA_035307785.1 Gemmataceae bacterium
CGAGGAGTGCCTAACGTTGCGGCAGGCCGGGGAACACCCAGTGTGGCGGCCGGCAAGGATACGTGCTCGGCACCCTGATCCGGATTCTGGGCGCAGATGAAAGGTGCGCTGGTGTGGATCAACAGAAACAGGCTGCCGGCCAGCCAGTAGCGCATGGTGGATCCCTCCACGTCGGCGCCTACCGGACCATCACGCTGCGTCTTCCTGACGAGGCGGAAGTTGGCGCGCCGTCTCGGCGCATCACTCCGGCAGGCTGTCGTTGTCTTCGACCGAATCCGCAGGCACGAACCAACCTGAGCGGTCGGTTCAGTCCGTTTCATTATTGTCGCTGTCAGCCTATCCGGCACTTACGGCATTCTCGATAACGACCGGGCAAGCCGCACAAAATGCGTAATTTGGCGACGGCTAGGATTTGACCCCGGCTGCAGCTGCATTCTCGGCCAGGACTTCATCGAGCAGTGGAGGGTTGCGGCCAAACTTTTCGCGAAACTCGGCCTGGGTGGGAACGAGCCGGACTAGCACCTTGGCGTCGTGGTGCAAGGCGATGTCGCGGAGCTTGTGCTCGAGAAACGGATTGCGGAAGCGCTCCAGTGTTTGCTTGGCGAAGCCCCTGGGATCATCGACTCGGCCTTCCAGCGCAGGCACGATTTCCTCGAAGAGCAACCGCTGCAACCACGTTGAGAGGGCAGCATCGTTGATCGCTTCGCGCACGGTCACGAAACCGCGCGGCCGCGCTTTGATGAGCAAGGCCGTGTGCGCACCATTCAGAATCCGAACTTTGCGGAGGAAATAGGGCTCCGCGTCGGCCGTACGCACGATGGCTGGGTTGCGCACAAACGGAAAAGCGCCCAGCTTTTCTTGCAGCGCCCAAAAGGCAAACGGCTCGGCCACGATCAGCAGCGGGTCTTTGCCCGCGAGTGGATGATCCTTGGGCGGACCGACCACAATGCGATCGACCAGTGTGTTCAACCATACGCATTTCGTTTTCAGCCAGGTCGAGAACTCGGCCGCATATTTCCATGACTCTGCCAGTTGCAACACGAGCGCCAGGAGTTTATCGGCCTGGTGCTCTTGCAATTCGCACGGAATGATGGTCAGGCCCGGCTTGCCGGCGTCAAAGCGCGCTTTGAGCACGGCCAGTAACTTGGCCGGAAAAGATTGCGGCGGAGCGGAATCTGCCCGGTCGGATGGATCGAGATTGTAACCGGCTTCGGTCGTGTTTGAGAGGATAAAGCGCAACTCCGGCGCGCGCGCGATATTCAGGATTTCGCCCCATTGTTGGCTCGCCACCAATGCCCGGCTGATGCTCGCTACCTCTTCCACACGATCTACTGTCTGCCCGGCTTCCAGGCCACGGATTACAACGTGGTATTTCCCACCGCTCTGGTTCAAGAGCCGAGCCCGATCATCGCCGGTCGATTGCACCACGACAATGCGGCCAATATGCTGCCCGGCGACATTCGCGTGATGAATAAAGAGATCGGCAAAGGCGCGGAGAAACCGGCCGGCGCCGAATTGCAACACGGTTTCGGGGAGAGGAGTCATGGTCCGCAACTCGTTCGTAGTTCCGCTTTCAGGCGGATTTGAAGGCGCTGTTCCGCCTGATGATCTTTGACTTTTTGTTTGGACTTTTGGGTGAGGAAGGCGGAGAAGGAACCCCAACGGGGTTCGATATCACAGCCCAGGGTTGCCGCGCTTCGCGGCTACCCTGGGTGGAGATGTCGCCCCACCATCAACCCGGAAATGGTTGCATCGTCCTCCGCCCAGGGTAGCGGCGAAGCGCCGCAACCCTGGGCTTTGGGATGTAACGCCTTCGGCGTGAAAACCAGCGTCGAAAGTCCAAGTAAATAGACAAATTTCATAAGGCGGAACTACGAACACTCAAACTATTTCTTCGGTGCCGTCACGCCGAGCCAGTCATCCGTGCGGAACGGCGAGGCAGGTAAGCCGTCTTTGTTCCACAAGTTCACTACCGGATAGTTCGCCCAACCTAAGCGCACCGCCACTGGCTTCGGCACTTCGGAGCAGGTCACTTCGACTGTGTCGTTGCCGATGATGGTCGACTTGGCGTTATGGAACTTCCGGTCTTCGCCGCAGATGGTGAAGCCGGTGAGTTCATCCTTGCGCGTCGCCAGGCCTTCACCGACGTGCGAAAACGTGAGGATCGCCTTGCCATCCTCGAAGGTCGCTTTCTCGAACACTGGGCCGGAGTATTCGATCTTGTCGCCGTAGGCGATCGCACGGGCCGCGAGAGCAAGACGGGCGCCAACCGGCTCCTTCTTCTTCGGGTGAATGTCGTTCTCTTCGCCCACGTCGGTGATCACGGCCATGCCTGTCTTGGGCAAGATCTTCGTGGTATACAACTGAGCGTCGCGCAGTTCGGCCCAGGCGCTGTCGGTCGGTTCGTTCACGATTTTCATGAACGGGGCCAGTTGCACGAACAGGAACGGAAAATCGCCCTGGCCGAAATGCTTGCGCCAATCCTTGATCATGGCGGGGAAGAGCGTGCGGTATTCATACGCCTGGCCGGCATTGGATTCGCCCTGATACCAGATGGCCCCGGCGATCGCGCATGGAGCCAGCGGCGCGATCATTCCGTTGTACAAGCCAGTGGGAGCATGAGTGGATTTGTCCGGCGGTTGCGGCGGATTCGGCCGGTTGGGACCTTTCTTGCCCTCGGCCTTGGCTTTCGCGGAGGCTTCTTTCCACTTGGCCAGGGCTTCCTCGTAGGCTTGCTTCGCCTTGTCGGGATCGTAGTTCTTGATCGCTTTATCCAGATCGAAGAGATAATGCTGCACGAGCGGCTCCGAATTCAGCCCGTCCTTGCTCGTCCACGCTTCGGCCGGCGTGCCACCCACTGACGTGTGGATGAGGCCGACCGGCACGTTCAGCGCTTTACGCAGGTCGCGGCCGAAGAAGTACGCCACGGCCGAGAAGTTACCGACTGTCCGCGGCGCGCATTCCACCCAGCGCGCACCGGTGTTGTACTGGGGCGTCATTTGCACGCTGTGCGGAATCGTGATGAGCCGTAGCAGCGAATCTTCACTCGTGGCCATATGTTCTTCCGCCCCAGCGCTTCGGCTGAGCGGCCATTCCATGTTCGACTGGCCCGAGCAAATCCAGACTTCGCCGATGAGCACGTTCTTGACGACGACTTCGTTTTTGCCCTTGATCGTGAGCGTGATGGGATCGTTGCCGGCTTTCATGCTTGGCAGGCGAACCAACCAGTGGCCATCCTTGTCGGCCGTCGCGCTGGCGGAGGCCTCGGATTTGCCTGAGACCGTGACGGTGACCTTTTCCCCCGGCGTGGCCATGCCCCAGACCGGCACTTCTTTGCCGGCTTGCAGCACGCAATTGTCGGTGAAGAGCCCGTGTGGCTTGACATCGGCCCAGGCCGGCATAGCCAAGGCGAAGATGAACAAGAGTGCAACAAATGTGCGGCGTTTCATGGCGAGGATTCCCGATGGCAGGAGGAGAGAGAACACGACGGCATCAATGTATGCGGAGAGGGCGAAGGGGAAAGCGCGGGGATTGACAGATTACGGGAAAATGGGGAAAACAATGGTGTTACCTTGAGGGCCTTCTTCATGACACAAAAAGTGCGTGATCTATTGAACTCATTTGACTCGCTTCCTGACGCGGACAAGCATGAAATGGCCGTGGAGGTCTTGCGGCGCGTTCGCAAGTCTGCCCACGGCGATGTGTCAGACGAGTCGCTGACGGCATTGGCCGACGAATTGTTCTGCGCGATGGATGCACAAGAGGCTAAACATGGCGAGCCCTGACCGTGGCTCGGTGCGAATAATGGAATCATTTCCGCGATTCATTGCATATCCCAAGCTATCACTGAGCCGCCGACTGTTCCAACTACGAATGTGAGGCCATCGGGCGCGAATTGTACTGCGCTTGCGAGAAACTTCCGAACCGTCAGTGGTGACAATTCGCGCTTAACATGCACATCATACCTTCGAACTGTTGCGGACCAGTTGACGCGAGCCAAGCAGCTACAATCAGGGCACCAGGCCAGACGTGGGAAATTGCTGTACTTAACTTTCCACGCAGATTCCAACTCCAAAGTATCTGTTCGATGAATGTAAACCGTGGTTCCTACATCGATCGCCAATTGGGAACCATCTGGTGAGAATGCGATTTTGGACGGTAATCCCCTTAACTTGACCGACCCGATGTGACTGGCGTCCGCGATCTGCCATATATGCACGACTTTTTCTCGCATCGACGCGGCGAACCATCGGCCGTCACTCGACACGTCCATAGCGTAGATAAAGCGATCATGAAACTGTGCTGATTCTTGCAACTGCGAAGGTGCAGCGGGGAATATGGAGATTACATCGTTTTTGACCTTTGCTTTTCCATTGGCAAGTGTTCGCTGCATTACCGAAACCTGGGTTTTGTTGCGTGGAACAGGTGATGCGGCCACGAGTCGCAAGCATGCAGCGGAGCCTCTGTCGAAGTTGGCGGCGCACAGTCCGGGCACGGTTTCCTCAG
>DATGHS010000436.1:0-6400 GCA_035307785.1 Gemmataceae bacterium
CGAGCGCGAACTGGACGCAGCCCGCAAGCGCCTGGAAGACGAACGCCGCGCCCATCAAGCCGAGGAATTGGCCCAGCACCAGCTACAAGATGAACGCGAGCGCAAAGAATACGACCGCTTGATGGACTTGGCCCAACAATGGGCCGCCCGGCAACAATTAGATCAGGCGTTGTTGAGCGCACAACAAGCACAGCACATTCGCCTTACGCCGGAGGTGCATAAACTGCTGAATCAATTGCTCGCCGAGATTGCTCAGGTCAACGCGGCCAAGAAAGGCGCTGCCGCGAAAGCAGCGCTCGACCGCCAGTTGCAGACCGAGCGCGAGCGCCGGCAAGCCGCAGACGAAAACCGCCGCAAGTATGACGCCCTACTGCTGCAAGCCCAGAAAGAATTGCAGGCGGCGAGATTCGAAACAGCGGTGGACGACTTCACGGCCGCGAAGAACTTGTTCTCCACCGACGCCGCGCTTACCGGGCTGCGGCAAGCGGAACAGAGCGTGGCCCAAAAGAAGGCGCAGGAGGCTGCGGCAAAAGAACAAGCCGCCCGCAAGGAACAGCAACCTCAATTATTGAAGAAACTGCTCGCCGACGGGGCTTCGGCTCTGGCCTCGAAGAATTACGAGCGCGCCGTCAGCCTGTTTCGCGAGGCAAGCCAACTTGACCCCAAGAATGAGGCGGCCCTCGTGGGTTTGACGAAGGCCGAGCAAGCGCGCGAGCGCGATGTCTTCCAGCAACAGCGCAAGGGCGAGGACGAACAAAAGAAAGCGCTTTTTGAGAAGTTGCTCGACAGCGGCAAGGCCAACTTGGCGAAAAAGAACTATCCCGCAGCCGTGCTATCGCTTACGGAAGCGAGCAAACTTTTTCCCAATAACGCCGAGGTCAAGGCCACGCTGGCCGAGGCACAAACGGGCCTGGCCGGCGATGCGCAAGCGAAGGCGGAGTTGCAAGGAAAGGCGGACCTGTATCAAAAGCTAATGGCCGACGGCCGCCTGGCCTTGAAGCTCAAGCAATATGACAAAGCGGCCGACGCATTCCGCGGCGCCCTGCGCTTGTTGCCCGAGGATCAGGCTGCCGACGCATTACTCAAAAACGCGCTGAAAGCCAAAGCCGACGCGGACGCGGCCATTGCCAACCAGCAGCAGGCCGCACGCAAGATGGCCGACTTCAATAATGCCCTCACTAAGGCAAAGGCAGCATTGGCGGCCGGTAAGCTCGACGAGGCTGCCGCGGCAGCTCAAAGTGCGGCGCAAATCGATGCGAATAACTCGGAGCTCGCGCAACTCCAGGCCGATCTGCGCAAAGCCCAGGACGCCAAACTGGCGGAAGATACGGCCATGAAGAACAGGCGCCAGCAGTTCAACGAATTGCTGATCAAGGCGGATCAGGCATTGGCCGCCAGGAAGTACGACGACGCGACAAGGCTAGCCGACGATGCGCGCAAACTGTTCCCCACCGATCCAAAACTTGCCGAGTTGCTTTCGCGCGTCTCCGCCCAGAAGCAAGGGCAAATTCAGATGGCGGCCTTCACGGCCGCGATGAACGACGCCGAAAAGGCCTTACAAGCCAAGCGTTACGACGATGCGTTGAAGGCAGTGGCGGCCGCCCTCAAGGTCAGCCCGGGCGACAAGAACGCGCTGGCGCTGCAAAGACAAATCGAGAGGGCGAAGAGCGACGCAATGGCGGCGCAGCGCAAGCAGGATTACACGCGGCTCATGCAGCAAGCCCGCGCGGCCATGGCCGTGAAGAACTACAATGAAGCGGCCAAGGACGCGCAAGCAGCCCTGGCCCTATTCCCGAACGACCCGGATGCCTCGCGCCTACTGGCCGACATCAGGAAGGCCGTGCAAGCGCCGGCCATGCCCGCTGTACCGGCCCTTTATGCCAAGCAAATGGACGCCGGCGCCATGGACGAAAAACAGGGCCGTTATGATCTCGCGCTGACCGCCTACAGCGCGGCGCTGCGCACAGTGCCCAATGACGAGAAAGCCAACAAGAAAGTCGATTTCTGCAAGGCGATGCTCAATGGCGCTAATGCCTTGACAGCAAAGAAATATCCGGATGCGGTGAAGGCGTTCGAAGCCGCCTTAAAGCTCTTCCCCGACGATAGCAACGCCAAGCAAGGGCTCAACCGAGCGAAGTCGGGAAAGTAAGAGCAACTCGCCACGTGACGGCGGGGCGAAACCACCGCCACGTGGTGCCGACTATCGCTCCGCATCATGCAACTCGATAAAGCGTAAAACGCGTTCGATAGACGCATGCGGCTTGCCATCCACCTCGACAAAAGCCGCGATGAACAGATCCAGCCGCGGGCCGTGTTGACGCGGATTCAATTCCAGATCACGCCCTTCCGAGAAGCGCAAGCGGCGCTCGTCGAGGCCGCTGAAATAGCGGTCACATTCGGCGGAGGCGGTGTTCGCCGCAGTAATGTCCATTGGCACCCAACCGTAATTCGGCACAAAGTAAGTGACCCAACAACGGTAGCCGGGATCGATATCCTTTCCTTCGTTTTTGGCCGGAAGTCGCGAACCGAAATGGAGCCGAGTCGGTATGCCGCGCGCCCGGGCCAGCGCGATGAAAAGCGCATGCTGATCGGTGCAGCCGCCGCCTTTGTTATTGAGGCAATACTCCGCGCTTCCTTTGCCGGATGACTTGGGAGCGTTGAAGATCGAGTAGTGATTGGTATTGTCGACCACGAAATCGAACAATTTGCGCGCCTGCGTGACCACGTTTTGATCCTTACCGCATAACTTGTTGGCGAGTTCCACAATCCGGTCGGTGACCTCCATGTTGGGACAATCACGGCGCAGGTACTCGGCAAACGCTTTGCGATGGGCATCATTCAAGGCGCCGGCCTTGGCCGGATCCAACTGAAACGTTACGGCCTGTCGACGAACGGCAAAATCGGTGGCCAGCCGCTCAGTCGTGGAAGTTGGCTTGCGGCACTCGGCATAAAGATAGCGGTGGCCGTGCATTGTATCGCGCGTAATTCGATAATCGCTCGGTCCTTCCACCACCGAGAAATCGAGCACTTTTTGGCAATCGTCATCATCCGGCAACCAGAACCAGATGCGAACCGACTGGGCGCCGGCCGGGATGTCTTTGACGAGCAGTGCGTGATGGATTTGATACGTGGCCGCCCGACTCTCCGCAACCGGTTCTACGGGCTCGGCATACGACATCGCCGCCGACAATATGATCCCTATTGCCGCAATCAGAAACCTGGCAGACATACTCGGTTACTCCAGCGTACGATGACGAGAATGAGAATGAACAAATAAGTCGTTAACTCGCTTCGCGTTCAAAACGGTATCCGACACCCCGTACTGCTTTAATCTGCTGGCCCGCGATTCCGAGCTTGCGCCGCAGCGCAGCTAGGTGCACATCCACGGTGCGGTCGCCCACGATCGCGTCGCCCATTGCCAGACGCGCTAGTTCTTTGCGCGCCAGCGCCTCACCGGGTCGGGCCAAAAGGGCGGCCAAGAGTCGGAATTCTGTCGGCGTCACCGCCACGGGCCGGCCTTTGACGGTGACCTGTCTCCTCTGTTCGTCGATGCGGATGACCGCAGGGGCACAGGGTTTTGCTTCGTTGGTGCGTTGTGGTTCCATAAAGATCATCCCACGCACTCCTCGTAAAGCTGCCGAAACTCCGGGCAAACCGTCTTGGTTTTCCGCTTCAGCTCCCACAGCAGCTTCTTGTCTGCCTCAGTTGCCGGACCATTGGTCACGAGCAGTTTGCGCAACCACGCAGCCCCGTCGGCGGAAATGGCGCCATCCACCAGGGTGTTGAGCGCTACCACATCGACGAAGAGAAGCTCAAAGGCAGCACAAACACTACGCGCCTCGCGCCGAATCGACGCAAGGAACTCCGCAATCTCAAAATCCAATCTGCTTTCTGCGTAAAGCTCTTCACAAAGAAGGTCCAATTCGCGCTCGCCGACGTGGCCAGAGCGCAAGGTCTTAGCTTTAAGTTGGTAGAAATTGATCATGACCGTGCTCCAATCCCTTCTAATTGCAGATAACAGTCAACGCGACTATTGGCGGAATCAACTTGCTCACTGCGTGTTTCCAAACAGTCCACGAGCCGCTTCATTGTTGCGGAGTAAACGACGCAAAAGTGTCTCGGACAATCACGATTCGCGGGGTCGTATCGATGATGTAAACGGCATCCTGCTCAACGATTTTGTTGGTTGGGTCTTGAAGCCTAATATGGACCCGACACCGAACCTGCCGGCCCGATAGCGTGCTTTCTTCCATCTTGAAATCAACGAGCCGCTTCCCCGTGCGCCAGTCGTCCTCGTTCATGATGATCGACGGATTTCCTTTCTCCAGGTCGGCCTGCGTCTTCCCACTTTTCCACGCTTCCAGCGCGGTTTGTAACGTCTTGTCGGCTTCCGGTTGACTGGCATCCGGGCCCAGGCTGCTATGACAAGCGGCAATCGAGCAAAGCAGCAGCAACGGGCACAACCTCAATCGTTTCATTGGCAATCCCCCATTTGAACGCCGCGGTAGTTAGAATGAACCCGTCCCGCAATCGCGCCGGACGGGTTTGACAGTTTAAAGAAGCCAGGCTCACCAATCCGAACCCAATATGTCGCCACCAGCACGCGTGCCCAGAGCACGCCAGGTTGCAATGCTGATGGAGTTGGACACGAAGCGAACCGAACCATCGCACAACAGCACGTTGACCCCGTTCGTGTGGTCGCTGTTAGCGTTGACGCAAAAGCGGAGATTGCCCGGGAAGCCACAGTTGGGGATGCTGTTGGGCGGGCCGCAATGAATGTACGCACAGCCGGTGTTGTTGTCGTTTAGCCACTCGCCGCCCGCCGAGAACCACTGGTAAGCGAGGTTCTGGGGGTTGATGCTTTGGCAAAGCGAGTACGCCTGGTTGATCGTGGTGGGCGCGCCCGCACTGCTTGCGTTCAACCAATCGGCAGGGCTATAGACGGCGTTGTTCCAATCGCCTTTCCGTAGCTCTGAAAAGGCGGCCGTGTTGCTGGTGCCGTCGGTAATGTCGGTGAGGCGAATTCCGCCATGTGGCTCCCGAAGCGCAAAAACGCCGTTTGCTATCGTGCTGTTTTGAAAGAAAAACGGCTCCGTGCCGTAGTTGGCAAAATAGTTGTTGCCTCCTTGCCCGTTGGGAGTAAGGGCAGTCCGATCGGAAGGGCAACGAAAGATCTTGACCATTGTGCCGGTCGGTCCTGCGTTTATCGGGTTGTTGGCGGAAACGTTGAAATTGATCTGGTTATAAAGATTGTCTTGCTCCACGAATGGCAACAACAATGCCAAGACCGTGAAGCCGTTGGAATTGGAGCCAGGCGGCAGGTAGCCATAGGCACTGTGATAGTTATGGAGCCCGAGGCCGATTTGTTTGAGGTTGTTTTGGCACTGCGTGCGAGCCGCGGCCTCCCGCACCTTCTGCACGGCCGGCAGCAGCAAGCCAATGAGGATTGCAATGATGGCGATGACCACCAGCAATTCAATCAACGTGAATGCGCAGCGCTTTCGCGGAAACATGGATAGATCTCCAAGTAACACAAATGAAAGAACGATAATACTCGGTCGAGAGTCGTGGCCCTGTCAGCGAGTTGCCACGACCTGGATTGCGTTTACCCCACGCGCGCGAGAACACGGGCCGCCGGCAGTGTCTGCTTGGCGCCCTGGTTGCATTTCGCGCGATTGGCGGCGTTGTGTACCTTTTCGAGGCCCACTGCCAGCATGCTGAGGTTGGTGCCGAAGATGACTACCAGCACCAGCAGTTCCGCCAGCGTGAAGCCGCGCCGCTTTTGGGATTGCATGATGAATCTCCAAGTAATCGAAGGCCGAACGGCGCCAACCGTCAGCGCGCAGCTATGGCCGCATGCGCCCTACGGTTAGCACGTAATAATCGACGCTGGATTGCTTGGAGCTCAGCGAGGTGGTCGAAAGACAGGGTTCGAACTGTGAATCGAATGGCCGGCCTCGGGGAATGAGTGCCGGAATTGTTGGTCGGGGCCGCTATCGATGTTGCCGTAGGCAACGAAGGCCCAGTCGTTCATCGAAATAGTGATGACGGTAACCGGTGCAAAGGGCAGAGGATCAGGATTGTTCGAGCAGTGCGGTCCATGGCATGGCGCAGGCGGAGAATGATCCGGGCAATTTGGTCCGTGGCATGGCATTTCCGCGGCCGAGGTCTGTTTTGCAGCATCAGTCATTCCGGCAGCGGCATGATTGCCGCGAACAACGTAATCGCCGCAGCTGGCATGCCCGCGCGCCGGTATGCAAAGGAATGCAATCAACAGCACCAGCGCTGCCGTTATCGCAAACCAGGGATGGCGCCGAACTCGATTCATAGGACTATTTCAGTTCCGCCTGCCGGATCGTGTGTGCTTTATCCGCAGTCAGGTCGGTCAGTTCCGAAATCA
>DATGHS010000437.1:0-7147 GCA_035307785.1 Gemmataceae bacterium
GATCGCTTGCACCCACTTCGTGTTGGCGGCGGCCGGCTCCGAGAACAGACCAAGGCGCGCCGCCAGCGCGCGGGCAAAACCTTCGATTTCGCTGGCTCTGACGGCCAGGCGATTGTCCGCCTTGGCGCCGGTGCAACTCACGGCCGGCTCGACCACATACAGGCGATTCATTTCTGCTTGCGCCGCGCTGGCGACCGTCGTGCGGACGCGCCGTCGGGACATAAAGTCGGCCACGTAGCGCAGGCTTCCCGGCTGGTCGGTAAAAAAGTCGGAATCGAGCGACAACACCACGTCGGCCTTGCGGAAGTCGTAAATGGTGTTCACGGGCTCGCCGTACGCGATCCGCGCTGCTCGGTGGGCCGCGTCGGCGTGGAGCGGCTCGTATTGATGCCAGCGCGCTTCGGGAAATGCCTTGAGAATCTGCTGGATTTGGTAGTGCAAACTGGGCGAAACAACGGTCTCCATCAACAAGCGCAAGCCTCGCCCACGGAGGGCGCGCTGCGCAAGCGCCCCATGGCGAACGGAAGGCACTCCCTGAATTGGGGTTTCACCCAGGGCCGCGCTCCAGGTGCTGGGTTGTCCGAGAATGGTCACGTTTTGCGAACGGTCGGGATCGTATAAGCCCAGGACTGATGCCTGCTGCATAGCACTGGTGGCGCCCAAGCTTGCGGGGTGATCAGGGTTGCCTTCGATCTTGGTGGGTCGCCCCAAGTGATTTTCGACCAGCAGGCCAACGCCGCCCCCGCCGAGCGTCATCGCCGTCGCATAAAACAGCGGCTTGCCCGGCACGACATCTTCCGGCTGCCGGACATAAGGCACAATGTTCACGGAAGGCGCTGGCTTGGGGGAACAACCATTCAGGCCCGCTAATGCAAGCGACGCGCCCATGAGCGCCAGAAACCGTCGCCGGCTCAAGGAATCGGGCCAGACGTCGGCCTGCTCCGGAAATTCCAGGCGCATCATCTCTTGAAACGCCCCATCGCCGGCCAGTTCTTCGAGCGTTCGCCAGTACTTCTTGCCACGGGCGACGCCGAGCGTTTCTTGCCATGCCGCAAGCTTCGGCGATAAGTCTTTGCGCGGATTCATCGATGGCACACGGAGCAAGATGTAAGGTATTGGGTCTCGCGAATCTGGTATTCCTCTTTCAGCTTGCGTCCCTTCTCGATCTGGTTGGCCGGCGGCGTCCACTTCACGTCGAAGACGGCCGCACTCGGACGCAGGTATTTTTCTGGAGCGCGGTGGCAATCGAGGCACCACTCCATGAGCAGCGACGGTACCTGGTACGTGAAGGGCATCTCGTCGATCTGGCCGTGGCAGGTGGTGCAGCCGACGCCCTTGTGCACGTGAATGCTGTGATCGAAGTAAACAAAGCCCGGCAGATTGTAAACGCGATGCCATTCGAGCGGCTCGCCAGTTCGGTAGCTGTGCCGCACCGGCTCGAGCATCTCGCTGCCAACCCACATTTGTGAATGGCAGTTCATGCAGGTCTTCGTCGGCGGAAATCCGGCGAACGACGAATTCTCCACCGAAGTGTGGCAATAGCGGCAGTCAATGCCCAGGATGCCTACATGATGCTCGTGACTGAACGGGACCGGTTGTTCGCGAACGACCCCGGCATTCGTGCTGTAGGACGAACGCGTGTAAACGAGGCCGAACCACAATAAACCGATCGGCGCAAAAGCGAAGCTGACAAGGACTAATCGAGCGATGGTATCGATGCGGCGCGGAAAAATTTGCGGCATGATGTCATTCGTCCCAAGCAGCGTAGCTCCGTTACAGCGCCCAAGCATGACGAAGTACGAATGGCAATCGTTCTGAATGCAATTCCTCGCCCGGTCGTTTCCACACAAATGCTTGCGAGGGAGCAAAGCGACTTTTATGCCAACAATCGAGAAATGTTGTTTAAGAGCGTGATGGCCAATTCAAATGACCAATTTGTGATGAGTTAAATTCGACATGAGAGTCCGTCGCCCCTAATTTGCCGGGTGCCATGGCCACGTAAAGCCGTGGCTATGCGTGTGAACCAGCGACAGCCGTCGAACTATGCTCGCCCGATGCCGCAAGCCTGGCACGCACGAATTAACAGTAGGCAGTCTGGTTGACCTGGAGTGCTTTTGCGAACATGAACGCGTTATGCGAACAGCTCTGCGCGGTTTCGCGCAGCAAGCTTCCCATTTCGCAATTCAGATCGGCCAGAATGCAGTCGTTAGCCCGATCTCTCAACCGCCTCCACCCAATGTCACTTGAATGTCCTGCCGTTGGTCGTCGCGCATGATGGTGAGCGTCACGGTATCGCCGATTTTGTGATCCTGCAAAGCCGAGTACAGGTCTTCGCCCTTTTCGATTGGCTTGCCGTCAATCGCGACAACCACGTCGCCGAGTTGGATGTGTCCGGCTTTGTCTCTTCCTGTTCCGTGGAGATTTGCTTTGGCGGCTCCGCTGCCGGGCAAAACTTTCACGATGAGGGCACCATGCTCCACGCCGAGTTGCCGCGCAAGCTCATCGGGCGTCAACTGCACTCCGAGGCGTGGGCGAACGACTTTGCCGTGCCGGATCAGCTCGGGCACCACCCGGTTGATATCGTCGACGGGGATGGCAAAGCCGATGCCTGCAAACGTGCCGGAAGGACTCAGGATCGCCGTGTTCATGCCGACCAAACGGCCCGCGCTGTCGAGCAAGGGGCCGCCCGAGTTGCCGGGATTGATCGCAGCACTGGTTTGAATGACGCCGTGAATCGGCCGGTCGTTGGCGGACTCGATCGTTCGATCTAGGGCGCTCACGATCCCTGCCGTCATGGTTTGGTCGAGCCCGAACGGGTCTCCCAGGGCAAAAGTGATTTGCCCGACCTTCAAATCGTGAGAGGTGCCGATGAGGATGGGATGGAGCTTGTCGCGAGGAGTGTCAATCCACAGCACCGCGATGTCCTGGTCGGGGTAGGCCCAGATTTGCTTTGCGTGATAAGTGGAATGATCGGAGAGTGTGACCTGGGCCGCGTCGGCGCCCTCGACCACATGATAGTTGGTCACAATGTGTCCATCCTGGTCCCACACGAACCCGGAACCGACGCCCTTGGGCACTTCCTGCACGTTGAGGCTGAACCAATTGCCGCCCTGCTGCGTGAGGTTCGTAACCTGAACGAGGGAAGGCGAAGTCTGCTGGTAGATTTCGATGTTGGCCTTTTCTGCATCGGAAAGATTGCCACGGGCAGCCACGGCGCGAGGCTGAGCTTGCGGGTTCAACCCGGATCGCACCGGCCATAGCCGCCATAGGACTAGGCCAGCCCCCACGGCCACGAGCACCAGTACCAGCAACATCACGCAGCCGCCCCACAGCGAGCGTGACTCCGGGCGTTCTTCATAGTTGGACATGCACATCCCCGGCGAAACTCGGACTGCGATTCACCTCGCTTCTCTCGATGCTCAAGTGCAATCCGTGTGCCAGGGTGTCGGTTGCCGGAGTCTGGGCCAACATTGATGTGCTTATGCAGCGTAAAAACGACTTGCGCTACAAATGGATGCGCGACGCACAGTGTCCGCCGCAGACTACGGCTTCACCATTTTCCGCGGGACGACGGTCCGGTCGAATTCTTCCGCGCTGACGACGCCAAGCTTCAGGGCAGCTTCCTTCAGTGTGACGTCGTGATTCAGCGCGTAATGTGCGACCTGCGATGCCTTCTCGTAACCGATCACCGGGCTGAGCGCGGTCACCAGCATCAGGGACCGCTCCACGAACGCAGCAATCTGGTGGCGATTCGGCTCCATGCCTTCGACCAGGAACTTGCGGAAGTTGGTGCAGCCATCGGTCAGAATTCGGATCGACTTCGTGATGTTGAAGATCATGAGCGGCTTGTAGGCGTTCATTTCCAGGCTGCCACCGGCGCCGCCGAACGCGACCGCGACATCGTTGGCCATCACCTGGACCCCGATCATCGCGAGCGCCTCGCACTGTGTCGGGTTTACCTTGCCTGGCATGATCGAGGAACCGGGCTCGTTTTCCGGTAGCTTCAACTCGGCTATCCCGGCGCGCGGCCCGCACGACAGAAACCGAATGTCGTTGGCGATCTTGAAGAGCGAAACGGCCAACGTCTTGAGCGCCGCACTCAGGTGTACGAGATCGTCGTGCGCGCCCTGCACCGTGAACTTGTTGGGAGCCGTCACGAACGGCAAGCCGGTGAGCTGTGCGATCTCTTCGGCCACTTGCTTGTCGAAATCGCGTGGTGCATTGATCCCCGTGCCCACGGCGGTGCCGCCCAACGCCAGTCGATACACGCCATGCAGTGCCTGAACCAGCCGTTCGAGGTCGTCGGCCAGCATGCCGACGTACCCCGAGAATTCTTGCCCAAGCGTAAGCGGCGTCGCATCTTGAAGGTGAGTGCGGCCAAGCTTGATGATGTCGGCCCAATCTTTGGCCTTGGCGTCGAGGGCACCCCGCAGTGCTTCCACTGCTGGGATCAAGTGCTTCTGCACGCCGATGGCTGCCGCAATGTTCATCGCCGTAGGAAATGAATCGTTCGTCGACTGCGACATGTTCACGTGGTCATTCGGATGCACCGGCTGGTGACTGCCGAGCGGTTTCCCTGCAATTTGCGCGCAGCGATTGGCGATCACCTCATTCACATTCATGTTGAACTGCGTGCCGCTGCCGGTCATCCATACGTGGACGGGGAACTGGTCCTGATGCTCGCCGGTGAGAATCTCGTCGCAGACGCGGACGATCAGGTCTTTGCGCATCTCGTCCAGTCGGCCGATGCGGTGGTTCACCAGCGCGGCCGCCTTCTTGATGGTTGCATAGGCCGGAATTATTTGCCGGGGCATCAAGTCGTCGCCGATGCTGAAATACTCCAGCGACCGCTGCGTCTGCGCTCCCCACAGCTTGTCGGCTGGAACGAGCACAGGGCCGAGGCTGTCGTGTTCCATTCGCGTGGCTGTCATGGTGAGCCCCTTTTCGTTGGTTGCAGTTCATTCTATCGTCTCAAGGATCGGCCAGTCTTGCCAGGCCCACTATAGTGGATGGTCCAGCCTAAACCGGTGGGTTAGCCCGAGGTGAGAGCGAGGGCGTTTTCTCGTTCCCTCGCTCGCGCTTCGGGCTAACAGCCCACCAAATTAGGATAGATGGACTAACAGGCAGTGCTGCCCCTTTCCAAGTTGGAATGACATGTCGCCGGTGTGAGATTCCTCTGTGAATTTCTGCTATTTTCGTGACATCTTTCGCCGCGAGGGCGCATTAAGTTAATAGACGCCGTACTCTCGCATTCAAAATCGCGGGGCGAATCATGACGCAACAAAAGACCCATCCTGCGGAAGCAGTGCTGGCGGATTTTGTACTGGGCAAACTGGCTCAGCCAGCTGACGCCGAGGTAGAAAGCCATCTTGCCGCTTGTTCCGACTGTGGAGCGCGCGCCGCCGCCGCAAATCCAAACGACACGCTGGTTTCCCTGCTCGCTGCGGCGGGCACGCGCCTGGACGCCGAGCGTTCCACGGCGCCGACGCCAACTCTCGACGGCTTGGCAACGCCGCCCGCGTTCGCGCCAACGCTGGGGATGGACGAAGGCAGGGAGCCGATAACCGATTCCAACATACCTTCTGAGCTCGCCAACCACCCGAAATACCGCGTTCTGCGGCAGTTGGGAACCGGAGGAATGGGCAGTGTTTGGCCCGCCGAGCACACGGTGATGAACCGCCAGGTCGCGGTCAAGGTGATCCGGCCGGATTTGCTCGCCAAGTCGGGGGCGGTCGAGCGCTTCCTGCGCGAAGTTCGGGCCGCGGCCAAGTTGCATCATGCCAACATCGTCACCGCCTTCGATGCCGAGCCGGTCGGCGATTCATGCCTTTTGGTGATGGAATACGTGCCGGGCGAAACGCTCGCCGACATCGTCATCAAGGGACCGCTTCCGATGATGGAAGCATGTCGGGCAGTGCGTGATGCCGCGCGCGGCTTGGCGCGTGCCCATGCTGCCGGGTTAGTGCATCGCGACGTGAAGCCGCACAATTTGATCCGCGACGCCGAGGGGGCGACGAAGGTGCTCGATTTCGGCTTGACCGGCGTGGCGGCCGGGGACGTCATCGCCGCCGATGGCGAACGCTTGACCGGGGCCGGCATGGTGGTGGGCACGCCGGATTACATCGCTCCCGAACAAATTGATCACCCGCGCGATGCAGACGCGCGCTCGGACATTTACGGGCTTGGCTGCACGCTCTACCACTTGCTGGCGGGCAAGACGCCGTTCGGGCCGGGTGTGATCATGGACACGCTGATCGCTCAGCAAACTCGCGAACCCAATGAAATCCCCGGCATTCCCCCACGTCTGGGGGCAATTCTGGCGAAGATGATGGCCAAGCGGCCGGAGGATCGCTACCAGTCGGCGAATGAAGTGGCTGCGGCGCTGGAACCATTTGCAACTCCGATCAAACCGCGGTGACGTTGGCCCATCGTGGCGGCTGCGGCTTCGTTGGCAGCCATGGTATTGGCCGGCGTTATCATCTATGTGCAAACCGACAAAGGCGAACTGAAGATCGAGGTGACCGATCAAAACATCGAAGCCAAAATCAACGAGAAGGGTGTGACCATCCGCGACGTGAAGAGCGGGCAAGAGCATGTTCTGAAACTCGGCCGCAATGATGTCCGAACCGGCGAATACGAAATCATCTCCGAGTTGCCCGACGGTGCAGAGATCGTTCATGGCAACAAATTCGAGATCAGGCGCGGCAGAGAGACTTTGGTGACGGTTCGTGCACTTCCAAAGGGCCAGCGGCAGCCGAATCAACCAGCCGAGATCACGGCCGCGACCGAGGCGGCGGGGAACTGGCTGGCGCTAGTTGATGAAGGAGAGTACGCGCAGAGTTGGGATCAATCGTCGGAACACAACCGGAAAGCCATCGGCAAGAACGATTATGTCCAGATTTATCAGCAACTGTACGCGAGCCACGGTAGGCTCACGTCGCGGAGGTTTCTCACCGTCGAACCGCATTTGAGCAGTTCGGGGAGCGAATATGTCGTTATCAAGTACCGGACGAATTTCGCCTACGTGAAGGACATCACCGAGGAAGTCATTTCTTCGCACGACAGCGACGGCCAATGGCGCGTGTCGGGGTACTGGCGTCGCGGCGGCGGAGTGGAACTCACCAAGGTGGACAAGGCGAAAGTGGCT
>DATGHS010000438.1:0-3536 GCA_035307785.1 Gemmataceae bacterium
CCGACTTCGATATCCAGGCTGCCGCGGTGACGGCGGCCACTGCCGATGCGGATTCGGCGAAATATACGACTGAGTATTACCGGATCCAGATGGAGAAAACAAAAGAGCTTTTCGACAAGCGCGGGACGACCGACCAGGAAGTACGGAAGTCGGTAGCGGAGTTTCAGCGCTCGACGGCAGATGCCGCCTCGAAGGATGCGGCCAAGACAAAAGCGCAAGAGGAGAAGAAGAAAGCCGGCGTCCTGTTGGACATGTTTCACATCAAGTCGACCATTGACGGCATTGTGCAGCCGCACAATCGTAATCCCGGCGAAGGCTTGCGCGCCAATGATACGGTGTTGCAGATTCACAGCCTCGACCGGTTGCGCATCGAGGGGCTAGTCGATAAAGGCTGCCGCGATCAGTTATCCGTCGGCACGCGCGTCCGCATCGAACCCAATCGCGAAACGACGGCTTCCCGCAAGTTGTACGGGCACCTGCAGGCAATTACCGCCGTGGCGATCAGCAATCACCCGGGCGACCCGCTGATTGTCACCGCCAGCGAAGACCGCACGGCCCGCGTCTGGCGGCGTTCGCAGGTCGGCCAGGTGGCGGAATTGCGTCACACCGCGGCCGTGCGCTCAATCGCTTGCACCGGACCGGGTTGCAGCGCGCATTTGTGCCTGACCGGCGCGGACGACGGCAAGGCCCGCCTGTGGGATCTCGATAGCACGACAATTGATCCGCATCCGCTGCGGGAATTGGACGGTTTCCAACACAAAGGCATCATCACCTCGGTGGCCTTTTCCCCCGATGGCAAATACTGTGCTACGGCCGATAGCCGCGACATTTGCCTTTGGGACACGGAGACGGGCCAGTTCAAATACCAATTTCCGCAACTGCACCGCGGCGCTATTACCACGCTGGCCTTCACACCCCAAGTGAAGCTGGTGTCGGCCGCTCGCGATAATACCATCAAAGTCTGGACGCTGGGCACGACCGGTGCATCGCTCGATTATTCGCAGGAAGGTCGCTCCGGCGACGTCGGCCAGCTTGGCATCAGCCATGATGGCGGCAAGGTCCTGCTCGACGTGGCCCAAACCTTGCGCGTGCTCACGCTGCAAGACCGGCGCATTGAGGGCGTGATGCAACCCATCGCCGACTCGGCCAAATTCGCGCATTTCGCGCAGTTCTCGCCGGATGACAATCTCGTGTTGACCGGCCTGAATACGGAAGGCCGGCTTGGCGTATGGCTGGCGCCGGGGCCGAAGGTTCGCGCAGCCGAAGTGCGCCGGTTCAATCCGCAAGATCGGATGGCCGTGTTCACTTGCGGCGCCGTCTCTCCGTACAAGCAACAGCCGTTTGCCGCCACGGGAACGCAAGACGGCACGCTATACATCTGGCCCATGCCCACCGACTCCGAAGTGCTGGCCGAGCGCATTGAGGGAGAAATTACCTTCGTGGACCAGGAAACCGACCCCAGCGCCCAGCAAATTCGCGTTTGGGCCAAGTTCGATAATAAGCAAGCGAAACTGCTCGCCGGCGGCTCGGTCACAATGGTCACGATTCCGTCGGGAAAATAAGTTTTTAAAACCCAGGGACGGAAGTCCCTGGGCCATTGCCGCTAAGGAAAAACAGCACGATGGAACTGGCGCTGAGCAACACGGCTGATCGTCGCAAACAGGTGCGCCTGAAGGTGCGCGCCGACCTTTTCATCACCACCCAGCGTTATGAAGGCAAGACGTGTTACGTAGTCAAGGATCCGGTGAGCTTGCGCTACTACCGCTTTAACGAGCAAGAATACTTTGTCGTGAGGCAGTTCGACGGCAAGCACACGATGGAGGAAACCCAAAAGGAGTTCGAAGTCAAGTTCCGGCCGAACCGGCTCACGCATGAAGACCTGGAAGGCTTCGCCCGCCAACTCCTTACCGCTGGGTTAGTTCAGCATGAGTCGGCCCGCGCTGCCGAGGAACTGCTCGAAAGCCGCAAAAAGCAGCGCCGCTTGCAGCGGCTGGCGACCTTCACCAACATTCTGTACATCAAGATTCCGATCATCGACCCCGACCGGATCCTGACGTATATGTACAGCCGGTTGTGGTGGATTTTCACCTGGTCGTTCTTTGCGGCCAGTATTTTGCTCATGATTTCGGCGATCGTATTGGTGGCCACGCACTTCGCCACCTTCTATGACAAGCTGCCCTATTACCAGGAATTCTTCGCCTTCAATCGCCTGCTCTATATGTGGATTGCCCTGGGCATTGTGAAGGTGATCCACGAATTCGGCCACGGCCTGAGTTGCAAGGCATTCGGCGGCGAATGTCACGAAATGGGCGCGCTGCTCATGTGCCTATCGCCGGCGCTCTATTGCAACGTATCGGACTCGTGGACGCTCGCCGATAAATGGAAGCGCATCATCATCAGCTTTGCCGGCATTTATGTGGAACTGATTATTGCGGCGCTGGCTACCTGGGTCTGGTGGTACACGCCCGGCCGGCCCTTCATCAACAACATCGCACTCTGTCTGATGACGCTGTGCAGCATCAGCACGGTGGTCTTCAACGCCAACCCGCTGATGAAGTTCGACGGTTACTACATCCTGGCCGACTGGTTGGAAATCCCCAACCTGCGCGACCGGGCCAATCGCTTTCTGAAGAACCTGGCGGCAGAATACTGCCTCGGCATGGAGGTGCAGCCGGAGCCGTACATGACGGCCAGCCGCAAGCTTCTGTTCATCGTGTACGCGATCGTGAGCTACATCTACCGCTGGGTGGTGACCTTCAGCATCATCTACACAATTTCCAATCTGCTGAAGCCGTATAAGATGGAGTCGCTGAGCATGCTGCTGGCGTTTGCGGCCCTCGGCTCCATGATCGGATGGCCAATTTACCGAGCGGCGAAGAACATTAACCAGCGCGGGAGGTTGCCCGACATGAAACGCGAACGCGTGACCGTCACTTCCGTGATCGTATTCATTTTGATCCTCGTCTTTTTCTTGCTGCCGCTGCCGATCAGCCGCGTGCGCGACAAAGGTGTGGTGCAGATTGAGCAGAGTGCCAGCGACAAGCTTTACCTGCCCTACCCGAAGGGCGGCACGTTGGAGGAAGTGCTGGTGCAGGACGGCGAGTGGGTGGAACAGGGCCGTTTGCTGGCCGTGTTCCGCAACTATGAGTTGGAAAGCCAATACGAAGAGGCCAAACGGCAAAAGGAGAGCCATCGTCAACAAGGAAACGTGCATATCAGCCAGGCATCGGCGGTTGGCAGCCAGGCGGAGCGCGCGCGCATCGCCGCCGAAGCACAAGAAGAGTTCGCTTTGATGGCCGAATTCGAGAAGTATGAAGGCACCTTCAAAAACCAGATTGAGAGTCTGCGGATTCGGGCCCCGCGGAGCGGCTACGTCATTAGCCCGCCGCGCAAGGAAATGATCGGCAAATTCTGGGAAGATGTAGCAAACCAACCGGTCTGCCAGGTCGGCGACACGCGCAAGCTGATCGTAAAGGTACCGGTCGCCCCGCACGATTACGAATTGATGAAGGAAGACATGGCCCGCAGCGCTACCG
>DATGHS010000439.1:0-5792 GCA_035307785.1 Gemmataceae bacterium
TGATTTCGCTGGGCATGCTGGTGGCCGCGTTCATCGACGGCTGGGCTTTCAAGGTGCCGAACTGGCTCACGCTTTCGCTGGTCTTGAGCGGCTGGATGCTCGGCATCTTGCACGACTGCGGTGTGGCGGTGGACGCCGGTCGAGGGGGCTTCTTTTACAGCTTCCTTGGCACGGTGGTTGGCTTTGCGCTGCTCTTTCCCATCCTCTTCATCGGCGGCATGGGTCAGGGCGATGTGAAGATGCAAATGGGCTTCGGCGCCTGGCTCGGGGCATTTTTCGGCGCCAGCCATCCAGAATTTGCCAATCACGACGCGCTTATGATCCTCCTCTACGCGTTCTGCGCCGGAGTGATTGTCGGTGGCGTCTTCGGCCTGGTCATGATGATCGCGCGGCGCATGTTTGGGCAGAGCGTTCGCAATCTTCGTGAGATCGTCACCGATCTGCGCGTGATGCTGACGCAAGGTCCCAAAAAGGCGGCGGAGCGAGCCAATTCCCGCCGCTCCAGCTGGGTGCGCTTGCCATATGGTGTGCCGCTTTGCGTGGGCTTTCTGGGAACGCTTGCCTGGTTCCACTGGTTCGCCTGAGATCCCATACTTTCGGCAATCGCCATATTTTCGCCACAGCGAGAAGAAACGTTCAAGCTTTCTGGCTTGGGTAGTCGAATAGAAACCCTAGAACGCCACGGACTGACACAACCCGAAAATTCGGCGCAAACCGGCACGCAGCCCGTATCCGAATAAGGAGATTTTGGCAAAGAATCGCCAAGGTTTACCGCCGTCAGGAGGAAATGTGACCTATGCTTGTAACAATTTCGGATATTGCTTCTGAGCCGTAACCCCCAAACGCGCAGTCCGAAACGCACGAAATCACCATCAAACATCGCCCGTCGTACACCAGTGAGGATGGCATTCATGAAGCAGAGAAACATGATTTTGTTGGCGCTTGCCATCGGCTTCGGCCTGGTGGCTGCCTTCTTGACCGCCAAGTTAGGCGCAAGCAGCCGAGTGGAAATGGTACCGGTCCTGGTTGCGGCGAAAAACCTGAACCAGGGCGACAAGTTGGACAAGCCCGAGGAACTGTTTGTCCGGAAGCCGTTCCCGCGCGAGTCGGTGCCGCCGGAGTTCATCGACGATCTGGCAACGCTGAAAGGAAAAACGTTGCAGCGCACGATCCGGGCCGGCACACATGTGACGCAGGAAGACATTACGCCGGCCAATGGAATCGATCTGCCGATCGATCCGAAAACCGGCGACCGCTACAAGGCCATCGCTATCAAGGCGTCGGTCGAAAACGCCGTGGCCGGGCTGATCATCCCCGGCTCGCACGTGGACATCATCGTGGTCGAGCGCCTGCAAAACGGCAAGACGACCTCGACGCTTTTGTTGCAAAATGTGCTGGTCGTGGCCATGAATGATAAGGTTCGCCGCACGGAAGAATCCACGAACAGCACGATCAAGGCCCTGACCACGGTCACGGTCGCGGTCAAGCAAACGGAAGGACTCATGCTCGGTCTGGCCAGCAAGCGTGGTGACATTTACCTCATGCTGCGTGATCCGGGCGACGAACGAACCAGTTCGCGCACGAAAACGATTGACGGCTATAGCGGCAACGCCGATGATTCGTCGGCGAGCAACGTGGAAATGAAAAAGACGCCGGTGGCCAAGAAGATGGTGCCGGCTGGCACGAAGATCGAAAACCCGACAGACTACTTCGATGAAGAAGAATGGCAGGAGAGCCGGATACCGGAAAATGCGATCAAGGCAATGGACGAGCTGAAGGGCAAGACCGTCACACGCGACATCTTTCCCAACAGCTTCGTGTTCAAGGAAGCATTTGACGGCGAAGTGAAGAGGGGGGTTTCGACTCCGGATGCGCCGAGGCCGAACGAATCGCGGATGGTGATCCAATACGGTAGCAACGCACCGCAGGTTCACCGCTTCGACCCCAAAGGGCAGCTGATAACCGATGGAATGCAGCCGCCAAGTCCGGAACCAAAGCCGGATGACAAGATTAAGGAAAAGGATAGGGACGAACCTTGATTCCATGGCGTTTCGGTCGGCTTCATGCTTTGCATGAACGAGCCTGTTGCTTGGAAGCATGAAGCCGCCCAGAAAACGACTAAACCAGGAAGACGATCTGGGCGGGCAGGCAACTGCCCGCTTGGTTCTCTGCAATCGAGAGGTGAAAGGATGCCACCTATGTATTGCGCACGAACGCGACACGTTCTTTTCATTGTCACGCTGGTATGGCTGGCAATGAGCACATTTGCCATGAGTCAGGAACCGCCCAAACCCCCAGCGCCTCCGGCTTCCCAGGGCTCGATCCTGGTTCCCATCGGCGGCTCGCAGCAGCTGCAGATGAAGAGCGGCAGAAAGATCTCTTCGGTGCAGATCTCCGCTCCTAACATCGTTCAAGTGGCCCCAGACGCCACGTCGCCGCAAACGCGAATTATTATCAGCGGCCTGAACGCCGGCTCCGTCACCCTTACCCTCACCGATGATGCCGACAATCGGGAGCTCTATGAGGTGATCGTGCAGCTCGACGTACAGTACATGCGTAACCTCATTAAGCAGGCTGTGCCCACGTCGAACGTGGACATTGTGCCGTCGTTGAACCGGACAGTTGTCCTGCGCGGCTGGGTGGCGCAGGCCAGCGATGTGGACGTTATCTTGAAGATTGCCACCAGCGTGCTCGGTCAAGGCGCCCAGGTAATCAACGCCCTTCGCATCGGCGGTGTGCAGCAAGTGCAGCTGGATGTCACCGTCGCCTCGGTCTCGCGCAGCGAAGCCCGCCGCCGCGGCTTTAGCTTTGCCGTGAACGGCAAGACGGTAAGTACCGGCAGCATCATCGGTGGCCTCGCCTCGTCCACCGCCGGGACGCAATCGCAATCGCCGACCCCGGGCGCCGTGGGCATTATTCCGGCCGCCGCCCAGCTCATCCCGAACGGCCCGCCGACCGGCACGAACATCGTGTTCGGCGTCGTGCCCTGGAATTTCCAGGCTCTCATTCAAGCGCTGCGGGATGAAAACCTGGCCAAACTCCTCGCGGAACCGAAGCTGATCACCATGAGCGGCCGGCCCGCTCACATGCTGGCCGGCGGTCAGCAGGCCGTGCTTAGCGCCCAGGGCAGCATCGGCGGCCCGGGCGTCGATTTCAAGGATATCGGCACGGAACTCGACTTCCTGCCCATCGTTCAGGGCAATGGGCGCATTCTCCTGGAAGTCAACCCCCGCGTTCGCTCCGTCAACCAGGCCCTCGGCATCACGACTTCCTTCGGGTTTGTGCCGGGCTTCAGCGAACAAACCGTGCATACCCTGGTCGAAATGGAACCTGGTCAGACGTTTGCCATCGGCGGCCTGTTGCAAACCACGGTTGCCGCCTCGGCCGAGCGCGTCCCGTTCTTTGGCGATCTGCCCTTCATCGGCGGCTTCTTCAACAGCGTTTTTTACTCGCAAGAAGAAGATGAGCTGGTGATTCTGGTAACGCCGCATCTTGTCGATCCCATGGATTGCAACCAGGCTCCGAAACATTTGCCGGGTCGGGAAACGCGCGGCCCGGACGATTATGAGCTATTCTTGGAGTACATTCTCGAAGCGCCGCGCGGTCAACGGCAGGTGTTCGAGAATGGCCGGTACAAGGCGGCCTACAAGAACGACCCGACTTACAGCCGCTTCCCGTGTGCGGAAGATCTGCCGTGGGAACCGCGGCGGCAAAACGGTGCGGCGGGCAGCGCCAACTGTGCTGCCTGCCAGCAGGGCGCCGCTTGTTCGCAGCCAGTGGCTTCGCCGGCTAATGGCGCCGATACGGTGCAGAAGCCAAAGCCGACGGGAATGCCGGCCATGCCCCTGCCGCCGGGTTTCGACCCGAGGCGCTTGCCGGCCGGCCCGGAAACGGGCATGGAGGTTTTGCCGCCGCCGGGAACAAGTAGGAGCATTCCGAGCGTAAGGGGTGGCCAACCGACGATCGGGCCATCCACGAATGACGACGACACGAAGGGAACGGTGCGATGAACGCATGAATGTTGAATTGGGGACCAGTCCTAACCTAGGATCGATTCGCCCCATTGAACATTTCTGTGCATGAAGCAGAACGCACCCAAACGCGGTTGGGCAATGGAAGCACGGTAGCCATGCGGCCCGGTTTCCATTGCCTGCTGCACTTTGAATCGACAACTTGAGTTGAGGTAGTGGGACATGCTTCGAATTGCTATTGTTGATCCTTCCGATTTTTCGCGCGACCCGCTCCGCAGCCTGCTTTTGGGCGTGGACTTTGTTTGGCTGGAAGCGGAATGCGCCCGCTTCGAGTTCTTCGCCGACGTCATCGGCCAGTCGGTTCCCGACCTGGCTGTGGTCGTTCTCGACGCGGATCGCAATCGCGCCCTGCAACTCATCACCCAGCTGGCCGCGACTTATCCGCATATGCCGGTCCTGGCCATCGGCTCCGACCACCAGGCTCTTTTGCAATCGCTCCAGCGCGGCGCCAAGTACTTCCTGACGCAGCCAGTGGTGCTGGAAGAACTGCTGACCACACTGCGCCGCGCTCAATCGGACATGGGTCTTGGTTCGCAAAACGGCACGCCGAATCCACGGGCGCAGCAGCAAGGCGAAGTGGCGGCCATCCTCGGCTGCCGCGGCGGCGTGGGCTGCACCAGCATTGCCGTCAATCTGGCCTGCACGCTGGCCAGCCAGCGCTACAACCAATCCATTCTGATTGATCTCGACATGGCCCTCGGCGACGCCGACATTTGTCTCGATCTGGTTCCCGACCACACGCTGACCGACCTGGCGCTGAACATCGAGCGTCTGGACATGAACTTCCTCAAACGCAGCATGATGGTGCACGAGGCCACCGGTGTGCAACTGCTGTCGCACCCGCTGCGCATTGAGGACATTGGCATCGTTCATGAAGAGCACCTGAGCCGCATCATCAACCTGCTGAAAGTGAGCTATACGCACCTGATCCTCGACCTGAGCAAGGCGCTGATGCCCACCGATTTCGCCGCCCTGCGCCTGGCCGATCATATTCTGCTGGTCACGCAATTGGATTTGTCGAGCCTGCGGAATGCGGTGCGTGTGTTGATGGCCTTGCAACTCGACGAAGAAATCCACCGCAAGATTCGGGTGGTGGTCAACCGCGTGGGCTCCGATTACCAGGAAGCCAACATCAGCTTCAAGCGAGCCGAGGAGACCATCGGCATGCCCATCTTTTGGCAAATCCCCAATGATTCCAAAGCCATGCTGGGCGCCCGGGCGGAAGGCTTGCCGCTGATCGTGCACGCGCCGAAGTCGCGCGCCCAACAGAGCATCGCCGGTCTCGCCCAGGCGCTGTTCCGGAACCAAATGCCGGCTGCCCCGGCCGGGAATGGCGCGGCCCCCTCGGCCAACGGCAGCCCGCAACGGGCTTCGTTTTTCAGCCGCATGATCAACGGGCGGTGAAAAATCCTCGATCTGCAAGCTCATTCGCTCGGCTTGAACTACCCGGCGCGTGAACTTTTTATGACCTCTCCGGCTCCAATCCTCGCAAACCAATTGTCGTAACTGCATCGAATTTCGCCCTTTATGGTGTGCGCGCCACGGCTTCGCAAACATTGACACAATTGGAATGCTGCTTCGTTGGTGGGTTCGCAGTTTCATGGGTTCATTGCTGGGTTGATTCATGGGTTCATTCGTTGGTGGATTGCTGGTCATCGAGGTGGTTCCTGACTTGGTTCGGAGCTGAGTTCACACCAGCGCGCATGGCGCGCGCCACATTTCGCCGGCGGTGAAATGAATGCCGGCCACGGCAAAGATACG
>DATGHS010000440.1:0-2703 GCA_035307785.1 Gemmataceae bacterium
CGCCACTTGCCGGCGGGAAGATAGCTATCCGTTGCCCTCGAAGGCGGGGCCGGCGGGTCGCCGATCAAGGACATCGGGAGGCAGACGACCAGACAGCCGACCGAGAATAGTCGCAAAAGGTTCATGGCTCGGACCTCGTACGTGGTTCACAGGGACCGAAAGGAATGATACCGATTTCGAGGCAACGAGTTTGTAACGAGTTCCAGGCACATCCATGTTCGCCAAAGACGGCGGCCAAACTATACCAACCTGGGGACCGTCTAAGAAGCAGGCTACCCGCATTGGAGGGAAACGCATGCGCCTTTCGTTCATTGTCGCCTTGTTGCTCATCGCGCAGGTTCCAGCGAGCGAACCGGAGCCGGCACCCAAGTTGAAACCACCCCAGCTGAAGCTAAAGTCGTCGAGCGTGAGCCAAGGGAATGTGGCGCTTTACTTCGAGGTCACGAATCCCAACACCTCGCCAATTCCGTTCGTTGGCTACACGCCCGATTCCTTTGCAGGCGGCCTGAAGGCAGGGACCATCGCGCCGATTTACCGGATCGAACTGCTTCTCAACAAAACCTGGAAGTCTGCATCCATCGGTTGGTGCGGCACGGGGATTGGCCCAGTCAGCATCCCGGCCAAAGGCCAGGTCACGTTTTCGGTCTTGCAACCGATCGGTGATTGGGAGGCGCTGAAGGTCGGGTTGACGTGGTTCCCCACTTCCGACCAGGCGAAGCCCGAAATTGCCTGGAGCGAGCCGATCACGCGCAAAACCGTCGCCAAGAAGCCATGAGTGCGTTCGGGCCGAAATTTGTGACTCGAACCGTTTTTGTTCTAATTCGACGGACACCAATACCTATTCCTTGCCGCCACCGGCAAAAGCAAACCGGCACAGCGCAAATTCCATTTTTCATTTGCCCTTCCTCAACCGGAACGTACACTTCTGCGGCTAAGACTGCGCCCCGGCCGGCGGCGCGTCCGATGACAAGCGCAAAAGGTCTGAACCATGATGGCTACCAACATGAGCCCCAACAAGCGCCCCGCCCCAGGTACCGCCCCGGGTACCGCTCAAGGCACCGCCCTGGGTACCGCTCAACGCACAATTAGCTCAAGTTGTGCAAAGGCGCGAGGCGCATACTCGGAAGACATGTTCTACCAAGGACTTGTGCCCACTCGGATGAGCGCGCGAGCGCGCACCTGGTGCGGTTTTGAGCGCATGGCAGTGCACCTCCCGATCAAGGGCGGCATGGGTTCCCTTCGCCCTTTCAACCGAGTCACCGCCAAAGTCATTGCCCTCCTTGCAATGCGGCATGCCGTTGGGTATACTCAACTTCCGTCATTATCTTGTGTAGCTCTTCACGATGGACACTTTGGTAATCTCCACTTGGCGTTTGCTTCGTCCTTCCGGGCGTTCCCGCGTCTCAACCTTAATCGCACCGCTATGAAGCTTACACCAGCTAAGATTGGTTTGCTCGTCGTAGCGCTGGCCGGCGTTGTCACGGGTAGTTGGCTTGGTATCAGTGCGATGCTCACGAAAAAGCGCGCGGCAGTTTCGGTCCAGGTTCCCGATTCCGGCCAGCGCGAACGAGCACCCGTTCCAACGGTCCGGTTCACCGATGTCACGGAAAAGGCCGGCATCCAATTCCGGCACACCAACGGCGCTTTTGGCATGAAACTGCTGCCGGAGACGATGGGCTCCGGTGTCGCGATTCTCGATTTCGACAATGACGGCAAGCCCGACATCTTGTTCGTCAACTCGCGCCCGTGGCCCGGCGATAAATCAAGTGAACCCGTGCCGACCATGAAGCTTTATCGCAACAAGGGTGATGGTACATTCGAAGATGTGACCGAAAAGATGGGCCTGGCCATCCCGCTCTACGGCATGGGTGTGACGCTGGGCGATTTCAACAACGATGGCTGGACCGATATTTACATCACCGCCATCGGTGGAAACAAGCTATTCCGCAACGATGGCGGCAAGCGCTTCGTGGATGTGACCGAAGAAGCCGGCGTTGGCGACGGCGGCCTCTGGCCCAACATCAGCCGCGAAGAGTTCCTGAAGCTCGATAAACCGATGCCGTGGCCCACGGCGGCCACATTTGTCGATTACGATGGCGATGGCAAGCTCGACTTGTTTGTATGCCGTTATGTCACCTGGTCGCCGGCCTACGATTTGGCCAATGATTTTCAATTGAAAGATGCTGGGCGCGCCTATGGACCGCCGACCGCGTTCGAAGGAACCCAGTGTACGCTCTACCGCAATATTGATGGCAAGCATTTCGAAGATGTCAGCGAGAAGGTGGGCCTGCGGGTGGTGGACCGCGAGGGCGTGAATGCAAAAGCGCGAAACGTCGCCAAGTCCCTGGGGCTGATCATTTGCGATCCCGATCAGAGCGGCTGGCCCAGCCTCATGGTCGCGAACGATACCGAGCGCAATTTCTTCTTCCACAATGTGCCGACCCCCTATGGCGAGCGCCGCTTTCAGGAGATTGGCTTGCGCAGCGGGGTGTCCTACGCCGAAAGCCGTGCCCGCGGCGGCATGGGAATTGATTGGGGTGAATTCCGGCCCGGTCAATGGTCGGTCGTGATTGCCAACTTTGCCAACGAGCCGTGTACTTTCTTGACTCAGGACAAAGCACAAGGGCTTGGGTTTTCCGACTCGGCGTTTGCCGTGGGTCTTACCGGTCCGACCCGAGGACCGCTGAAATTCGGGACCTTCTT
>DATGHS010000441.1:0-4951 GCA_035307785.1 Gemmataceae bacterium
AGGAAGTGCTCGAAATCGCCCGCATCGAAATGGGCCAGCGCCGCTGGTGGACCGAGGTCGCCGAAAAGATGCAGCGGCACGCCGAGCAAAACGGCTTCAGCGTGGTAACCCAATACGTAGGCCATGGCATCGGCCGGGTGATGCACGAGAACCCGCAGGTGCCGAATTTCGTGAACAAGGAAGTCCGCAAGCACAACTTCCGGCTCGAAGAGGGCCTGGTCTTGGCGGTCGAGCCGATGGTGAATATGGGCCGGGCTGATACCGACACGCTCCGCGATCACTGGACCGTGGTCACCCGCGACGGTCTGCCGAGCGCACATGTGGAACATACCTTCGCCATTACCAAGGGCGGCATACTGGTGCTGACGGCCGACCCGGAACCGCCGGGGGTACCGGCGTTGATGCTAAATCCGATCCCCGCTGTACCCACGATCAACCCTGCCACAACGCAACCGGCAACCGCTCCTCCTCCGGTGCCATTGCCGCCGCCGGCTCCAAGTTCGTAGTGGTCGGATTTATCCGGCCGGCGAATGACCGCATAAATGCGGTCACTACAAACTCCACTTGGTCTTGCCTTCTTCCCTACTCTAGATAGATTGATTGTTTCGCCGCGGTGCATATAATTTTTGCACCCGGATTGGAGTGTGGCTCATGAAAGTGCGATCCAGCGTGAAGCGCATCTGCGAAAAGTGCAAGCTGGTGCGCCGTCGCGGCAAGGTCTATGTGATATGCGAAAACCCGCGCCACAAGCAGCGGCAAGGGTAGGAGAGATGGTATGCCTCGTTTGATGGGTGTGGACATTCCGGCCGACAAGCCGACGCATATTTCGCTCCGCTACCTGTACGGCATTGGCCCGACCACGGCGCGGCAGCTGTGCGAACAGGCCGGCATCGACCCACAGCGCCGTGCCCGTGAATTGGGTGACGAAGACCTGGCTCGTCTGGCGAGCTTGCTCGACAAGGATTACACCGTTGAAGGTCCGTTGCGTCGCCAGATTCAGCAGAACGTCGTCCGCCTGAAAGATATTGGCTGCTATCGCGGCATCCGGCATCGCAAGAACTTGCCCGTCCGTGGCCAACGAACTCGAACAAATGCCCGCACGCGCAAAGGCCCCCGGAAAACGGTGGCCGGCAAGAAGGGCGTAAAGGAAATGCGATAAACCAGAGATCAGAAGTCAGAGGTCAGAAATCAGAACGGGTTGTCTGATTTCTGCCCTCTGACTTCTGATCTCTGACCTCTGAGAGAACTATGGCCAAGAGCAAGAAAAAGAAAACGCGCCGAAATGTCTCGCGTGGCATTGCCCACATTCAATCGACGTTCAACAACACGATCGTGACGATCACCGACCAGCAGGGCGACACGCTGTGCTACGCCTCGGCCGGCACGGTGGGCTTCAAGGGCAGCCGCAAGAGCACGCCGTTCGCGGCTCAGCGGGCGGCCGAAGAAGCGGCTTCCAAGGCCACCAAGTTCGGCCTCAAGGAAATCGACGTGCGCATCAAGGGTCCGGGCTCGGGCCGCGAGTCGGCCGTGACCGCGCTCCAGCAGGCCGGCCTGTTGGTGAAAGCCATCGAAGACGTGACCCCGCTGCCCCACAACGGCTGCCGGCCTCCGAAGAAACGAAGAGTATAACCCAGAGGTCAGAAGTCAGAGATCAGAGGTCAGAACGGCTGGCCGCTGATTTCTGACTTCTCACCTCTGACTTCTGACCTCTGATTGGAACTATGGGACGCAATCTCGACCCCGTTTGCAAAATGTGCCGCCGCGAGGGCATGAAGCTGTACCTGAAAGGTGCGCGTTGCTTCAGCCCCAAGTGCCCGATTGACAAAGAGCATCCGCCACCCGGCATGCACGGCATGCGCCGCTCGAAGCTGAGCGAATACGGCGTGCGCTTGCGCGAAAAGCAACGGCTCAAGCGTTTTTACGGTGTGTTTGAGAACCAGTTTCGCCGCTTCTTCGCCATGGCCTCGCGCTCGCCGGAAAACACCGGGGAAACGCTGCTTAGCCTTCTGGAGCGCCGGCTCGACAACGTGGTGCACCGCCTCGGTTGGGCGCCGTCGCGCAATGCGGCTCGCCAGATGATCACGCATGGCCACGTGAGCGTGAACGGCCAGGCCTGCAACATTCCCAGCAAGCTGCTGAAGCCGGGCGACACCGTGAAGGTGAAAGTCCGCAACCGCAGCCTGACGCTGGTAAAAGTAAACCTCGAAAGCATGCAGCCCTCGGTTCCCGACTACCTGGAAATGATTGGCCAGGAACCGCCCGAGGCCCGGATGACGCGCCTGCCGACCCGCGGCGACGTCGACCCGCGCATCGGCGAGATTCGCGAGCAGTTGATTATTGAAGTAGCCACACGATAAGGCAAAGCCATAAGTCCTAGAGGCCCCATCGGGCCTCTAGGGCCTTTTGTTATTTGGCCCATTGGTTCCCAGGAGGGAAAATTCAATGCGTATCCGCTGGCGTGGATTGGAATTGCCGAATCGCGTGGTGGCCGACCGAGCGACGCTGACCGACACCCACGGCCGCTTTTATGCCGAGCCGTTCGAGCGCGGCTTCGGCGTGACCGTGGGCAACAGCCTCCGCCGCATTCTGCTTTCCAGCCTGGAAGGCAGCGCCGTCACCCGCGTGAAGATCGGCCGGGTGCAACACGAGATTTCGACCATCCCCGGCGTGGTTGAAGACGTGACCGACATTATCCTGAATGTGAAAAGCCTGGTGGTGAAGAACCTGAGCGATGAGCCCAAGGTGATCGCCATCAAGAAACACGAACGCGGCGTGGTGAAAGGCAAAGACATTATCACCGACGCCAACGTGCAGATCTTCAACCCCGAGCACGTGATTGCCACGCTGAATGCCGATGTGCCGTTCGACATGGAAATGACCATCGAGAACGGCCGGGGCTACCGGACTTCCGACGACAATGTGGGCAAGGAACGCGAGATCGGCGTCATCCCGCTGGATTCGAGTTTCTCGCCGGTGATTCGCGTGAAATACGAGATCGAGGAAACCCGCGTCGGCCAACGCACCAATTATGACCGGCTGGTGCTCGACATTTGGACCAACGGCACGATCACGCCGCAGCTGGCCCTGGTGGAAGGGGCCAAGATTCTGCGCAAGCACCTGAACCCGTTCATACAGTACGCCGAGCCGGGCCCCGAACTGCCGCTCGACGACCGGATGGAAATCGGCGCGGCGCCGGTGGAAGCGGTCGATCAGGAACTCGAGCGCAAGTTGAACATGAGCCTGGCCGAACTGGAGCTTTCCGTGCGGGCGACCAACTGCCTGGAGTCGGAAGGCATCGCCACGGTGCGCGACCTGGTGATTCGCTCCGACGAGGAGTTGCTGGAAGTGCGGAACTTCGGCGAAACCACGCTGAAGGAAGTGAAGCAAAAATTGCAAGAGCGCGGTCTGCACCTGGGGATGAAGTTGCCCCCGGCGGTGCGGCGCTAGAACCAGAGGTCAGAAGCCAGAGATCAGGAGTCAGATGGGATTATTAGTGGCTTCTGACCTCTGACTTCTGACCTCTGCTCACTGAGGAACGAGTCATGCGACATAGAAATGCGGGCCGCACGCTGGGGCGCAATGCCACCCACCGGCAGGCCATGTTTCGCAATCTGACGATGGCGCTGTTCGAAAAAGAGCGCATCGTCACCACAGTGGCCAAGGCGAAAGAAGTACGGCCATTCGTGGAAAAGCTGATCACGCTGGCTAAACACGGGAACGCCAACCCGGAAAAGTCGCTGCACATGCGCCGGTTGGTTCTGTCCCGGCTCGGCACCACGGCAACGGTCCGCGTGCGCGACAGCGAGGGCAAAGTCACGAAGGTCACGATTCTGCAAAAGCTCTTCAACGAGATTGCTCCGCGTTACACCGACCGGCCCGGCGGGTACACGCGGATCGTGAAGCGGCACGAACGCCGCCTGGGCGATGCCGGCCACACCGCTTTGCTGGAATTGCTGAAAGCCGGTGAGACGAAGGTGCGAGCGAGAGCGCCATCGGCTCTGCCTGCACCGGCTCCGACTCCGAAGACCGAGACGCCAGAGCAAACCGCGGGATTGCCGCTTTCGCCGCCGCCTGGCGCAACGACGGAGCCAACCCCGACTCCGCCGGCAACGGAAACGCCAAGCTGAAGTTGGTAATGACCCGCTAATGCGGCTCAATTTTTTTGACCCGCTAAAGCGGGTCACTACCAACACTGTTCACTTCCCGCCTTCGCTAATTGCGTACAGCGTTTCCCAGCCGCGAATGTAGATGCGTCCGTTGGAAATGACCGGCGACGCCGTTTGCGTGATGGGCAACTTGTTCGTGGCGAGAACCTCATATTTTGGGCCGGGCCTCACCACCGTGACCACTCCGTCGAAGGCCGATACCAGGATTTTCCCATCGACATAAACCGGGGATGCCCGATGCTTTTCGTTATGGCTTCGCTCGCTGGCGTACTGTGGTTTGCCGGTTGTGGCGTCGAGGCAAGTTACCATGCCGTTGTTGGAATTGACGAGGTAAACCAGCCCGTCATATAGGAGGGGGCTGGGCACGTCGGGCGTCTCCTTGTAGCGCCACTTTTCGAATGGGCTGCCGCTGGTGATCAGGCCCTTGGCATCCACTGGATTGATAGCAACGAGCGGGCCTCTCTTCGCGCTCGGCGACACAATCAGTTCCGGCGTAACCAACGGTGACGCTACGAAGCGCTCGGTCCGGTCGTATTTGTCCTTCGGATTCAAATCGCCGATTCGCCATACTTCGCTGCCGTCGTCCAGGCGCAGCGCGATCGTGTAATCGTTCCCATGAGTCACCAGTAATGCATCCTTGCCGTGGCGCCAAATGCTGGGCGAAGCGTAGGAATGCTCATTTTCCGCGAAGCCATCGCTCTTTCGCTCGGCCTTCCAGATTTCCTTGCCGGTGGCGGCATCGAGGGCGACCACCCATTGCCCGCCGGAGTGCAGCAACTGTACGA
>DATGHS010000442.1:0-5142 GCA_035307785.1 Gemmataceae bacterium
AGCAGCGGGAAGGCACGGGTATCGACGGCCAGGCGGGCCTGTTCGCCGGCCATGTTATCGGCCACGCCGTGTTCCGGCTGGCAGGTCGTGTAGCAGCAGATGATCGCGGGGCCGTCGAACTCCAGGGCGCCAAGCACAGCCTTGTAGAAGTGATTGGTGTGGGCGCAGGTCGTCTGGGCGACGTAGGTGCGCGGATGCATCATGGCGATCTGGGCGATTTCCTTGCGGCGCTCCTGCTTGCCGCCGAACGTCTTGCCGTGCACGCTCATCTTGGTGTTCTGACCAGTAAAGGTGCTGGTGCTGGCCTGCCCACCGGTGTTGGAATACACCTGCGTGTCGAGCACGAAAAGCTTGATGTTCATGCCGCTGGCCAGCAAGCGCGACAGCGACTGGAAGCCGATGTCGAACATGGCGCCGTCGCCGCCGAGGCACCAGAGCGGCTTGTCCTTCCAGCCCATCTGATCCCAACGCATGCGCACGCCGATGGCGTCGGCCGGAGCGTTTTCGAAGAGCGAATTGGTCCACGGCACCAGGTACGGGTTGTACGGATAGGTCGAGGTGTACACCGTATTGCAACCGGTGGCGGCGATAATGCCCCACTGGTCGCCGTACTTGCTTCCGGTCGCCGAGCACATCATGCGCAAGGCGGTGCCTTCACCGCAGCCGGCACACGAGCCGGCGCCACCCACGTAAATGTGCGTTTGCTCCTTCAGCATCATGTCGATGAGCAGGTTGTCGCTGACGTACTTGTTGTTGCTCGGGCCGATGGTCTTGAAATAGCGGTGGCTCTTGCGAGCGTTGGTCATCACATCGTCGGTCTTCACGATCATTTTGAGCGCATCATCGTCGCAGACAGTTACGCACTCGGCACAGCCCTTGCACTTCGACGGGTCAATAATGATGTTGAAAAGACCGCCGGCGCCCAGCTTCTTCTTGTAGCCGTCGTAGTATTTCTTGGTCTTCGACCATTGAGCCTTGAACATAGCGCGATCGGCCTCGGGCACGGTGGCGAGCCGCTGATCGAATTCCTCTTCCGATAAAACCTTGCCCAGAATTGCAGTGTCCGGGCATTCGGTAACGCAGTCCATGCAGCCGGTGCAGTTCTCGGGAATGTACTCAGGGATTTCCGGGGCGATGTTGCTGAAATCACGCAGCGTGGCAGTGCCGGCCGGAATGAGCGAGCGGGCCACCGAGAGGTCGGCCGGCAAATCCTTCTCGCCCCAGCCTTCCTCGTAGCCGCGTATGATGCGCTCGTTGAAGTCGGTCACATCGAGCACCGGCAAGCTCACCATCTTGTAGCCGCTGTCAAGGAGCGTGCCGTAGGAGTTATTGTTGAAGGGATCCTTCGCATTGGCCTCGTTCATCGAAGGTTTGGTGGCACCATGGGTCGTCGGAGTCGCAATCATTAGTCTCGTCTCGACAAAAAGAGTTAAAGATACTCGTTAGTTCAAACAGATTTCGCCGCTGGAAATGTCGTCGTACAACGATTTCAGATGTTCCCTAAGATCTCTCAGCGTTTTCACTTGCGTCCAGTAGGCCGGAAAATCCTGAAGATATCCCAGCCAAGCCTTCCGGTGATTCCAGTAAACGATTTTAAGCACCCGCATTACTTAGCGCTCGTTCTTTTGCTTTTTCAACTCATCCGGATCGAAATCAGCAATGGTGACAGATACAAATTCGCCTACAACCAACTTCCGAATCGCGTCCTCCGAACGAACCTGCATTTCGGTATAAGAAACTTCGGTGCCTTCCCGCGGCCAGCTTTCTGGATCGACGCATTCCACAATTTTTCGTACGCCCGCGAACACGAGTTTCGCCGAATGGCCATCGACTGTTAGCGATTTGTCGTCGTGTGCCTCATTTTCCTTACCGATCCGTTTCGCCTTGGTATGTGCCTCCCTGAAATTCTTCGCGCGAACCAATACGATGTTTTCCCAAACTGTGAATAGCTTTTGTTTGCCTTTCCGGTACTTGAAGTATTCAATCAGGTGTGCCGCGTACCAGTTCATCGCCGCGTCCTCCGGCTAAGCCGCAAGCGGCAATTTTGTTACGCATTAATCAGCGCTACAGGGATTTCCTTCATGTCACCGTAACCGCGCTTCACGCAATTGAGATTGTCCTGCACCACGCGGTCGCCGCGCTTGCCGAAGTACTTCCGCAGCGCCTTCTCCACGCCGGCGTAGACTTGCTCGTCGGTCATGTCGCTTTGCTTGGCGTACGGCGTGAGCTTCAGGAACGCGCCAAGCAGCACGATGCCCTGCATACGCATCTGCAAGTCGGCTTCGGAAGCCATTTCGCGGGCGATTTTCACCATGTCGCAGAAGAAGACGCGGGCTTTCTTTTCGCGCACCGCTTCCTGCACATTCTTCGGAATGTGGTCCCAGACTTCTTTCGGATCGGTGTAGGGTGACTGCATGAATACGGCTCCATTCGGCTGCAAGCCGTCGAGCGTCAGCGGGTTCAGCATGGCCGTCGGGTCGTTGATGCACAGCAAGTCAATGTGCTCGAGTTCGCTGTGCATGAGAATGTGCGAATCGCCGATCGTGAGATAATACGTGGTCGGCAAGCCCTTCTTTTCGGAGCCGTACTTCGGATACGCTTGCACGTCCTTGCCAAAGACATTGCCGGCGATGGTGGCGATGACCTTGTTGGTGGTTACCGAGCCGAAGCCACCCACCGAGTGGCCACGCATCGAGAAGCCGCCCTTCGGCCGCAAGTCCGGGTCTTCGCCGCGCTTCAATGCCAGGGCGTGATCGATGCCGACACAGAAGAAATGCTGACCTTTCGGCTTCATCATGTTCTGCACGACAGCAATTACGTCGCCGGGCCGCACATCGCGGCTGCCGAGGCCGACGGCCCCGTGATAAATGCGCGGAATGCGGTCGATCTTCTCCTGGCCGTTGACCCCGTGCGCAGCATCGCAGAACGCAGCTTTGATTTCGCGCGTCAGGTGGTTGCCCGTGGTTGAAAGCGGATCGTCCATGCGCTCGAAGACTGAGAAGGCGGTGCAATTCTTGAGGGCGTTGACAATCTGCTTGGCCGGGAACGGGCGGAACACGCAAACATTCAGGCAGCCGACGGGGATCCCCTTCTTATCGCGCATGTAATCAACCGTGGCCTTGACCGTTTCCATGTAACTGCCCATGCCGACGATGATGAACTCGGCATCGTCGCAGCGGTATGCTTCGACGAAGCCATAGCGCCGGCCGGTCTTCTGGTAGAAAAGTTCGAAGCATTCTTCGAGGATTCCATCCACGCGGTCGTAGTACCAGCGCTGGGCAATCTTGCCCTTCATGTAGCTATCCTGGTTCTGCACGACACCCGACATGATTGGGTTGGCCGGGTCCATCAGGTTAATGAGCTTGTCCTTCGGGGCGCCGATGTATTCTTTCATGAACTCAAGTTCGGGCAGGCGCACGCTTTCCACGGTGTGCGTGGTGAGGAAGCCGTCCTGCACGTTGAAGAACGGCGTATAGCTGGCTTCGGCGGCACGACGGCAAATGAGGCACAAGTCGCCGGCTTCCTGAGCATTGCGGCCGAAAAGCATGCCCCAACCAACGTCGGCCACGCTCATGAGGTCATCATGCCCGGCATGGACGTTTAACCCCTGGCTGGTGAGGGCGCGAGCACCGATATTCATGAGTACTGGCAAGCGCTTGCCGGAGATCGTGTACAGGACTTCCTTCATTAGCACCAGGCCTTGGCCCGATGTGAAGTTGGTGACCCGACCGCCGGCCACGGCAAAGCCTTCGCACACCGTGGCAGCCGAGTGCTCGCTTTCCGGTTCGAAGAATTCGATCGTTTCACCCCACAGGTTCTTGTAGCCGTTCATGACTGCGGCATTGAAGCCGCCGCCCATGGTGGTGGAGCTCGTGATCGGGTAAGCCCCCGCTGCCTGCGCGACGTTGACTTCCACATGTACTACCGCTTCTGCTCCATCGCAAGTAGTCGGAATGCCGGGGTATTGGAATTTGGTTTCAGCGGATTTGTCGGCTGGTTGCAGACCGGGACCGGACGCTCGAATAGCTGGCGCACTCATTATCTTTTATTCTCCCGTGATCCGTTCATGATGAAGAGGCGGATTCGGCAGCGTGGTTGGAGTCGCGAATCCACACTGCCACCGCAATCTGGGGCAAGCAATCGCTGATTGTCATCGTAGCGGAATCGCAGCGGCGTTCAAGCGCACAAAAAGTGTGAATGTTTACGCCGATGGTCGGCTTTAGCGGTTTTGTGGAATAAGATTCCAATCTCGTCCGCGAACCCATGATCGATCGCATTGGTCACTTCTTCACCCAGGGAAGAATCGAGCGGAGGTGTATGTGACGGAAGCGCAAGAAAAACTCCCCGCCAGCGCGGGCGGCAGTATCGAGTTGTGGCGCGTTGCTTTGCCGCTAGTGCTCAGCTATGCCTTCTGGACGCTACAGATCACAGCTGGGCGGATCATGCTCAGCCGGCAGAACAGCGAAACCGTGGGCGCCGCGATGTCGGCCGGTGTACTGCATTGGGCTATTTTCGCGCTGCTCTTTCAGACCGCCAACTATGCCGCCACTTTCGTTGCCCAGTATCTTGGCGCCGGGCGGCGCACGCGCATTGGACCGGCCGTTTGGCAAGCCATTTACTTCAGCATCGTGACCGGCCTGCTGTTTTTGTTACTCGTCCCATTAGCGCCGCAACTGTTCGCCCTCAGCGGCCATTCCTTGGTGATGCAGGAACTGGAGGTGCGCTACTTTCGTACCATTTGCTTTGCAACGCTTCCCCTGCTGCTGATCGCCTCGGTGAGTTCATTCTTCGCTGGGCGCGGCCAGACCTGGCCCGTGCTGTGGATGAATGTGCTCGGCATGGTGGTCGAGATCCCCGTTGGTTGTCTCCTCATCTACGGTTTAGGACCATTTCCCGCACTGGGCATAACTGGCGCCGGCTTGGCAACCGTGACGGCATCGTGGGCATCGGCGTTTTTCGGTTTGGCGCTGTTTTTGCGCAAAGAGTATCGCAAGGAATTTGCCACGCTCACCGGCTGGCGGCCGGAGCCTGCACTATTCTTGCGCCTTCTGCGTTTTGGCTTGCCGAACGGTCTGCAATTCAGCCTCGATGCGTGGGCCTTCACAATCTTCCTGCTCCTCATCGGCCGGATGGGCGACGCGG
>DATGHS010000443.1:0-26277 GCA_035307785.1 Gemmataceae bacterium
GGCGTATGTTGCAACTGCTTCCCTGAATTTGGAGAGATATGCATACGTCCGCATACTGCCGAGCGCTTCGCAGTTGCTGTCTTTGCCGCTTGCGCCGACGAGCGGAAAACGAATGCCGGCCGACCAGGCGCTGTAAATAGCATTGAGCGGAGTGGTTGTCGGCGTGCATTCCACTGCATCGATTCGCCCCAAGATCAAGTCCGCGAGCGCTTCCGGGGCGATGCCGTTGTCGAAGCGAAACGGATCAGACCACACGACAAGCCCCTTCTTCCGATGGCACTGATCGCACCAATCGGCCAGGGACCAGTCATCCGTCTGATCCGGACCGCCGAAGGAGAGCGGGAAGATTGCGCGATGGCAGTGCAGCAGCGAGAGTTGCCCCAACACTGGATGCGCGTGGAATGTGTTGACCGCAACCATATGACCGTCGCGCTCCAGCGCCGGCTGTTGCCCGCTAAAGGCGACCAGGTTCGGCGCCGACGGATAGAGCTTACCATCCTGCGAAAGAACCTGGGATTCCGCCACCAGCAGGTTCACTACGTCCAAGTCTTCCGCCATTCCTTCCAAAAATGCGGCATGCGGCGACAGAAAATGGCAACGCGTATCTCCCGGATACCAGCCCCTGGCGCGATAATCCACCAAGCGTTCCATCGTCAGCCTTAGTGCCATTTGCCCCGGCCCGAGCGTGACTTCATGCCGCAATGGCAAATACTCCGGTCCGTGGCGAGCTTCGATGATGAGCCGCACTCCGGCGGGCAACGGCACTTCGCAGGCGCCGTCGATGTAGCACCACGCCGTACCCTCCCACAAGTGTCCGCCCACATCTTCGTTTCGTCCCGTCGCGAATTCCGCCAGCTGCCCCAGAGGTGCGTACGTCCGCCCGTCGTGGTCGCAAATCCGCAAGCGCACCGGCAGCGGCTTCTTGCTTGCACTGTCCAGGATTCGCAAGCTGACGTTAAACACGGATCTCCGCCTGGCTACACTTTGCAGCCACCTATTAGTCTGGGATAAGACATCGGCTAACGGCCCAGCAATCGATGATCGCTCTCATTTTTGTTTGTTTACCCCTATTCTGTGGTCCGTCCCAACGGTCGTGCCATTGCGCTCGGATCACTTCTGCCCAATAATGTTCTCCGTACGCCAAAAAGTCTCCAAAGAAAATGCTATTATTCTCTGACGCCTCGTTTGTGGCTGGATGCGCGTTTTTGTCTTTTGAACTGAACAACATGCACACTGTAATCTGTCATTTCTGCAAACGGGAATTCAAATTCGATCCGGAACGATCGGACTCAACTACCCGCCGGCTGCGCAATCTGGAGGCCGGAACCCATCTGGCCATGTTGGTTCAATGCCAGAGTTGCCGGCATTGGATCATGCTGAAACTGGATGACGACGAACCGCATACCGACGAGTGGGACACGGAATAAACAAGATTCATTCTAAGAAACGTGTCGTCGGCACTAATCATTCAATCCCTTGCCAGCGAGAATCTGTCGCAAACACTTTTCCACCCGCGACTCCCGAGTTTTGGATTGTTTGGGTTGAGCAAAATAAAGAAGGTAGGCTCGCTGTCGACCGGGCGTCAAGGCCTCGAAGGCAGCCTTCAACGCGGGATTCTTGTCTAATTTGCTTTGGAATTCTTCGGGGACCTTGAATTCGGAACTCTTTTTTAATTTCACTTTCAAACCGGCTTTTTCGACCTTCATGGCTTGGTGAATATATCCTTTCAAGATCGGTTCCATTTGCTCGATCTCTCGAACATCGGTGAACCGAATCTGGCGCGCCGCCTGCACGTTCTCCGTTTGTTGGACGAGAATGCCATCGGTATCCTTTAACAACGCGCCTTTGAAAAACAACAGCGCACAGTATTCTTTGAATCCATGTATCAAGACGATGTTTTTGTCCTCAAACGTATAACAGGGACAACCCCACTTCAATTCTTCGGTAAGGCCGCAGTCAAGAACGATCGTTCGCAATTTCGTAAATTCCTTCTGCCATTTTTTGTCTTTCGTGAAAAACCAATCAACCTGGGGATTCATTCTCGTTCTCCGTTCGCGTCCGGTTACGCACTCTTAGCCCTCCGCTTTCTTCACCAGCGCGGCGATCCGTGCGGCGCAGCGCGGGCTCATGGCGCCGGGCGGGCCGCGGTGTATTTTAAGTCGTCGAAATAAATCCGCACGATCTGCCCGCCGATGTTCGAGGTGAAGACGCCGAAGCGGTCGAAGCTCGCGCCCTGGGCCTTGACTCCCTTTTTGAGCGGCAACGTCACGGATTCCTTGTCCAGGGTTACGGTGATGGCGCCATTGCCGCTCTCCGCAGCCGGGTTATAAACGAGGGTCCAGTCGTACACTTTGCCCGGCGTGAGGACCGGTCCCGCGGCAGCCTGGGCCCTGCTTGCCTTGCCGGTTGTCAGCGAGGGGTGGAAGTAGTGGCCCACCCGAGTGGGGCCGCCGACATGGACGCCGAGGAAGTGCCCGGCCTGCACGGGCGGCTCGTCCTTGATGGCGCTGTTGAACCAGCCTAGAAACATGTCCGAATCCGGCGCTCCCGATTTCAGCACAACCTTGCCGCTTGCCTCCAACCGATCTTCCAGGCTCAGCGGGCCGACCTTGTCGGCATAGTAGGCGTACTTGCCGGAGCGCCAGAAGGTGCCGCCGATTTCGCCGGCCTTGCCGCCGGCGTGGTTAGTGTTGCTGTAGCCGAAGTCGTGCGCTCCGCCGACGTCCTTCGCCTGGTAGGTGGCGCGATTGCCGGAAGCGTCCCACTTCGGGTCCTGCGAGAAGTCCGCAGCGCGGCCGAGGCAATGCAGGTCGCCGAAGTAAATGCTCATGGAGCCGCCGGGCTTGGTCATGTTCATCAGGCCGAAGTGGTCGAACGTGGTGCCCTGCTTGCGGAACCCGTCGGTCAGGTCCACGGTAAAACTCGTCACGTCGGGAAAGCGACGGCGGGCTTCCAGCTTGTGCGCCTCCGGGATATCGGTGTTGGAGTACTCGCCCGGCATGTGGGTGTCGCCGCTCAAGGTAAACGTGAATTGGCCGCGGCCGCCGGCGCCTGCTGGGTCGTAGTCGAGGGTCCAGCGGTAGCGCGTGCCGTCATTGCGGATCGGGGTGGGGCGGAACTTGCCGGGGATGAACGGCGTGACAAACGTGCCGCAGCTCTGGTTTTGGCCGGTGATGAGCCGCACGGCCAAACGAGCGCCGCTCCGTTCGCAGTCCAGGTTCAAACCCAGCGACCCGGTGGGGCGCCCGCCGCCGCCGGGCTGCTCGGCCTTGAAAAAGCCGAAGAAGACGCCGCCGCCCGCCGTGGTCTTTGTCAGTGCGAACGTCCCCGAAGCGCTGAACTTCTCGTCGAGCGTCACCGGGCCTATTTTGTCGGCGTAATACGCCGGCTCCGCCGCCCTGGTGATGTGCCCGCCCAGTTCACCCGTCGCCTTGCCGGCGAAATTTGTCTTGCTGTAGCCGAAGTCCTGCGTCACAGTCGGCACACGCTCCGGCATGATACGGTTGTTGTGCCCCTCCCAGCCAGGGTCCGTGTCGAACGATTCCGACTTCACGGCCGTTTTCGGCTGCTCATCGGCCCGGCCATTCCGCACGTCGGCCGCCAGAAAGAGGAGAGCGAGAAGCACCCAGCATGAAATCGCGCACCTGGCCATGATCGGCTCCTTATGCCGGCCCGTTTGTGTACATAAAGGACGTAATTCAGCAGCGGCGACCGCGCGGGGCAACAGTAAACATCGATAAACCAGCATCGCAGCCGCCGTTTGTTGTAGTGGTTGATTTGCCGGATTTGTCCTCAGAAGAGAGGAATAGCCGACCGCCACCGCCGGACGTGCCCTCGTGATCCTGCCCGAACCGCGCCGCCAGGATATTGACATTGCAGCTCGGAAAACGAGGATGGCGGCCCCAGGGCCGCTTCAGCCGTTGGTTCAACTCGTCTCTGCCTTGCCTGAAGTGCAGGGAACGAGATCACAAGCAAGTTCAGCCGCCTGCTCCAACTGAATCGTCGCGTGGGCGATGCCGAACCGTTCGCGCAAGTCCGCGGCCACTCTCATCAGCAACTCATCGTCGAGGCGACCGTCAGGCTTGACTAGATGGGCCGTCAGCGCCGCATGAATGGTGCTCAGCCCCCATACGTGCAGGTCATGGACTGCCACAATGCCGGGCAGTCCCGCCAAGTACGCCTCCACTGCCGCGATGTCGATGCCTGCAGGAACAGCGTCAAGTGACAGATCCACCGACTCGCGGAGCAGGCCCCAGGTGCCGGCCGCGATCGCGAAGACGACCAACAGACTCGCCGCTGGATCGACCCAATGCCAACCGGTGAACTGGATCACCAACCCGGCTACCACGACCGCCGCCGAGACGCCGGCGTCGGCCGCCATGTGCAGAAACGCGCCGCGGACGTTCAGATCCCGCTTCCGCCCGGCCATGAAAAGTAAGGCCGTGGCGCCGTTGACGACCACACCGGCGGCGGCCACTCCGATGATGGTCAGCCCGGAGACTGCGGCGGGTCGCGCGAATCTCTGGATCGCTTCCCAGCCAATGCCGCCGATGACGACCAGCAGGAGGGCCGCGTTCAGCAGGGCAGCAAGGATTGATGACCGCCGCAGGCCGTAAGTGCGGCGAGCCGTCGGCGGGCGGCCGGTCAGGTAGTTCGCCCCCCACGCGAGCAGCAGGCCCAGGACATCGCTGAAGTTGTGCCCGGCGTCGGCCAGCAGCGCCAGCGAGCCGGCCCAAAGTCCGAAGCCCGCCTCCAAAAGCGCGAATCCGAGGTTCAGCCCAACACCGATCGCGAACGCACGGTTGTAGTCCGGCGCGCCGTGTTGGTGATCGTGTGCCATCCCGTACCTCAAAGAACCGGTCGTTGAAGCTCAGCCGCGCCGGAGCTGGACCGCCGTCAAAACCTGGAAAGCCGTCATGCCCCGCCGTCTGCTACTTTGCCTGAATACTACTCAGGTCCTTGCGGATGACGGATCGAGCGTGTCGCCAAGTAAGACATGGTCGCGGGATTGCTCCGGTCGCGCCTCTCACTACGGCTTCTTGGCCGGCGGGTCGGCCGGCTTTTTCAAAAATGGCGCCGGCTTCAACTCCACCTTCTTCACGGACTGCAAGTAAGCGAGCACCCCTTCGGCCTCTTTGCCGCCAACTTGGGCATGGAAATGCAGGGTGAACCCATGTGGGCCTTTGGCGTCGATTAGCCTGGGCTGGAGGGCGAGGAACGCTTTCACCGCGTCGAGCTGTCCCATCATGGCGGCGCAGAAGATGTCGATCCGCGCCCCTTTCTCCAAAAGGAACTCGACAATATCCCGCCGGCCCATATGCGAGGCTCCGCCCAGTCCGGTCTCCCAGTCACCGCCGCCCCAGTCCAAGGTCGCGTTCTGCAACGCCGGTTCTTTCTCCAGCAGTTTCTTGGTCATCTCCAGGTCGGAATGGGCGAAGATAACAAAGTCCTGGGCGAGCAGCCGGTTTATCTGCGGCTTCTTCCAAGACGGCTTAAACCCGGGCGGCGCATAGTCGCGCTCGAACGCGGCCTCCGTCGGGCCGACGGGTGCTTTCGGCGCCTCGGACTTCGGCTTGTCGTCAGCCGTCAGCTTGGCAGCGGAGCCGAGTACGAGTCCCGCAGTCAGCCCGGCAAAGCGACGGCGCGAAATCAACTTGAGCATGATGGGTTCCTTTAGGCGGAGTAGGTTCTGCCGAAAATTGTTAAACCGAAGTTTTTCGCATTTTACGAACATGCAAGGCGAAGCCCAATTGGAATTCCTGGTCTTACCATAAGTTGCGTCGGAGCCCGCTGACAGCAAAAAAATAAACTCCCCACCGTCCTGCCAGACACTAAGGGGAATAGAAAAGCGCCATGCCGGTAATGGCATCGCGAAAATGAATGGTTTTGGCGATTGCGGACATGTCCGTGGCATTGCCTTTTGGCGGAATTGAGTCAGGAACGGAGATGGCAGTGGAAAGGGAACGGGAGTTGGGTATCAGGAACGGCTTCGTCATAAATGAAAACGGTTCCGGACATACCCCCGATCGTGACGCCCCCTCATTGGACGCTCCTGCGTCGCGAAACACCATGCCCGCCGCACGCAATCTGCTTTCACGCGACGTTGGAACATTTCGCCTTGCGTTTCCACGCTCTGCGCCGGAAAATCCGCGGCACGATGCTCTGCGTCGGGTCTATCTCACTGGACGCAATGCGTGCAGGTACGTTAGCACGCAGAGCGTGGGAACCAGAATTAATCCTGTTCATCGTCCCCATCATCGACATCTTTGTTTGTTCCGTTTCCTTCTGTTCGATTCTTGTATTCCTGCTCCATCCCCGATATTCGCACGCGCCGGCCATCCACTCGCATTTTCTTTTCTGCGAATAGCCGAATCGCTTCCGGATAGGCAAGGCACTCCTGCTCGAAGACCCGGAATGCCAGCGTTTCCGGTGTGTCGTCTTCGAGCACCGGAATCGCGCGTTGAAGAATAATCGGGCCGTGGTCGTATTCGTGGTCGGCGAAGTGTACGGTGCAGCCGGTCACCTTCACGCCGTGCTGCAGCACGGCTTCGTGCACGTGGTGGCCGTACATTCCTTTGCCGCCGAAAGCCGGAAGCAGGGCCGGATGAATGTTCATGACTCGCAGTGCGAAATCGTCCGGAATGCGCAGGTAATGCAGAAAACCGGCCAGACAAACGAGCTCGGCTTGCGCTTGCCGGCAGCTATCAAAAATGCGTTCGCTGAATGCCTCGCGGCCGACCTCTTTCGCATTGACCACGGCCACCGGCAAGCGGGCTCGACGCGCCCGCTCGATGCCGAAGGCATCGGCCCGGCTGCCGACGACCTGCACAATCTCCACCGCTAGCTGGCCGTCGGCAATCTGATCGATGAAGTTCTGCAGCGTGGTGCCGCCACCGCTAACCAGCACCGCGATTCGAAGAGGTGAAGCCATAGGCGCATCGCCGCAAGCGGCGAATTATTTCGAATAATACTCGTTCGTGGCGTACACACTCAGGATGGTATCGCCGATCTCGTAGAACATTCCATCCAGTTCGTCGTTGCTGAAATCCAGCTCGGGGTACTTGGCCGAAAGCTGGCCTGCCGTTTGGGCCGGGGCCTGAATCTCATCCGGCAAGAGCCCCGTCGAGCCCACGTAGAAGACCAGCGGCGAAATTTGCTCGCGGAATAGCCTTTCCGCCTGGTCGTCGAGCCGGTCCTGCGCATCGGCCATGGCGCCAATCATCTCGGTGCGGTCCACGTGCCGGCCGAGTCGCTTTTGCGCCAGCAGATCAATCAACCGCTGGGCGCCGACCTTGGCCAGGATCACTGCCACCGAGCCGTTGTTCTCCAGGCCCAGGAAATCATCGAATAGGCGCTTGGCGAACGTGTCCACCGGCGTCACTTTCATCCGGTTCGTCGCGGGCTTGGGTACGTATTTCCATCCGGCGTCGAGCGCGTTTTCCAGCTTCGGATTCTCGACGCGCTGATTCGCGCCGTCGTACACATCGTAGAGCCGATCCAAAAAAGCATTGGCCGAACGCAGTTTGCGCAGATTCAGTATGCGCCGGCTGCCGATATCCACGCGGTAGCCAACGCGAATGTCCACGCTGCCTTCTTGAAGCGCTTCTTGCAGGTTCGTGTATTCCGTGGTCGTGGGGAAGTTCAAAAAGAGGCTTTTCGAAAGGTAGTAGCGCTTCAGCTGTTCGAGCTGCTCCGGTGTTCGCAGAACCGGCTCCTCCTTCAGGTATGCGGCCAGGATGCTCGAAAGCAACTTCTTTTCGGCCAGGTCGTCGAACTGGCCGTCGAGGTTTACTTCCCTGTCGAAAGGCGGCACGAGCGGCAAGTTGTCGAGCCGCAGTGTGTACGAAGAACGCGAATTGAACCGGTTGGCCGGTTCGACATCGAGTTCCAGAACTCCCTCCGCCTTCAGCCGCTCAAATAGTTGCGGGTCGCTGATTTGGATGAGTAGGGTCCGCACATTGAGTTCGCCGTCGCTCATCAACGAATAATTGGTGTACGTTTGAAGCCCTTCGAGCCGAATGCCGGCTACTTCTTCAATCGGCGTGCCGTCGGAGACCCGGACGAGCCGGACAGGCTGTGCCATCCGCATGTTGAGGGCCGCTTTGTTTCGGTCCAAGTCGAACGATTGGACCGGCACAAACGTTGCATCTTCGACCAGTTCGGTTTTCAACCAGGGAGGAACCAGGCGACCGGATTCATCGCGCGTTCCGGGGACACGGCGCAACCCGCGGCGAACATAGTTGCGATCCAGATCCTTGATGTTGATGCGGAAGCCGTTTTTGTGCTGATCCAGGAGCCGTATCATGTCCAAAACGGGGATGCGATAGTGCGGGCGCGGGTACTCGAGCACGTCGTGCTGTTCGAGATGGTCTGGGTGCATGAGCACGTCGTCAAGATCCTGGGACATATCGGCTATTTCGGTGTTCGTCAGGGCGTGACCATGCCGCTCGGAAAGTGTGGCGTCAAACGTGCTGGCGAGAGCGTACTTGGCCGTGTTGACATTTCCTTCCGCGAGGTTTGCTCGTGCAAAGGCAAAAACCGCTTCGCCGGATTGATCCACGGCCACGTCGGTCATGGTGTCGTACTCGTCCTTGGTCAGGTTGTGAAAGCGATAAACGACGGCATCCTGACCCGGCTGCAGTCCGGTTATTTTCAGCGGCCCGGCGCCGCCGTTCACTTTGCCGGCGGCATGTGAAACGAAGACCTGGTATTCGTGCTCGCCGGTCAGTGGGATGCCCAGCGACGGCAGGGCGCTTTGGTTCAAAACCTTCACCGAGTTGTAAAGCGCATCGTAGACCTGTTGCAAGTCTCCCGTACGTACGCAATTACCAGAGGCAAGATTGGCAAGTCGCGCCAGCGTGCGGAAGTCGGCCGCGTCGGTATAGGCAATCGTGTTCAGGAATGCGTCGCTCGACTCATGAATGGTCCGGCATAGTGCGTCCAATTTCCGCACTTCCATGGTGGGGCTGGGATCATCGGCATAACCATCGCTGTGAAGCATGATCGCGGTAAGTTCGCCGGGTCGGACCACACTTCCGGCCAACTGCACCGCCTGGGAAATACAGGTGGCCCCGCCGGTGCTAATCGCGCGGATCGCTTGCTGCTCGCGCGAATTCGGTTTCATGATCTCGATGATCGGGGCACGCTGAAAATGGCATTTCAGGTCGCCCTGCCCCGCGTACGAGAGCAGCGTAACCAACAGGTTGCTCTGTTTGTACTCGTCCAGCGTGAGAAGCTTCAGCAGCGTCGCCTTCATTTCCTCGATGCTGCGCCGCATGGAGCCGGAGCGGTCGATAATGATTATGGAGTGCGCGACGGTGCGCTCGGGCGGTGCCGGCAGGGGCACCGGGGCGGGTTCCACCAGATACCAGCCGCGCTCTTGGGCGAGGAAGTTGTAGAGAGTGAAGCGCGTGCGCCGCAGCGGCGCGTCTGCCGGCACCCGAATATCCGCTGGTTGACGTTTCAGCACTTTAGGCCGGCTCTGGGCCAGACCCGTGCTGCGCGCATTTCGGGGCGCAGGTTTGCCGTTGCTCCTTGTGAAAGCCGATTTTCGCCCATTCGAGCGCGCGGCAGACTTGGAATTGGCGGTCTTGGGCCGGGCGTGGGACTTCCCGGCTGGCCGCTTGGTGCGTTGCTTGGCCATGGCTCCTCGTGGGGCTGAAAGGATCAGAATCCGCAGCAATGCAAGATTCCACGGGCCAGACTCGGCAATCGGAGTGGGCTGGGGGGCTCCAAAAGACTGCCGCAATACTTCCCTGTTGTTGTTTATTATCCTGACTGAGCTGCCAAATCGCAAGGAAAAACAGCCGTTTGAATGGCGAAAAGTCCGATTTTTCATGCTTGCATTAAAGCCCAGGGACGGAAGTCCCTGGGCCTCCGCCCACTCGATTTTTCGGTTGCTTTCCCTTAGAATCAGTTTAAGTTGGTGGTAACAACCGAGGAGCAACCCGCATGAGACGGATCGTTTTGGCCGCAATCGGGGCGGCATTTTGCCTGGCAATCCCGGCCTTTGCCGCTGAGAACAGCGGAACGTTTGTGCGCTACGAGTCGGCCAAAAAGGTACTTACGATCAAGTCGGAAGACAAGGAAAGCGAATATCAGCTGTCCGACGCGGTCAAGCTGCTGACCACCAAGGGCGAGCCCTGTAAACAGGGAATCGAGCTATTCGCGGACCGCCAGCGGGCCAAGATCGGCGCTCCGCTCACCGTGGTCACCGAACGTCGCAACGGGAAGGAAATCGTTGTGGAAATCAAGCTCGGCAAATCCAAGAAATAGAGACCGGAACTTCGCTAGGTCATGGCATCCATGTCGCGCAAGACTGCCAAAACGGAAATTGTTGCCTTCAAAGTGGAAGAGGAACTGGCCGAGTTTCTCAACAAACTGCCCAACAAGAGCGCCTTCATTCGCAAGGCCATTGTGGCACAGCTCGGCATGGCGTGCCCGCTTTGCCAGGGCAGCGGCACGGTGCCGCGCGGCCTGCACGAGCACTTCTCGCCGGTGCTGGCGAAGAACAACACCCGGCAGTGCGACAAGTGCGGCAAGAAACAAACGCTGCCGCGAAACATCGTGGATATTCCAGAGCGCGACCGGCCGCGCCTGGAGCAATTCCTGCGCGGCGGCCCGCTATTTTGCGAACAATGCTACCAAGACATGCCGCCCTGCGATGACTGCGGCTGGCACATTGCCCCCGATGACATTGTCAATCACTTGCGCAAGGCTCATACCGCCTGATGGATGGCGATTCGCTGCGACAGCAACTGGCGCGACCGCATGCCCACCCAAGTGAATCGGAGCGGCTGGAATGGGCCGGCCAGGTGCTGGAGTGGGCGCTAACTCACTTCAAAACCCTGCCCGAACAACCGATCGGCCAATATCTCCAGCGCGCGACCCTCGAGCCGCAGTTGCACCAGCCGGTTCCGGAGCAAGGGCAACCATTCGCCGACGTTCTGAATGAGTTCCAAACGAAAATCACGCCGAATGCCTTTCGCACCAACCACCCACGCTTTCTGGCTTTTGTGCCGGGCGCGCCATCATTTCCCTCGGTCATGGGCGATTGGCTCTGCGCGGCCAGCAATTTCTTCTGCGGCGTGTGGCTGGAAGCTTCCGGCCCAACGCAAGTGGAAGTAACGGTACTTGATTGGTTCAAGTCGATTCTCGGCTACCCGGATGAAGCGCGCGGCATCATCACCAGCGGCGGCTCCGAAGCGAATCTTACGGCCCTGGTGGTCGCGCGCAATCGGTTGCCTTTTGCGGATCGCGCCCGGGCGGTTCTCTATGGTTCCGAGCAGCGGCACTGGTCGATTGACCGGGCGGCAAATGTGATCGGGCTTTATCCCAGCCAGATACGTCCGGTTCCCGCCGATTCGCAATATCAATTGACAGCGGCTGCACTTGCCAAAGCGGTGGCAGCCGACCGCCAGGCCGGCCGGTTGCCCTGGGCGGTCGTCGCCAATGCCGGCGCCACGAATACCGGTACGGTTGATCCCTTGCGGCCATTGGCGCAGTTTTGCGATGCCGAGAAACTCTGGCTACATGTAGACGCCGCTTACGGCGGGTCCGCCGCGCTGATCCCGGAAGGAATGGCAGCACTCGATGGCATCGCGGAAGCCGATTCCATTACCTTCGACCCGCACAAATGGTTCGGGCAGACATTCGAAGCCGGCGGCTTGCTGGTTCGCCAGGGGCGACTGCTCCCAGAGACGTTTGCTCTCCGGCCCGACTACATGCAAGACGTGGCGCCGGAAGAGGAGGAAATCAACTTCTGCGACCACGGCCTCGCGCTGACGCGCCGCTTTCGGGCGTTGAAAATCTGGCTTTCGGTAAAGGTTTTCGGGCTGAAGTGGTTTCGCCAACTCGTCGAGCGTTGCTTTCGCCTCGCTGACTTTGCCCAGGAAGAACTCGAGAGGGCCGGCAATTTCGAAATCGTCTGCCCCCGGCAACTGAGCATCATTTGTTTCCGCTACCGGCCCAAAAACTGGCGTGGAACAGACGAAGACCTCGACCAACTCAATCTTCAGCTGCTCGAAGAACTTCGCAAAACCGGCCGGGCCTTCCTGTCCTCAACCAGACTCAGCGGCCGGGTCGTGGTGCGCATGTGCTTTATCAACTGGCGCACCACGTCAAGCGATGTGGAAGAGATCGTGGCGCTGCTGAAGAAGATCGGTGAAGAGATGACAGTATAGTAAACGAGAGCCCAGGGACGGAAGTCCCTGGGCTCTCATTACATGATCACGTCCACTTGCGCGCTTCCAGGACCTTGATACTGAGGAAGAGCCAAAACACGGCAGCGGAGATGTGAAAGACCACATCGCGCAACCAGAGTTTGCCGAAGCCGGCGTCGATCCACATGTCCACAAAGGAAACCGTGCGCACCACCGGTTTGAGCGACGCGAAGAAGCCCTCGCCGCTGGTGATACTGTCTTCGAGGATATACAGCGAAACCATCAGCATCATGCCCATGAACGAGAGCACCGCCGCGATGATCTGATTTTTGGTGAGGGTGGAGAAGAACAGGCCCATGGCAATGAATCCGGCTCCGGACGTGAGTAGTGCCAGCAGGAAACTGAGCATCGGCCGATAATCGAACGGCTGGCCGGCTTCCAACCGCAAGGGCACCAGGAACAGCACCCACGGGACGAACAGCAGCATGAAGAACATGAGCGTGGCAAAGAACTTGCTTAATACCACCAGGTATTCGCTCAAGGGCGCTGTCAGCATGACTTCCAGTGTGCCGGTGCGTCGCTCTTCGCTAAGGAGCCGCATCGTTAGCAACGGCACGGCAATCATCACGGCTACTACCAGCACGAAGCTGATAATGTAACTGCGCACAATGGGCTCTTCCATTGGGACACTGCGCTCGCGCAGCAGTTGGCTCAGGAAGATGCGGTAATTGTTGGCCGCAATAATCGTGAACGCGAACATCACGATGTAGGCAATCGGCGAGACAAAGAAGGCCGTGAACTCGCGGCGGGTCATCACGACGAGCCGGTTTTCCGAGGCGAAGCCGACGCCTGCGAGCAGATAGAAAAGCCCCGCCACGGTAAGCAGGATTCCGGCCGAACCCAGGTAAGGCCGCGGATTGGAGGCGAACCAACCGGTCGTTTGAAGAATGCTCGGTGCCAGCAGCCGGCCCACGCCAATCAACCCGACGACGATGCCGATGACGATCGCAATACGGCCCAGCGATTTCAATGATTGCTGATTGGCGGTCGTGCCGGCTCCGCTCTCAGACGACGGCTTCAAAAAATACGCCAGCAGGCCCAATACGAGAAAGGCGAGACCGATGATGGCCGATGGCCAGGCATAACCCTTGGGCGGCGAGCGCCATTCGTGCAGTAGCTCGGGGAAAATCGAACGAGCCAGCGCCCAGACCATGATCGCTGCGCCGAGGACGCCCACAATCACCGCAGACCAATAGCCGAGCGGATTGGTGCTGTTGAAGAGCGACAAATACAGCAGCAACGTGAAGAATGCCACCACCAGTGCAACGCCGCCCGCGCCGGTGATCCAGTCCGGCTTGGTGATCACGCCAATGAACGCAATGAGCGTGAGCAGGAAACCAATACCGCCCAGGCCGTAGACGGCCAGTTGTTTGAAGAATGGTTCGGCTTCCTGCCTCGCGAAGAGAGCGACGAAGATCAGTCCCGGCAGAAAGGGCAGCAAGCCCACGGCCCAACTTTTGGCCAGATGCACACTTTCCAAAGGCAACACAATGCCGATGACCACGCCCACAAGCAGCCCGAGTGCGCCCACGCCGCCAAGAATTCGCCGTAGAAGTTGATCGTTTTCGACGGCCGCGTGCCCAATGGCGCCGACCAGCCCGAAACTCACCAAAATCCACCCCATCCACTCCGTCGCCAGGCGGTCGCCCTTGTAGATGTTCACCAGGGCGATAATCGTCCCCACCAGGATGGCGCACCAGCCGATGAAGCCAAACCAGCGCCACACCGTCGGCTCATCCTGCCGGACAGCCGAGGGAGCAGTTTCCATTACGAGGGGATGTTTATTCATCGGGTATCTTTTCCCCTCCCCCTTGATGGAGGAGGGTTAGGGTGGGGGTGAGACAGCCGTTCACCCCCCACCCGGACCCTCCGCTACAAGGGGGGAGGGCACAAATATTCACGCCGGTCCGTCCGACCGCATCGTTAAATCCATGAAATACTCTTCCAACTTTCGCCGCGATGGTTCGAGCCGGCGCATAACCCATTTTCCTTGCACGACGCGATTGAAGACCGCTTCGCGGAGGTCCTTTTTGCCGACTGCGCGGACCTCATAACTGCACAGGTCTTTTTCCAGCAGCTTGCTTTCCACCGATTTCACGCCGTCGATCGATTTCAGTGCGGATGTAACGGCATCGCGCGGGCCGCGAATCTCGGCCAACACGCCGGCGTCGTCTTCGCGCATCAGATCGGCCATTTTGCGGTCGACGCCGATCGCGCCGCGGTGAATGATGATGACCCGGCTACAGATTGCTTCCACTTCGGACAATATGTGCGTGGAAAGTAAAATTGTATGCTGCTCGGCCAGGTCCTTGATCGTATGCAATGTCTCACGAATTTGCACCGGGTCGAGGCCGGAGGTCGGCTCGTCCATGATCAGCATGGGCGGATCATGAGAAAGCGAATCCGCCAGGCCGACGCGCTGGCGATAACCCTTGGAGAGCGTACCCAGCAGCCGGCGGCGCACTTCGCGAATCCGGCAGCGCTCCATGGCTTCTTCAATGCGCTGCTGGCGCACCGAACGATCGACGCCCTTGAGCTTGGCGCGGTAGTCGAGGTACTCCTCGACGCGCATTTCCGGATAGAGCGGCACGCTTTCGGGCAGATAGCCGATGTTTTGCCGCACTTCCATCGACTCATTCATCACGTCATGCCCGGCCACCTTGGCCACGCCGCTCGTGGCCGGCAGGAACGTGGTGAGGATGCGCATGGTCGTGGTTTTGCCGGCGCCATTGAGGCCGAGAAAGCCAACGATTTCGCCCCGGCTGACCTTGAACGAAATATCGTCCACGGCCAGCACCGGCCCGAAGTATTTGGTGAGGTGATCGACCTCAATCATGATGCAGCATATCTCCGGTTGATTCGCAGACTTTTATGCTAATGATGCGCGCGCCGCTCGACAAGCTATCTGTGGTTCGCAACGTTTCGCAGAAGTGGGTCGTGGGTCAGTTTGAGTTTTCATCTCCCACACAATAAGCAACTCGAAAGCAAAAGGACAACAACAAAGATCACGATAGCTCTTGCCACGAAGGCCGTAACGTCCGGTTCTGGGCTTCGCGATTCAGCCCGCCCTAGCCCGGTTCATGGGATGGCCGCTGTTCAGAGGGACTTCGTACCGCCCCAGCGCTGGTTGAGGCGGCGTCAACTCGTTGCCGGCGGCGGCGGTAGTGGCGAATTCTGCAGGCGCCGGCAACGAAAAGCAGTTCCACGGCGAGACGATTGCTTATGCCGCAAGTCATTTCTATTAAAAGATTTACCGCCGCGTGGGACAAATTCGTTGCCACGTTGCCGTCGTTGCCGCGAACTATGCACCCCACCGCGCGAGTTCGGCAACGACTTGGACAGCAAGCGTAGTAGCGTGCCCCACAAGCTTAGTTTTCGTATCCTTCCCATTGCAGTTTTCCTTCTTATTCCGGGTAACCGTGAAATGGCGGAACAGATCTTCGCAGGCAAGGTGGCATTGGTGACCGGCGCCTCATCGGGCATTGGCCGGGCGTCGGCCATTGCGCTGGCCGAGCGCGGGGCCGATGTGGCGCTGAACTATTTCTCGCTCGAAGAATCCGCACAAGCGGCGGCGAAACAAATTCAATCCTTTGGCCGCAAGGCGCTGCTGTTTCCGGTGGACATTTCCGACCAGGCGGCCGTGGAAGCGATGGTCGCAAAAACCGTCGCGCAGCTCGGCCGGATCGATCTGCTGGTCTGCTCGGCCGTGTACAGCGACCGCGAACTGTTCTGGAAGGCCGACATGGCTGGCTTCCGCCGCACCATCGAAGTGAGCATGATGGGACCGTATTACGTCCTCCGGGCTGTCACGAACGTGATGATCAAACAAGGCCAAGGCGGCAGTGTTGTGGTGGTAAGTTCGCCGCATGCACGAGTCGCAATTCCCAGCTGCATGGCGTACAACATGGCCAAGGCCGCCAATGACCAGATGGCCCGAACGGCCGCTGTCGAGTTGCTAAAGCACAAGATCCGCGTGAACATCGTCCACCCAGGCTGGACCGACACCCCGGGCGAGCGGAAATACTTCTCCGAAGAAATGTTGCAGAACGTCGGCCCCACGCTCCCGCTCGGCCGCATGGCCCAGCCTGAAGAAATCGCTCGTGGTGTCGTTTTTCTGCTCGATCCGGCATCAAGCTACGTCACCGGCACCACGCTCTCCATCGACGGTGGGTCGCAATTGCCGTACTGGTCCAAGCGCGGCACGGGGGAGTTTTGATAACTGCCGCTTCGCGATTAGGCAATTCCTGCCATAATCAGATTACCATGCCCACCACGAACTACCTTGACCCGAAAATCCTTGCCCGCATCCGCAGCCTCGAACTCGAAGCTCGCGGCATGGTAGAGGGCTACCTGGCGGGCATGCACAAGAGCCCGTACAAGGGCTTTGCGGTCGAATTCGCCCAGCACCGCGAATACGTGCCCGGCGACGACATCAAGCACATCGACTGGAAAGTCTATGGCCGCAGCGAGCGCTTTTATCTGAAACAATACGAGCAGGACACGAATCTTATATGCTGGCTGGTCGTCGATGCCAGCGAGTCGATGAAATACGCTTCCGGGGCCAAGACGAAGTACGAATACGCCTGCCTGGCGGCCGCGTCGCTCGCGTTCCTGATTGTGCAACAAAGCGACAGCGTGGGCCTGGCGACCTTCGATTCCGGTGTGCGCGATTTTCTCCGGCCATCCGGGCAATCGTCGCATTTGCGCGAAATTATGACACGGCTCGTTCAGGGGCCAGGCGGTGAACGGACGCAGGTCGCCACCACGCTGCACGAACTGGCCGAGCGCATTGAGCGCCGTGGGCTGATTTTGTTGTTTAGCGACCTACTCGACGAGCCGGAAGAGATGATCACGGGTTTGAAACATCTGCGTTACCAGCGGCACGACCTGATCGTCTTTCACGTGCTGGATGCGGCGGAGTTGGATTTCCCATTCCAGGATTCCACGCTGTTTCGCGGCCTGGAACACTTGCCCGACTTGCTTACCGATCCACGCAGCCTGCGAGAAAGCTATCTTGAAGAACTGGAAAAGCATCTAACAGAGTTGAAAAAAGGCTGCCGGGCCCAGCACATCGACTATGTGCCCATGCGAACGGACAAAGACGTGGGCATCGCGCTGGCGGCGTATTTGGCACGAAGAATGCGGAAGTGAAGTTGAGAACCAACCAAAGAGACACAGAGATCACAAAGCAAAGCACAGAGGAAATCTGAAGTAAAAAGCTAAGCAATTAATCGGCCGTATCATGGCAAACTTCTGTGTATTCTCTGTGATCTCTGTGCCTCTGTGGTTCAAATGACATTTGGGAGTGGCCGGTGACGGGTCCGATTTTCGCAGTGTTGTTCCTTTCTCCGCTCACCGCGCTGGCCACCGCTGCGGCAGCGGTTTCCATTCCCGTTATCATCCATCTGCTCAATCGCCGGCGCTTTCGCATTGTCCCCTGGGCCGCGATGCGTTTTCTTCTGTCGGCCCAAAAGCGCACGGTTCGCCGCATTCGCCTGGAGCAATGGCTGCTGCTTGCAATTCGGATGCTGATCATCCTCCTGCTCATTTTGGCGATGATCAGCGTGATGCCATGGATGGAATCGGTCTGGAACCGGCTCTTCCCTGGCGGCGTGGGGCCGGTGGCAGCCAAGACCGGCCGCACGCATCGTATTCTCGTCATCGACGGCTCCTTCAGCATGGGCCGGCAATTCGACGACGGCAACGGTTTCGATCGCGCCAAGGCAACGGCGAAAGAGATCGTTCAGTCATCGGCGCCGGGCGATGGCTTCAGCCTGATTCTGCTGAGCTCGCCGGCCCAACCGATCGTACCGGGCCCTTCCGACAACAGCAACAATGTGGTTCACGAAATTGATGAACTCAAGCTGCCGCACGGCAATTCCGATTTGCCCGGCGGACTGGTCCTGCTCGACAAAATGGTGAGCCAGCCGTTGGGCAAATATCATCAGCGCGAAGTCTACGTACTCACCGACTTGCAGAAGACATTCTTTCAAGGCGCCGTGTTGAAGAACCCGAACCTGCCGGCCCCGGCGGAGAGCAGTGCGAAGAGTGCGGAAGCCGACCCGTGGCAGCGGGTTCAGTCGCGGGCCCAGGTAGTCTTTGTGGACGTGGCCCACGAAGGGGCCGACAATCTGGCCGTTACGCAGCTTTCGCTGGCCGATCCTCTCGCACTGGTGAATTCGTTGAACGCGGTTCGGGCTACCATCCACAACTATGGCGCCATGGAACGGAAGCAGTTGCGCGTGGACCTGCTTGTCGGCCGTGCACATGCGGAAAGCGAGGAAGAGGGCTTTGCGCTGCGGACGATGGAGCAGCAGCTCGTCGATGTGCCGACTGCGCCCAACGGTGGCAGCGTGGACGTGACCTTTCCTTTCCAGTTCACCGCGCCCGGCGAATTCGTAATTCAGGTGCGCATCGATCATGATGCGCTGGAACTCGACAACTCCCGCTCGCTGGCGGTCACTGTGAAGGACAGCATTCCGGTCTTGCTGGTCAACGGCAAGCCGGGCGGCGGCCAGCCCGACGATGCGGCCACGCATCATCTGGCCATCGCGCTCAACCCGGCGCCCTCGGCCAAGCGCGATTCGATCAGCCCGTTTCGCCCGGTGGTGATGACCGAATCGGAATTCGCCGATCCGTCGTTGCGCGATCGCGAGCAATATCAATGTGTGTTCTTGTGCGACGTGGCCCGGCTCACCGAGCGAAAGATCGATTGGCTCGACACGGTGTTGAAGCGCGGTGGCGGCGTGATCCTGAGCCTGGGCAGCCAGGTCGATCTGGAAGCGTTCAACCGGCTGCTCTACCGCAACGGCGAGGGCTTCAGCCCTGTTATGCTCACCGGCGTAAAGCGGTTCGAAAAAGACCAGGTTGCAACGCTAACGGCCGACGAGGAAGCATTTACCAAGCCGCCGCTCATAGCATTTCGCGACGAAGGCGACCGTGGCACACTGCTGAATGCCCGGTTCCGGCAGTACATGCAAGTGCAAGTTCCCGACAAGGCTCCGGTCACGCGCATTCTATCTTTCCTGCCGCCGAAGGGGGCAGAAAGCGATGTCCACCCCGGCAGCGCGGGCAAGAGCCTGCTTGATGCGGCCGTGCTGGAATGGCCGCGCTACCGAGGCAAAGTCGTCCTCATCACCACCTCGCTGAACCTCGACTGGGGAAGCTGGCCCGGTTCGCCGGCCTACTTGCCGTTCATGCATGAACTGGTGCGCTATGCGTCGGTTAGTGCGCCACCGCGCGTGGTGTCCGCCGGCGAACCGCTGGTCGAGTACCTGCCGATCAGCGATGTGGGCCTTTCCGGAACCATGCACACGCCCGATGGCCGAACCGTTTCCGTGCCGATTCAGGGCCAAGACGATGTGGCCGTGGTCCGGTATGCGGAAACCAGCCAGAGCGGCATCTATCGAATGACGGTTGGGGCCGGCCGCAACGAATTGTTCTTTGCGGTCAATGTGCCCGCGTCCACGTCCAGCGGCTCGGCCTCGGAAAGCAACCTGATGCGTCTTGACGCGGAAGAAATCCGCTCTGCCGGAGGTGACAGCGACATTCAAGTGGTCACCAATCCGTCGGAAATTCGGCATCATCTGCGCACGCTGGCGCTTTCGCAGGATTCTGACTCCACGCCGCGCTCGTCGGCCGGTCCTTCCGTCGCCCGAGTTCTTTTGCTCGTCTTGTTGGGGCTGCTGATTCTGGAGATGGTGCTGGCTTGGCTATTCGGCTCGGCTCGCACCGTGGTACGGGGTGAAGCGCTCGTGGTGGCATCAGCCCGCTCTTGGCTGCGCAGCGTGTTCTCGTGGGAGATTCTCGCCTGGATTCCACTTGGCCTCGTGTTAATGCTCGCCGTGGTGTTGCTGCACGAATCGCGCACCGATGAATTTCTCGGCTTTCTGCCCGGGCAAGTGCGGCTCGCGCTGGAGCGGCAATGGGGTGTGTCGGAAGCGGCGCCGGGCGAAGGCACACGTTGGCGGCTCGAATACCTGCCGTTCCTGAGCGGCCAGGCGAAAGCCGACCGCTGGCTGGCCGGCATGCTCTTCGTGGTCATCGGCGCGGGCGTAGTGCTGCTGTATTGGCTGGAGCGGCTGGCTTCCCGTGTGCGGGTGCCGGGGGAGCGAAATCCTGCACGTTCTTCGATGCTTTCGCTGATCGGCCTGCGGCTCGCGATGTTCTTCCTGGTGCTGGTCGTATTCCTGCCGCAAATCCGCCTGTTCTTCGAACGCGAGGGCTGGCCCGACGTCGTGCTGCTCTTTGATACCTCGAAAAGCTGCGGCACGACTGATGATTATCAGGATGAGAAGGCCAAGACACGAGCCGAACAACTCGCGCTGGACTGGTCGCGCCTGTCCCAACCGCAAATCGACGAGGCCGTGCAGCGTTTGCACCAATTGAATACCGAACGCAATTCCGCTTCGACAGCGGAACGGCAGGCCGAACTGGACAAAGAAATCGCTGACCTTCAGGATCAGCTAAACGAGTTGAAGACGCCGCACCGGCTAAACCTCGCCAAGGCCCTGGTCGCCGGCAAAGACAATGACTGGCTCACTCCTTTACTGCACAAACGCCAGGTGAAGGTTCACATTTACCAGGCATCCACACGAGCCGCGACGGTGTACCAGGCGCTGCAAGAAGTTCAGGTTCCCGATGGCTTGCAAGCGATCCGAAAATTGCGAGCGGTCGGCGACTCGAGCGAATTGGGCGGTGATCTGCGGGCGGTGCTCAGCGATTTCCGCGGCAGCTCCCTGGGGGCCGTCATCATGTTTACCGATGGCGTGACCACGGAAGGCGAAGACTTATTGCAAGCGAGCCGCTATGCGGCCCGCTCCGACGTGCCTCTCTTCTTCGTCGGTCTGGGCGACGCGCACGAACCGCGCGATTTATATCTTCACGATTTGCAAGCCGAAGATGCCGTCAACGTTCGCGATCGCCTCATCTTCGATGTGCGGGTGTCGGTAAAAGGAAACCTGAAGGTGCAATCGGTGCCGGTGACCTTGTGGGAGAAGAAGGCTGGCGACCAGCGCGTGGAACTGGCGCACGAGACGGTGCAGCTCGACCCTAACAAGCCAGTCAAAGTGCGCCTCGCGACCACGCCAACCCAAGCCGGCGAAAAGACCTACGAACTGACCGTGCCCGAGCAGGCCGACGAAGTGGACAAGTCGAACAACAAACTGGTCAAGCAAGTCCACGTGGCCGAGGCGAAGCCCATCCGCGTGCTGTACATCGAGGGCTACCCGCGTTATGAGTTCCGCTTCATCAAGACTCTGCTGGAACGCGAGGCGGCCACGAAGCAGGGGATCAAGAGCATCACTTTGAAGGTTCTGCTCCTCGATTCCGACCGAGAGTATGCCGAGCAGGACAAAACCGCACTGGGCGAATTCCCGGCCAAGGAAGAGCTATTCGCCTTCGATGCCGTCATTGTGGGCGACGTCGATCCGAAGCATCCGCGGCTCGGCGAGCGCAATTTGCAACTGTTGCGCGATTTCGTGCGTGAGAAGGGCGGCGGCATGCTTTTCATCGCCGGCGATCAAAACTCGCCGCAGGCATTCAAGGATACGCCGCTGGCGGACATTCTGCCCGTGACTTGGAGTGCCGGCGACCTACCGCCGCCGCAAGAGCAGGCGATTCTGGAAGCGAGCTTGCGCGACGGTTACCGGCCACGCCTCACGCCGATTGGCCAGCAGCACCCGATCTTCCGCTTTGCCACCGACGATGCTCAGAACGCCCAGACCTGGAGCCAGCTGCCCGCCATGTACTGGGTTGCGAGTGGCTACCGGGCGAAACTGGCGGCCGAAGTGCTCGCCGTCCATCCCACTCTACCGGCCCGCCGCGGTCCCGGCAGCGAGGAGGCGGAACTGCATCCGCTGGCCATCCAGCAGTTCGTGGGGGCTGGCCGCGTAATGTTTCTCGGTTTCGACGAAAGCTGGCGCTGGCGCTTCCGCGAAAATGAAACACGCTTCAATCAGTTCTGGCTGCAAATGGTACGCTACCTGGCCCGTACGCGCCTCGGGCGAGTCGATTTGCATCTCGACAAGCAAACCCCGTATCGGCGGAACGAGCCGATTCGCGTCACGGTTCGTTTCCCCGACGACGCCCCACCGCCCAGCGCGGAAACGCCAATTAAAGTCATGGTCGAGCGCAACAAGCTGCGCCGCGCCGGCGACCCGTCTCCGCCGCAGTTGCTGGAAACTCAAACGCTCCAACTGGCCAAGTTAAAAGGCAGCCGGGCCACCTACGAGGCACTGCTAACACGCACGCCGGAAGGCGAATACAAGTTCTGGCTGGCCTCGCCAAAGGCCGAAGGCACACGGCCCTTGGTGGAAAATCGCGTGCTGCCACCGCCGGGCGAAATGGACTTGCTGCGCATGAATCGGACGGAAATGGAGCAAGCGGCGCGCGAATCGCACGGCAAGTTCTACACGCTGGCCGAGGCCGACAGTCTGCTCGACGACCTGCCCTCCGGCACCCGCGTGGCACTGAATCAGCCACGGCCGCCGTGGCTGCTCTGGAATCAACCCAGCTTGTTCTTGCTGGCGCTGAGCTTGCTTTCGGGCGAATGGATTTTGCGCAAGCGGCGGCGATTGTTATAATCTTTTTCATGCATCCGCTCGCACCGTAGCACGGAGTAATGCAATATGCTTCCTGCCGTTTCGCCTCGGTTTGAACCGCAGCGGCTGTTTAAGCGGCTGGCGAGGGTGCGCCGCCGGATGCACCTGGTCGCGCTCCTTCGCGGCCTGTTCGCATTGCTGGCGCTGCTGGTCGGCGGGGCACTGGTTGTGGGCTTGCTCGACTGGCGGCTGCATATGCCTGGCCTCGCGCGGGCCGTGGCGCTAATCGGAATTCTCGCGGGTGCGGGCATCATCTTTTTCTTCTGGCTGATACGGCCCTTACAGCAACGCGCCGATGATTTGGCGTTGGCTCTGCGCCTGGAAGAGAAGTATCCGCATCTGAACGATTCGCTCGCCAGTGCAGTGCAGTTCCTGGAGCAGCCGGCGGACGAGGAATTGCTTAGTTCGCCGCTGTTGCGGAGAATTGCGGTCCGGCAAGCGCTCAAATATGCCGAGGGTTGCCGGTTCACGGAGCTGATCTCGGTTCGCGGGCTGCTCTGGTCGGGTCTGGCGCTCGCGGTTGTCATTACCGTCGCCATTCCGCCGGTCATGCATGCGCCCCTGTTGGCCCGCACCGCACTGTACCGGCTGGCGGATCCCTTCGGCAATACCCAATGGCCATCCCAAACGCAGCTGCGGCTACTAACTCCCGAGCAATCGCCTCACCGCCTCGCCCTCGGCGAGGCTCTCGAGATTAACGCCGACGTCGCGGGCGTGATTCCGGAGCGCGGCACGCTCAGCACCTGGTTCGGTGGCCTGCCGCCAAGCAGCCAGACCTGGGTCATCGAACGAAAAGAAGACAAGGGCCGCTTCGTGGCCCATCTGGAGCCGAGCAAGATTACACGCAGTTTCCGCTTCCGCGTACACATCAACGATGCCGACAGCGGCTGGCGCGAAGTGCAGGTTTTGCCGCCGCCGGAGCTGGCCCCGCTTGACGGCCGGCCGTCGCCGCAAATTCGCTTGGAGTATCCGCGCTATAGCGATCTGCCACCGAAGCAGTTGCCCGACGGGGCTAGCAGCTTCGAGACCTACATCGCCACTTCCGTGCACTTCCGCGCCGCCACGAACCGGCCGATCTCCCGTGGCTGGATTGTGTACCGGCCCGATGCGCCGGTGCTGAATACGGTAGCGGCGCTGGGGCCACTGGGCGCCGCGCAACCCCTCGAATCGCTGGCTCTGGCAGCCGGAGGACAAGCGGTATGGGCGCCCATACCGCTTGCCATCAGCCAGGGCGGCAAGCAGATCGAAGCCGTATTTACGCCGCGCCTCAGCGGCACGTATGCCCTGCGCATTGAAGATGACACGGGTTTCGGCGCTACGCGGCTAGTTGACATTCGCGTGCAACCCGACCCGTCGCCGACACTCACTCTCGACCGGCCCAGCGCCAGCCACGACAGCCTGTCGGTCACGCCTAATGCCAAGTTGCCGCTCAGATCGCAGATCGACGATCCGGTGTTCGCCATTCGCTCCGTCGCGTTGGAGTTCCGTATGCATCGCTCCGATTCGCCGCGAACGGTGGTGTATTACGATCATGAGCAAGTCGGCCGCATGCTCCCAACGTTGGCCCAGGCACTAACCGGCATGCCGGTACCCGCCATCGCTCCGTTGCGGTTGCGGCCAAAGCAGCTGACACTGGACCGGCGCCTGGCGCTCAGTGAATTTCGCCATCCGGATGGGTCGCCGTTGCACGAGGGCGACGTGCTTATTCTGCAAATGGTTGGCGACGACTTCGACGACGTTTCCGGCAGCAAGCCACCCGGCCGCAGTCACGAAGTGGAATTGCGCATCGTGTCGGCTGCCACCCTCGAAGCCTTGCTGAATCGCGACGAAAGCAAGATTCGGCAGGACCTTCTGAAAGTTCAGCAATGGCAGCGCGAAGCGCGGCAAAAGACGGCCGAAGCGCTGGAGCAAAAGCGCGACACCGGCAAGCTGCGGCCGGAAGACCTGGACAAGCTCCTTCAGGCTGAGCAGCTGCAGCAGCAAGTGCGTTCGCGCATCGGCAACGAAAAGGAAGGTTTGCGGGCCGAAGTGGAGCGCGTTCGCCAGGCTCAGAAGGACAATTACCTCACCAATTCGCCGGCCCGAGAGCGCATGGAAGTTACCGCTTCCGAATTGGAACGGCTCGGGCGCGAAGAGTTGGAACCGATCGAGCCCTTGCTGACCGCTTCCCGCGAAGAAATCGAAAGCAGCAAACCGGACAAGCCCAACGAGCCGACGCAGGACAAATCGCGCGAAAGCCTGGAAGAAGCCGTGCGGCACCAGGGAGAAGTCGAGCAGACGTTGGCGAAGATGTTGCAGCGGCTGGAGCCGTGGAGCGGAGCTAACGAAGTGCGCGGCGAAGCGCGGGCCATGCTTACCGAGCAGGAGAAAGTCGCCGAACAGACAGAGGAGCTGGCACAGAAAATGGACAAGGACCGGCGGGGTCTCGACCGCAAACAGCTGAAGCCGCAAGAACGCGCCGATCTCGACCGCACCGCCATTCAGCAAGAGTCGCTGTCAAACCAGATGAAACAACTGCTCGACAAGATAGAGAGTCTGACGCAAGAGAAGGAAAAGCAAGAACGGCAGCGCGTGACCGAGGCCGACAAACTGGAGGCGCAAGCCGAGGCCAGGGACCAATTGTCGGAGCAGAAGCCAAACAAAGGCACCGAGCAGGAAAAGGCTCTGAAGCAAGAGGCCGCGAAGCTGCGCGAGCAAGCCCAGGAGCAAAAAGAGAATGCCGCCAATCTTCGCAAGGAGATCGAGGCCCTCAAAGAATCCGCGAAACTCGGCCGGGAGGGCATGGAGTCGCAACCGCAAACCAATGCTAACCCGAAGCCCCAGAATAAGCTCGACGAGGCCGCCCAGGACATTCGCGAGAACCGGCTTGGAAATGCCCGAACAAACCAGGACCAGGCCGCCCAGACGATGCAGAAAATGCTCGATCGGCTTGAAGAGCGACCCACCGGCGACCTGGATCGACTAGCCAAGAAGCTCAAGGAAATGCAGGAGAAGCTGGAAGATTTGTCGGATCGACAGGAGCGGTTGCAGAAGAAAGTAAAGGACGCGCAGAAAATCGCCGATCCGGAAAAGCGGCAAAAGGAGCTGGAGCGGCTGGCGCGCGAGCAGGAAAAGCTGCACAAAGAAGCGAAGGACCTCTCGCAAGAGCTTTCGCGCTTGCAGGCTGGCCAAGCCAGTAAAACGCTTTCCCGCGCCGCCCGCGACATGGCCCAGGCGGCTGAGCGGCTCCAGCGCGGCGAACCGGGCGAGGACAATCAGGAAGAAGCGCTGGACCGCATCGAAGATGCTATCGAACAGGTGGAAAACGCGCGCGAGCAGGCCGAAGAGCAACTGCTGCGCGAGCAAGTGCTCAAGTACACGGAGATGGTTAACGGGCTGCGCGATCGGCAGGAAACTGCGATAGCTCAGTCGAAGGGGCTGCATAAGCGGGCGCTCGACGCTAAGGGTTGGGACGA
>DATGHS010000444.1:0-7714 GCA_035307785.1 Gemmataceae bacterium
CGCCCGCGAGCTGTTCAATGAGGAATTGATCGAACGGTTTTTCCGCATTCAATGAGCGGATGACGTAATCGCGATAGCGCCAAGCATAGCGCAAGACGGCATTGGCATCGTTGGCCGTTGTCTCTGCATAACGGACCACATCCAGCCAGTGCCGGCTCCAGCGTTCGCCATATTGCGGTGAAGCCAACAGTCGCTCCGCAACTCGGGTGAAGGCGTTCGGCGAATGATCCGCCAAAAAAGCATCGACCTCTTCCGGTATGGGCGGCAGGCCGGTCAGATCGAAAGTCGCACGCCGAATCAAGGCGAGCCGTTCGGCGGGACCGTTAGGCGTCAATCCGGCGCTCTCCAAACGGGCTAATACGAAGCGATCGATAGGCGATTGGCACCACGCTGGATTACGCACCGAGGGCATTTGGACGGACTTGATTGGTTGGAATGCCCAGCGGGAATCCGGACCCTCGTTGTCGCCGGCGGGCGCGAATTGAGCCCCCATCAGGAGCCAAAACGCCGTGACGGTGCCGCGGATAAGCCATTCTCTTCGCACGGTTTGGACCCCCAGCGCGGCCGGACTGCTTTCCCGAGTCGTGATCAGCAACTCGCGCTATGCCAAAAGATCGAGAATCGGATTTCCCCAGGGAACGAGTTGATACGGCCGTTGTTGCGGGTCGCGCAGCTCCAGGTCCGCAGGGATGCCCAGGCAGTGATAAATGGTGGCGATGATGTCCGCCGGCTTCACCGGCAAGTTCTTTGGTTGGGCGCCGATACGGTCGCTGGCGCCGAAAACGCTGCCGCCCTTGATGCCGCCGCCGGCCAGCAACAGGCTGTAGCAGAAGTTGTAATGGTCGCGCCCGCCACCGTTGTTGTTGATTTTCGGCGTGCGGCCGAATTCGCCCATCACCACCACGAGCGTGCGGCTGAGGATTCCCCGGGCGTTTAGGTCGTTCAGCAAGCTGGATAACGCCGCGTCCAGTTGCGGCAGCAGCGTACCTTTGAGCGTCTTGAAGTTGTTACCGTGCGTATCCCATGTGGCATTGGCATCGGGGGCCCAGGAAATACAGGCCACCCGTGTTCCCGCTTCGATCAGCCGCCGGGCCAGCAACACACTTTGCCCATAGATGTTTCGACCATACGATTCGCGGATGGCAATCGGTTCGCGCTCCAGATGAAAGGCCTGCTGGGTAGCGCGCGATTCGAGTAAACCAAACGCCTTGGCCGTGAATGCATCGAGATCCTGGAGCCGCCGATCGGAACGCCAAGCTATATCGCCGGCACTCAGCTGGTCGCGCAATTGATGGCGTACGTCCATGCGTTCGCGGCTCACATCGACCGGGCGTGATAATTCCGGCATACCGAAATTGGCGGCGCTGGGATCGCGGAGCACAAAGAGCGGATCGTAACTTCGTCCCAGCCAGCCGCCGAAGAAGCCCGGCTGCGGTGGGCCGCCTGCCCCTTCCTGCGTCACGTAAGGCATCGATACAAACGGTAGAACCGGCGCGGCCGGCGGCGCGACCTTCGCCATGACCGAACCGATCGCCGGGTAGTCGGTCGGTTTCGCTCCGCCGCCAATTTCGCCACGATCATGGCCGGTAAGCGCGCAGTACACCGCTGCCGCATGGGCATTGTTCACGCTATGATGAACCGAGCGAACGAGCGTGCAATGGTGCATGTGGCGGGCCAGCTTGGGCAAATGCTCGATCAATTGCACACCGGGAACGGTGGTCGCAATCGGCTTGAATTCGCCGCGAATCTCCGCCGGCGCTTCCGGCTTCATGTCCCACATATCCAGATGGCTGGGGCCGCCGTTCAAGAAAATAAGGATGCAAGAATCAGCTTTTGTGGCGTTGCCGGCGCGATGAGTGTCGGCGTGCAGCAGCTGCGGCAAGCCGAGATTCAGCAGGCCAATTCCACCGATTTGCAGCATCGTGCGACGCGCAATCGGCAGCGGCCCACGGCAACGATAGTTGAGCCACGGTGTCATGGGTTTTCCTTTGGAACCACGACTGGATACGGGCAGAGGATAACGTCCGGCGGGCACCTTCCGGCGAGAATAACGGTCTTTATTCTAAGCACTCGCCGCGACAAAAACACTGGCACAAAATGACGAACCCAGCAGCTGTGGTGTTGACTGCGCATAGTTCTCTTCTTGCAACTGAAAGGCTTCGAGAAACAGGACGTCTGGTTTGTCCGAAGTGTTATTTTTTCTTTGTGTCGCGGAATTGAGGCGGTTCCGCCAAAGTGAAAAGCACCACTTCTTCGCCAGTCGCAGTACTGACATCGTGGTGCAAGCTCAACACCTTCACGCCGGTAACTTCTTGGACCATCACTTCCAAAAGCGGGCGAGCGGTCTCGACGAGGTGAGTTCGAACCTGTTTGAGCAGGTCCCTTCCCTTCTCCGCAGGAAGCGTAGTAACCAGTTGCCGCTCGGCTGCGGTTAAAACGCCCTTGAGACGGACTACCAGCAGGTCGCCGATCAAGTGGGTACGAATTTCCTTTGGGCCGCGCCCCATGTATTCCTGCTCGAAGCGGTTGATGCCTTCGCAGATGGCGGCCTCAATTTCCCCTTGCGATTTCATGGGTGCCTCAACGATGTCCACGCTGATGGCCGAGATGCTTTGTGCGCAGCGATGGAGACAGCCGTCCCGGAAGCACGATCGCCGCTATGTTATGGGGCATGGAAAGTAATTCCAACCTGACCCTTGTTTTCCCTTGTGCCGTGCGTATACTTTGGTCGGATGACTAGATGAAGGGTAACCGGCCATGCCGGCGGACCCATCAGCGAGTAAGCCGACGTGATCGAAGGCGCTTTCGCGTTCGATCACGTCGGCTTTTTTTTTGCCCTGCTTCCTTGGAACGAAATGAAGAAGCCGATTGACTTGGCTCCTCTGGAAAACTCCAACGTACCGATTACGCAGCAAATCGCCGAGGCCGTTGGCGCTTTCCAGCAGCAGAGTACGGGCCACAAGCCCAAAGCCGTAAATGTCATCATGAGCCATGATACCGTGGCGGTCACGCTGCACGATGCCTTGTCGCCGGCCGAAATCAAGTTGGCCAAAAGCCCGGGGGGCGCTGCGCGAATGCAAGATTACCACCGGCAACTCTTCGCCAGTTCTTGCGGCGCGTTGCTCCAGGAAATTAAACGAATCACCGGCTTCGACGTGCGCAAGGCATCGGCGGAGCTGGAGACGGTTACCGGCGCTGTGATGCAGGTTTTCGCAACCGGCACAATTGTGTACGTGTTCCTACTTTCCGGCCGAATTCCTGCGGAGCAGGGGAGTGGAAATGCATCGACCGATCATTCATGAAAACCGCGGCTGTGGCATGGGAACGAATTCGCGTGCGCCAAGCTACTGCGCAAAGTGCGCCGCGACATGGCGCGAGCGGTCACAAACCGGGCGCGGCCCATCTAGACTGCGACTGAAAGCGAGGTCAAGATGGCATGGTACTGGTGGGTAATCGTGGGTTGGGTGCTGAGCGGCTTGATTGCCCTGGTTATGGAGTTCCGCGACAATTCGGCGATGCGGGAGAACGTTGGATGGGCCGAAGTCTGGCCCACGATCTTGGGGCCACTGTGGCTGGTATTCAAGCTGTGGGAATGGATTGTGGTGGGCCGGGAGGCTCGTTGATAGTTGGGACCGATGCGGCACAGCCAGTCCGCCTTACCTCATGGAGAAGATTAGCGTCATGTCTGCCGAAGTAGAAATTGTGACCAGGCGAGCCGATTCTTCACAACCGGCGGCCGATCCTGGCCGTTTGAAGTTTAGAGACAGCGACGGATTCTTGCAAGAACTGCGGCGCCGGGTCGATCGGTACTTTAGCAGCACCGGGCGACGTCCCCGTGATTGCCCGAAAATGTACGTAAAAACGCTCATCGTATTGATCTGGTTTGCAGCTTCGTACGGGCTTCTCGTCTTTGGCGCCGGCGCCTGGTGGACAGCACTGCCGCTGGCCGTTTCCCTTGGGCTGTCGCTGGCGGCGGTCGGGTTCAACATTCAGCACGACGGTGGGCATCATTCGTATTCGCGGCGGCCATGGGTGAACAAGCTCATGGCGATGACGGCCGATCTGATTGGCGCCAGCTCTTATTTGTGGCACTGGAAACACAGTGTTTTCCACCACACGTACGTAAATGTGACAGGGCACGACACCGATATTGATGTCGGCCGTTTTGCCAGGCTGTCGCCGCATGCGCCCCGGTTACGCTGGCACCGCTGGCAGCAATTCTATCTTTGGCCGCTCTATGGCCTGATGGCCGCCCGATGGCACTTGTTCGGCGATTTCCAGGACGTCTTTGCCGGCAAGATCGGGCCGCATCGCATCCCTCGGCCGCGCGGCTGGGACTTGGCTTGGTTCTTAGGCGGAAAACTGCTCTCTCTGACCATCGCTTTCGTAATTCCTATGTGCTGGCACTCGGTTTGGGATGTGGCGCTCTTTTACCTGATCGCAACTGGCGTGATGGGAATCGTGCTGGCCGTCGTGTTCCAATTGGCCCACTGCGTTGAAGAGGCGCAATACCCCTTGCCGGCCGCAAACACGCTGCGCATGGAGCATGCGTGGGACGTTCATCAGGTCCAGACTACCGTGGACTTCGCTCGCAAGAGCTGGGTGCTCTGCTGGTTGCTGGGCGGACTGAACTTCCAGATTGAGCACCATCTGTTCCCGCGCATCTGCCATGTGCATTACCCGGCAATAGCTAAGATCGTCGAAGAGACGTGCCGCGAATTTGGCATCCGGTACTTGTCGCATAAGACCTTCTTGGCAGGAGTGGTTTCGCACTTCCGCTGGCTGCGGCGATTAGGCATGGTCACGACGTTATGAATTTGCCCGTAGCCGAATTCGTGACCATTCGGTGCGGGGCCGAATTCTCACGAATTCAGCTACCCCAAAGTTTGAATGTTAAACAAAGCAATGGAATCGAAAGCGCTCCCGGGTAGTATTCCCATTTCAATTGACGCTTTATATCCCCTGTCGTTCGAAGCCGCAGCGCCAGTCGCTGGACCGGCGGCACATGTTCGCGATCCGGCCATCCGGCTCGTCGTCGATTTCTTTCAAAAAAAGGGTCTCAGGAGCCTCAAACGGGAAGACCGGGAAGAAACATGGTATCAGGATTGGATCGACTACCAGGCCCGGCATGGACTCTACGCTGGCCTTCTCTCCCCGAAGCGCTATTCGAACCGAGGCAGTCACTTCAGCATGGCGCGATTGACGCGCTTTGGAGAGGTCCTGTCCTATTTCGGACCGGCGCATGCTTACAGCTTGCAAGTCTCGTTTTTGGGCCTTTTTCCCATTCTGATGAGTGCCAATGAAACGCTGAAGAAAGAAGCGATTGTGAAACTCGAAAACGGTGGATTGTTCGCGTTTGCAGTTTCCGAGCAAGCGCACGGTTCCGACCTCTTCGCGAACGAATTCGCCGTGACGCCGGTGGGCGACTCGAGTGGCGTGGCCAGCGGCTCGAAATATTACATCGGCAACGTCAACGCGGCCAGCATGATCACGATCCTGGGTAGGAAAGGCAGTTCCAGGGCGGCCGGTAGGTCCAAGCGAGCGCCGTTCATCTTCCTCGCGCTACGGCCGAAGGAGACGCCCGCATTTCAGAATTTGCAGAAGATCCGCACGCTGGGATTTCGCAGCGCCTTCGTGGGCGGATTCGACATTAAGGACCACCCGCTTCCGGAAAGCGATGTGATTTCGCGCGATCGTGAAGCCTGGGAAGCCATGTTTACGACGGTAAACCTGGGTAAGTTCTTCCTCGGTTTCGGCTCCATCGGCATTTGCGAGCACGCCTTTGTCGAAGCGTTGGCCCATATGCGCCGCCGGGAACTCTACGGAAAATCTGTCCTGGACATGGCTCACATTCGGAACGCCACTGCCATGGCCTTCACGCGGCTAACCGCCATGAAGTTCTTCGCCTACCGGGCGCTCGACTACCTTCAGATCGCAGGCGAAGAGGACCGGCGCTTTTTGCTCTTTCACGCTGTGCAGAAGGCGAAGGTAAGCACGGAAGGCGTCAAGGTAATGGCACTCTTGGCGGAATGTATTGGCGCGCGCGCATTCGAATCCGACACCTATTTCGAGTCGGCGTTGCGTGAAGTGCCTATGATCCCCGTCCTGGAGGGGAGCACCCACATTAACTTCGCGCAGACCGCTCAGTTCATCAGCAACTACTTCGCCGATGTGGAGGAGGACGTCCCCTTTCCAGAGTCCTTAAGCCGGCGCGACGATGACCCCGGTGAAAACCCATACTGGCTGGAAGCCGGCGACCGAAATGTGAAGACGGTTCGATTCGCCTGTCACTCAACGGCCTATCGTCCACTGCATGCTGTAGCTAATGTGCGCCTGTTTGTGCGCCAACTCCGGGCATTCGGCGCGTTCGTGGCCGATGCTGTTCCGTCCCTGAATATATCCGGCGACGCCGGGCTGCAGATTGGCGTCGGGAAGTGTCTGGCGACCATTGCATACGCCCAGCTCGTGGCGGAAAACTGCATCGTGGCCGGCGCGGCGCCGCCAGTGATATCGCTTATTTTTCATGGCTTGGTCGAGGACCTCAGCGCCGAAGTATTGCGGCTCATGGCCATGCTCCCCACCGGGGTGGCCGCACGAGCCCTGCTGAGGCAAGTCGTCCGAGTTCCGAGAACAGCAGCTGCCGATTTCGAGTCCGTATGTGCCTTGCTCCTAACACGATTCGAAGGGAACGAAGGGAATTGAGAATTCGCGTCCGATGATGTCGCGGCTTCGATGACTTTGGACCCGCTACTAAATGTCCGACTGTATCGTCTCAACGATGGTTTTTCCGGCTGGTCCGGTGCGAGGAGAAGTGTCATGCAAACAGTTCAAATGGGTGATAGCGTTCAGGTTCATTACGAGAAACGCTTTCAGGACGGCACGGTGTTTTCATCGCGGTCGCACAGACGAATGCCCTTGCAGATAGTGATCGGCCACGATCATCCGCGCTTGCCCGGGCTTGGGTTAGCATTGATTGGGCTTTCCCCGGGCCAGCACAAAACCTTGCTGGTGCCGGCGGAGCGGGCCTATGGATTTGTCGACCCCGCCCGGGTTCGCAGCTTGCCGCGGGCACGGTTCTCCCGTGATGAGCCGCTGAAGGTTGGCAAATGGGTGATATTGCAGAATCACCAGGGCCGACGCCGCCGTGTTCGTGTGGTGGAGATCGGCGCGGACGCCGTAGTCGTCGATACCAATCACCGCTGGGCCGGTATGACGCTCGAGCTCGACGTCGAATTAATCGGTATCGAGCACGCCGACGATAGTGTGACCATTCCGGGAAGCAACTGAAGAAATGATCGACAAACCGTGATCGGCCGGTGCAAGGAACGGCTGATCTTCCGTCGAATAGGTATTGATCGAGGAGGCCCAAGCATGAAACCTGCTTTCACGGAGCTACCCCGGACTTCGTTCCATGAACACCGGCTCCTGGCATACGTCGCCGATCTGGAACTCGAGGTTGACCGGCTGCGCAAGCAGGCAGCATTCGTACAGCAAGAAGTGCGCGCAACCTTGAAGAGAATGCAACTGCTGAGTGCTGATGGCGCCAGCGACACCCCCAATCTGGCAGCGATTGATCGCGAAGCCCAACAATTGCTGGTCGTCCTCAGCGACGTCCAGGAACCGCCGGGGTACCATCCGGTTCACGATCAGGTTATCGCTGTGGCAATGCGGCCGCTGCTCGAACAGGTCTTCCGCGCTCAGCAGCGTCTGGTGG
>DATGHS010000445.1:0-40742 GCA_035307785.1 Gemmataceae bacterium
GTCCAACATCCGGTCGCTCGCGCTCCCGGCTCTGAAGACGAGCTTACTTTTCACCCAACTCCACGCAAATCAACTCCTTGTTATCGCGCACGTACAGCTTCCCATTCGCTAGCGCGGGGTGAGCCCAGGTTTCGCCGCAAATCTTCGAACGGGCCAATTCCTTGTAGCCGGCTGGGTCGGGTTGGATGAGCGTCAGGGAGCCGCTATCGTCGAGCATGAGCAGCTTGTCGTCGCCAGTGCGGATCAGGGCCGCGTGGTACTTGCCGACCTTGGGTTTGCTCCAGAGCACCTTGCCGGTCTTGGTTTCGATGCAGCGCAGAGTGGCCGAGGGCGGCGGGATGAAGGAGCCGTTAATCATGTAAAGCTGTTCGCCGACCGGCACTGGCGTGGAAAAGTAACAGGTGAGAGCGGGGTTCTTCCAAGCTTGCTCCACCGTCGGCTTGCCGGATTTCTCGGTGAACTTCAGGCCAACAGAGCCCAGCGTCACCGAGCTAGCGATGAGCAAATCGCCGACCAACACCGGCGTGGTGGAGCTTTCCGCCAATTGATCCTTGAAGGGGAATTCCCAAAGAAGCTCGCCGTCCTTGGGGGACAGGCCAACCAGCCGCTTTTGCGTGAGGCAGACGATTTGCCGTTGCTCGCCTTTGCCGATCGCTACGGGGGCGGCATAACTGGGCGGATCGTTGAGGGCGTGCCATACTTCCTCATTCGTCTTGCTGTTGAAAGCGCCAATGCTGCCCTTCTTGCCGCCGACCTGCACCACGATCTTGTCGTTTTCCAAAAGCGGCGACGCACTCACGCCGAACATCAGAGGCGGGGCCTGGTAATTCTTGGCGGCGTGAATGCTGGCCGCCTGTTGAATTTCCAATCCCTGTCCTTGTTTGCGCCAAGTGACCATGGTCAAATCGCCCGTGGCGCCCAAGCACCAAACGTGGTCGCCATAAACCAGCGGCGTGGCGCGCGGGCCATTGCCGAACTGGCTGCTGAATTTATCGCGTTTGAAGCCGATGGAAGCGTGGACCGAAGGATCATCCACACGCCAAGCATGAAGCGCTTCCTGCTCGTCATCATCGCCCTTCGTGTGCAAGAAGACAAAGCCATTGGCCACTACTGGCGAACTGTGGCCTTCACCGACATTCGTCCGCCAAAGGACCTTGAGATCGCCCTTCCACGGTTTCACGACCTCTGTCGTTGCGCCGTCGCGGTTGGGGCCAAGCCATTGCGGCCAGTCAGCGGCAAGGGCGAAAGAAATACAAACTAATCCCGTGACAAGGGATGCGAGCCAACGCATAACACAACTCCGAAAAGTTTTGCCCAACATTACGAGCCGGAAGCGTAAGCGATGGATCGCTGTGGCCGTCGCTTACGCTTCCGGCTCATCGGCCAGTGGCAAGGCAATGCGATCACTCATCACAATCGGTATGAAGTTAGACGTTGGCCCGGCTGCCTCATTCAAAAAAAGATGCAGCGGCGCGTAGCGCCAATCGCGGCTGAATTCCGTCGCGAGTTGCTTCAATCTTCGCAGAGCGTTTTCCATGATTGCATTGCCGGTTTCCTGGTAGGCCGGATCGCAAAAGTAAATGCGGCAACCCAGCGGCCTCGGCTCGCGCGCGGTGCACAGATTCTCGTTCTGGAAAGGGCAGAAGTCCGCCGACAGAGGCTTGCCGAATGGCGGCGCCCCGGCGAGCAGCACCTCCGCTTCCAGGGCCGACAGGTACAACACATGGCCCCATTCTTTGAACCGGCAGCAGCGGCCGCTGGCATCGCACTTCGGCCCGGCGGCTGCCACGGCCGCATCCACTTCCGCGTAAAGAGCCAGTACCCGGCGGTGAATTTCATCCGTCATAGCTTGATCACTCTCACACGGCGGGTTATCTCTTCTACCGGAATGAGTTCGCCCTTGCCGGCGCCGGGGCAGGCCTGCTTGGTGCGTTCCCAAGCTTCCGGAGTGGCCAAATTGCTATGCCAGAAGGGCCAGGTCCGGCATTGCCGTGGCCGCACGGGATAGATCGTGCAGCCTTCTTCCGCATCATAGAACACGCAATCGCCGTTGAGCTTTTCGCGCAGCGAGCGGCCGCGCTGGAAGGATCGCGTGAACAGGCCGCAGACCTCTTCCACCGTCTGGCCGCGGAACTCGGCAATCGCCTGGATTTCCTCGTCGTTTACCGACACGAACCCTGGTTCGCCGGTGCAGCACTTACCGCAACGGGTGCAGGTGAAAGCCAGGCCGTCTTGATACCACGGTTCCGTCACAATGCTAATCTCACGTCCAACCCGCCCGCATGGAACGGGCCGCAAGTCGAGACCAACCGAACAGGAGTTATCATACCAAGCCGGCGGCACCATCGCGCCGATTCTGCCGATGATTCCGCCCGCGTAACACGTTCATGCCGCACCGGTCCCTGCGCATGAGACAGAGTTTGCTGATCTGCCGGGGAAACCAAGTCCGGGCAGCCGGGCAATTACAAAATCTCCGGAAATCCGTGGCTCCAGAGCTTGACATGGGCAATCCTTCACTGGCCTCGGGCACGGAAGCGTGCTCCGCGCGGAGTGCGGTCCGAGGAAGCTAACTGGGATGCTTCACCATGAAACGATTGTTCGTGGCCGGCCTCTTTGCCCTGGCCCTGGCTGCCGTGGCGGATTCTTCCGCCTGGGCCTTCGGCGAACCGGGCGTGGGCGGCTGGAATCGCCGCATCGGTCGCATCAACGGCCACTGGATTCAGCCCACCACCGGACCGCTCTTCGATTACAGCTTGTACTTCGCGGCCATGTATCCGAACCTGCCTGGCGCACAAGAAGTCCTTGCCAACCCGGGCCAATACCGCCAGTACGTGATCCCCACGCCGATGCCGGGCGATCCGTCCTACGGCGCGGGCGCGCCCTTCCCTGGTCCGAGCCCGACTTTCGGCCGCGGCCGTCATGGAAACCAGGGACCGTATGGAAGCGTATTGCCGCCCGGCGCTACGGTCACCCAACCGCCTGCTGCCGGCACCACACCGCCGCCCCCCGCCACGCCATCACGCTGAGTCGCATTGGAAGCGCGCCTGGGGAAAGGATGTCCAAATAACCAGCGGTCCATTTTTGCGCAAAGCAACGGATGAGCGGAGACCGCTCCGGCCTTGGCTATTGAAATTCCGGTTTTTGCATGGCTTCTGGATTGGCATGGGAAAGAATTTGGATGCACCGCCCTGATCGCGATCGCGGCGGAAATCTATCTCAAGGAGAGACGAGCATGATGCCTTGGAAAAAAATGATTCTGCCGGCGATCGTCGCATTGGCAGTTCCTGTGATGGCTCGAGCCGACACAGCACCGACGCCGGCCCCGGCCCCTGCGGCCGCCGGTTGCGCTAACGGAAGCTATGGCGCAGCGGGCGCGGCTGGGTTTGAAGGCGGCAGGGAGCGGCATGGCTGCCACTTGTTCCAGTTTCTGGAAGAAACGAATCAGCCGCCAGAGTTTCGGCCGCGCGGCTCGCTCTGCCACCCCTTCGGCGGTCACTTGGGCGGCGGGCACGGCATGGGCGGTCATGGTCCCGGCGCTGGCTATGGTGACGGCTCGCAAACGGCCGGCCACGGCCTGTTGCAGCCTCCCTTCCAGGCTGCTCCGTGGTACTTGTACTGGCCGTATGATGCCCACTTCCAGCTTCCGGCCCCAATCAATGCTCCGTACTACCCGCCGCAAGCCTATGGCTATCCGGGCGCGTATAACCCGTATTTCGGTGGCTCGGCTCCCCCGGGCTGGCAGGGCATTCCGGCTGGCTACAATCCAGGCACACCGGCCGGCACGCCCCCAATGGCGCTGCCGGGCGCTCCGGGCCCACGCATCACCATTCCCGAACCGCTGATTGCTCCAGGCGCCGAGAAGAAGTGAGAAGTCAAAAACCTAACCCCCTAGCCCCCTTCCCTAAGAGTGAAGGGGGAACCGTCTTCTCCCCCTTCTCTTTTGGGAATGGGGGTTGGGGAGTTAGGTAATGAATTCACCGCCAGCGGAATGCGTTTCGCTGGCGGTGCTTTTTTAGCCACATGAAAGTGCGCCCCCTGCCGCGTTCCTCGACGTGCCAATTCGTTTTCGATGGCTTGAAGAATCTTGCCTTTTTCGAGGCACCACTTCGGGGCAATCAAATAATCGGGCGGCGCGTCGCCATTGAGTCGGTGGACAACCATTTCCGGTGGCAGCAATTCCAGGAAGTCGCTGACCAGCTCGATGTACTCCGGGAATTCGAAGAGCCGAATTTGTCCAGCCTGGAACATCCGCGCCATTGGCGTATCGCGGACGACGTGCAGGTTATGGATCTTAATTGCGTCCAGACCAAACGAAGCGCAGGCCTTCGCTGTCGCCAGCATGTCTTCGCGTGATTCGCCAGGCAGCCCGAGAATTACGTGAGCGCATAAATCCATGCCGCGCCCTTTCGACCTGCCGACGGCGTCCACAATAGCATCGTAATGATGGCCGCGGTTCATCCAGTCCAGCGAACGGTCATGAATCGTCTGCAGGCCGAGTTCCAGACAGACCCAGCGCTCCTTGGCATAGCCTTCCAGCAATTGCAGAACCGGTTCGGGAACACAGTCCGGACGGGTGCCGATCATCAGGCCGACAATGGCCGGGTGTTGCAATGCCTCGTCGTAAAGCCGCTTGAGCTTCTCGACCGGCGCATACGTGTTGGTTCCGGCCTGAAAATAGGCCAGGAATTTCTCGGCCCCATAGCGTTTGGCCAGAATCTCGACTCCGTGGTCCACCTGGGCGCGCACGGTTTGCCGGGGCAACCGCCGGTTCGGGCTGAAACTGCGGTTATCGCAGAAAACGCAGCCGCCGGTAGTCACGCTGCCGTCCACATTGGGACAGGTAAAGCCGGCATCGAGGCTGATGCGGTACACCCGCGCGCCGAATTTCTCTCTCAAAAAGCGGCTAAAAGCGTAATACGGCCGGTTTGCGCTGCCAGTTGGGGTCTTCATAAATTCATTATTAAGAATGAAGAAATTCTCAAAGAAACCGTTTCCCCGGCGATTTTGAGAGGGTATAAAGGAATTGGCCGTATTCTCGTCATGGGTTGCTTCCGAGCCTGTTGGTGTTCGTCATTTTATATGTTTCATCTTCTTTTCAGGAGTGCGATGGATGCGAAAGACGGCATTGGGAGAACTCGTCCCCCAAGGCGGTGGCGACCCCATTCCTCTGCTGCGTTCCACATTGAAGATTGGGCGCCGAGAGTCGTGCGACATTTGCCTGCGGTTTCCGAATATCTCGACGGTTCATTGCGAATTGGTGTACAAGGATGGTTACTGGGTCATTCGTGACCTGGCCAGCACCAATGGCATTAAAATTAACGGCGAGCGCTTGCGTTTTCGGCCGCTACGGCCGGGTGATCGCATCACCATTGGCAAGCGCGATTACGTTATCAATTATGATTTGCACGGTGCAGGCCAGACTGCCCTCGAAGCGGTGCTGACGGAAGCCGCCGACATCTACGGTCAGTCGCTCATGGAAAAAGCTGGGCTCACCAAGAAATCGCGCTCTCCGGTCGAGGATATGCCTGGCTACTCGATTCGGGACGACGATGAATTCGACGATGATGATGACGACGATTGAGTGATTCTGTTTGTAGTGACCCGCTTTAGCGGGTTATTCCGAGTAGAACCCGCTAAAGCGGGTCACTACAAACGACGCTACGGCTGTGCCCGCAGCAACAAGAGATTACGTCCGTACTGCCGGCGCTCCCACATGGGGGCGTCCGGCAGTTCTTTTTCCGGGAAGCCAATTTCCGCCTGGACGACGACAACCGAGTCTGACGGGACTTTGGCGAGAACGACGCCTACCAGATTCAGAAACCCATCCAGCCGCCTTTCCAAATCGGCAAACGGCGGTGAGAAAAAGACATTCACCGGAACGCCGGGCTCCGGTTGCCAGCGCTCGGCCCAGCGGTAAACGTCGGCCCGAAGCACCTGCGCGCGCTCGCGGATACCGAATTCTTCCAATCGTTCCTCGATTTGCTTGGCCAGGCGAAAATCATGCTCCAGAAAGGTGGCGCTGCGGGCGCCGCGGCTGATTGCTTCGATACCGATCACGCCGGTGCCGGCGAAGAGATCAAAAAATGGGCGATCCGGAATGGCGTTGCCCAAAATGCTGAAAAGAGCCTCGCGCACCATTTGCGGCGTGGGCCGCAGTTCCGGCGTGACGGTGCAGGCGATTTTTCGGCCCCGCAACTCTCCGGCGACGATGCGAATCTGGGTGCGTTGCGTACGTCTCATGGCGATGGTGTTTCAATCTTCAACTCGCTGGGCGGCGGCAGTTTTTCGTTGTAGGGCGACATTTGCCGCGGAGTGGCCGGCATCACCGGCGTGGCGGGCATGGGCGGACATTTCATCCCTGGCCCCAGCAAGATCATGAGCCGCAACTCCGCTTTATCAAAGTCTTGGAGGAGTTCCACGTAATTCAGCTGTGCCTTCGCCACCGCCTGATGGGCCAAGAGTACCTGCGAATACGGGACCTCCAACGGAGTTATCTTGTGCAGTTTGATCACGCGTTCAAGCATTTCCTTGGCCTTCCGAATCTGATCCTCGGCCAGGTTAAAGTTGCTGCTGCTGCTCAGGATCGTGGCGCGTGACTCCTGCACCCCCATGGTTAGGCGGGCGCGAAGTTCCTGCTGTGTCCAGGCCACCTGGTTCATTTGGTCCATGGCCACTTGGCGTTTGCGTTGCCCATGCAAAAGCTCGGTCAAGTTCCAGCGGGCTTGCACTGCCAGGTCGAAGCGATTGTCGTAGCCCATGCCGCCGAGCACGCCGGCCCCAAACAGGCCCTCCCCTACTTGCAAGTCCACTTGCGGGGCGAACCGGCTCATTGTGCGCGATTGGCCCAACCCCGTTTGAATAACACCGAGAATGCCTTCGAGTTCGCGGATGCCCGGCCCGTTCGCCAACGACTGGGAAACCAGGGCTTCGAGCGGCGGACTAATGTCTACAATATGGAACGCCACCATCTGCGTGTCCACGGGCAGCAACACCGTGTTCATGTCGAGGCCGAGCAGATAGGCAAGCCGGGCCGAAGCCGCATTGATTTTCCCTTGCAACTTCCGTTGATTTTGGATTTGCGTATTGATTTCTTGCTCGAGCCGTTGCTCCTCTAATTCCAGGTTCGCGGTCATCTGAATCTCGCGCGCCTTTTTGGCCTCGGCGTGCAGCGATTCGAGCGACTTTTGCAATTCCAGGGAAATGCTCAAGGCAGTGTGGGCGGCCAGCAAGTCGATGTAGGTCGTGCTGGCGTCGAGCGTCTGTTCATAAGTGATCTTGCTCAGCTCGCCGTTTTCTTGCCAAAGTTTCCGCATGGCGGTGAGCTGCCGAAAAGCGTAATCGCGCGGATCGTAGCTGAAACTGATGTTTGGGCCTACGGTCATCGCATTGGTATTGCTGTCGATAATTTGGCCCTGCTGCAACTGGATTCCGCCGTCGTGCTGGAAGTAGCCCACGCCAATGTAGACATCCGGCAGCCAGCGAGCGGCCGCCAATTCCTTCTCCGAAAAGGCGGCCCGCATCTTCGTTCTTGCCACCATAATCTGCGGGTTATTTTCCTCCGCTATGCCAAGCACCGCGTCGAGGCTGATCGGCATCGCCCGTGGCATCGAGTGATCGGCGGGAGCCGAGGCCAGGCGGAACTTGCTGTCGGGCGCCAGTGGGGGTCGGAAGCTCTCGTCGGCCGACGGGGCATACATTAAGCCCGGCGTGGCGGGGGGCGGCGACGGCGCGGTGGTGGGAATGCCTGGCCCCACTTGCGAACAAGCCACGCCCAGCCACGGCAACGCCAGCATTCCCCGGCGCATCCAGCGACCCAACCGTCGACGGCTCATAGACGTTTCTCCTTCCGGCAAGCGGAATCCAAAGCGAATCCGCAAGCGGCAAGACGGCATCCTCTCCTTCATCGGCGCGGAGACGGCGAGAGATTGAGCGGGTTATGCCGATTTTGCTGCAATGGGCGAAAATAGGGATGACAACGATAATTTGGGTTAAACGGGAAATGCCGCTCAATCTACGGCCAGCCGATAGCCAACGCCCTGCTCAGTCAGCAGATACAGTGGCTGGGCCGGGTCGGCTTCAATCTTACGGCGCAGATTGGCCATGAAGACGCGCAGGTAATGGGTTTCGTGGGCATGGTGCGGTCCCCACACTTCTTTGAGCAGGAAGCGATGCGTAAGGACCTTGCCCGCATGGCGAACCAGCGTGGTGAGCAGCTTGTATTCCAGCGGCGTGACGTGAATTTCTCGATCATTCACGAACACGCGCCGATTGGCGAGATCAACACGTAGGGCCTGGGATTCAAACGTCGTGCTTTCGCGCTCGCCTTCCACGCGGGCGGCATGACGCAGGGCCACGCGAATGCGTGCCAACAGCTCGCCGGTGCCGAAGGGCTTGGTCAAATAATCGTCTGCACCCAGGTCGAAAGCCGCGATTTTCTGTTTTTCCTGATCGCGAGCGGAGAGGATTACGATGGGCGCTTTCAGCCATTCACGCAATTGTTGCAGAACCTCCTGGCCATCCATGTCCGGTAGGCCGAGGTCAAGGATAACAAGATCGGGAGGTTGCTGAGTCGCCAGCCGCAGTCCTTGCCGGCCCGTGTCGGCTTCGGCCAAGCGGTAGCCTTCGCCGGCCAGCGATGCGCGCAAAAAGCGACGGATCGGCGCTTCATCTTCCACCAGAAGAATAAGCGGGGCAGCGGTTGGCATATCAAGCTCCGCCGGCCGCCGGGGCGGCATCCAATTTCACCGGCGGGGCGACCTCCACATACGGCAGAAGCAAGGTGAACTCGGCTCCTCCCTCGGGCCGGTTGCGCACGCGAATCTGTCCGCCGTGCGCTTGCATGATAGCCTTGCAGATGGAGAGTCCGAGCCCCGCGCCGCGCCGGCCGTCGGGCGCAATGGCCGGACCGCGAAAGAATTTCTCAAAGATGCGCAATTCGCTGCCGGTTGGAATTCCGGGGCCCGCATCGGCCACAGTGATCTCGATCTCTGCCCCGATTGGCCGCGCGCTGATCTCGATCTCGCTGCCCGGTGGCGTATAGCGTGCGGCATTTTCCAACAAGTTGAAGAACACTTGCTCCAGCAATTCGCTGTCGATGGAAAGCAGTGGAAACTCCGGCGGGATTTCGACGCGCACCGGATGATCCTTCAGATCGTGCCGCAACCGATTCAAGGCCGAGCCGACGATTTCTTCCAACACGTGCCATTGCTTGTTCAGCACTACCTTGCCGGATTCCAGGCGCGTCATGTCCAACAGCTTGTCCACCAAGCGCGTCAGTCGGCGCGATTCTTCGACGATGGTTTCTAAGAGTTCCCGTCGAGTTTCGGGCGTTTGCCCCGGTGATGCGTCCAGCAGGCTTGAACTCGCTCCCGCGATGACCGCCAGCGGCGTGCGCAAATCGTGCGAGACGGAACTTAACAGCGAATTGCGCAACTGTTCTGCCTGGACCTGGAGCTGCGCTTCATGGGCTTTCAAGATCGACAGGTCGCGCTCGATAGACAGGGCTATCAAACTCGCACAGGTTTGCAGCAGCCGCCGCTGCTCTGGGTCCATGAAGCGCTGCGGATCGCGCGGTTTGACGCCCACAGCGCCCAGAGTCTCTTGCGATCCAATTAGCGGTACAAACAATGCAGTAGCGCTGGGCAATGTGTCGGTTCCAGCCCCGGCCGGTTGGTCATGATCGGTGACCCATTGGGCCACCACGCTATTCGTCGCCTGCGCGACGATGCTGGTCCAGTCGCCGAAGCGCAGCACGAGCCGGTCGTCTTGTTCGCGCAAGTAAACCACGGCCTCCGCGTCGAAGATCTCCTGAAGCTGCCGGCCAGCACTTTGGGCCAGAAACTCGGTGCCCGACAATTCGCCTAATTGTTTCGTGAGCCGGAAAAGCGCGGCTGTTCGTGCTTCGATCAATTGCGACGCTTTCAACTGCTCGCGAATGCGCACCGTCAGTACACTGATCAGCAGGCCGATGCCGAGCATCACGGCGAAGGTAAACAGGTACTCCGCGTCGGAAACCGCAAAGCTGAAATACGGCTGCACAAAGAAGAAATCGAACACCAGGACGTTGGCAATGGCGCAAACTACGGCGGGCCAGCGGCCGAAGCGGTTGGCCACGACGACCACGCCAAGCAAAAATACCATCAGCAAGTTAGCTTCGGCCAATCTTAGGCGGTGAAACAGCGCGCCGACCAAGCCGCAGATCACCACCACGCCGGCGGTCGCAGCGTATTGGCGCCAGACCACTGCCGGAGGCTGCGTTGGTACTGGCCGGCGCGGCCTCCCCTCTGCTTCGCCGCGGATTACATACACATCGATTTCACCGCTCTTATCCAGCAACTGGTCCACCACATTGCCGAAGAAAAGCCGCTTCCAACGCGACAACGCCGTCTTGCCGACGACGATCTTGGTGACATTGCGCTGCCGGGCGAAATCGAGCACGGTGTCCGCCACTTTTTCGCCAATCAGCATACGCGTCTCGGCCCCGAGTCGCTCGGCCAGGCGCAAGTGTTGCGAGATCTGCTCGCGCGTGGCGGACGGGTGGCCCACCGCCAGCGGCTGCTCCACGGCCACGGCGATCCATTCCGCTCCAAAGGCCGCCGCCATTCGGCGGGCGGTGCGGATGAGTTTCATGCTCGTGGGGCTAGGCCCCACGCACACGAGCAGGCGTTCGTTCGTGGCCCAAGGCGCGGCGACCGCCTTGTCACGCCGGGCGGCATCCACGTCTTTTTGAAGCCGCTGGGCCGCCTGCCGCAGCGAGAGTTCGCGCAACGCCTGAAGGTTCGACTTCTGGAAGAAATTCTCGAGCGCCCGCTCCGCCTGCTGCCGTAAGTAAACCTTCCCCGCCTTGAGCCGATCGATCAATTCTTCCGGCGTGAGGTCGATAAGTTCAATCTCGTCGGCCTCTTCCAGCACGGCGTCGGGCACTGTTTCCCGAACCACCACGGTGGTAATCTGGGCAATCACGTCATTCAAGCTTTCCAGGTGCTGCACGTTGAGCGTCGCGTACACGTCGATGCCGGCATCGCGCAATTCCTGCACATCCTGCCAGCGCTTGGCATGGCGAAGCCCCTCGGCATTGGTGTGGGCCAATTCGTCGATGAGAATAAGGCGCGGCTTGCGCTTTAGAGCCGCGTCGAGATCGAATTCGCGCAACACGACGCCGCCATACGGCGCCATCTTCGGTGGCAACGCTTCCAGTCCGGCGAGAAGGGCTTCCGTCTCCGGCCGGCCGTGCGGTTCCACATAGCCGACCACTACGTCCACGCCCTCTTCCTTTTCGCGCCGAGCCGCTTCGAGCATGGCGTACGTCTTGCCGACGCCGGCCGCGTAGCCGAAGAAAATCTTTAACTTGCCGCGCCCGCTGCGCGACTCTTCCGCCTTCACGCGGGCCAGCAGCTCGTCGGGGTTCGGTCGGGTATCGGCTTGGCTCATCGTTGCGAGTCCTCTCCCCGACATTGTATGGTGGAACGCCCGGACTGTGATCGATATTCAAATAGGCGAGATAGGATCGGCTAGCAATGATTGGTCAAAAATCTAATGTGCCTTCCGGCTTCTGACAAATGCCTCGTCCAGCCCGCCGCTTTGCGCAGCCACCAGGTTCGATAGGAGGCCACAATGGAGCGAGGCAATGCTGGTTGAAGAAGAGGCGGAGGCAACCAGCTGTCTACTGGCGCCCCCGCCCGGCTTACCGGCTTGCGCCGATTCACCTCTTTTCACGTGAATTGGCCGAGAGTTAATGATTCTGACGAGCTAGGGGTTGGCAGCATCTTTTTGCGGACTTCGAGTCTTCTGTGAACTGCTGAATTGGGTGCCCAGACAACGCACGCGCAGCCACCGGCTGCCGTGGATGAGCTTGGATAATAGCCAAGCAGATCGAGATGGAAACGTCTCACGGAACCCGACGAACAGATAGCGAAAATGTGCGCAAGCTTGAGCGTCTTTCCATTCCAGCCGGCTGGTCTGGAGTTCATAATCGGCCCAGCGGTGGCTGCCAAACGGACCTCGCGCTACATAGGAAATTCTTTGGCACCAATGCGGCACCCAATCCGAAGACCAAATGGATCCGTCCAACGGCCCGCCAACCAGCTCATTCACTAGACCAATTTCATTCATGGTTGCAGTCCGAGTTGGCCAACTATTTCTTGCTTGGTGCCGCATTATCGAGCGCGAGATTCAGTTTCAAAACATTGACCCGTGGCTCGCCAAGCAGGAAGAACGTGCGCCCTTCGGTGTTGGCTGCAACAAGATCACGCACCTGCTGTTCCCCCATGCTGCGAGCTTTGGCAACGCGCGCCACCTGGTACTCTGCCGCGGCCGGGCTGATGTGCGGATCAAGCCCGCTGCCCGAGGCGGTGACCAGATCAACCGGCACCGGTTTGCCGGCTTGGTCTGGATGCGCCTTGCGCAGCGCTTCCACGCGGTCGGTCACCGCTTTGATCTGATCGGGATTCGTCGGCCCGAGATTGGAGCCGGAGGAAGAGGCCGAATTGTAGGCCGGCGTGGTCGCCGACGGCCGGCCCCAGAAATACTTATCGTCGGTAAATTCTTGGCCGATCAATTCGGAGCCGACAACCTTGCGGTCCTTTTCAATCATGCTTCCGTTGGCCTGATGCCGGAAAGCGACCTGCGCGATGGCCGTGACAATGGCCGGGTAGACGATGCCGGTCAACAGCGTCAGCAGGATGAATATCACGATGGCGGGTCGAAGTTGTTTCAACATGAGAATCCCCAATCCCCACGGACTACCGCCCGTGGGCTTTCTCGATGATCACGTCAAATGTAAAGCAACCAGCAACATGTCAATGAGCTTGATGAAGATAAAGGGCACAATTAACCCGCCGACGCCGTAGATCAGCAGGTTGTCGCGCAGCAAGCGGGCCGCGCCGACGGGTCGATATTTGACGCCGCGTAAGGCGAGCGGGATCAGTGCAATGATCACCAACGCATTGAAGATCACCGCCGAAAGAATCGCGCTCGACGGCGTCGCCAGGCGCATGACATTGAGCTTGTCCAGCACCGGGTAGGTGCTGGCAAAGGCGGCCGGGATGATGGCGAAGTATTTCGACACGTCGTTCGCAAGGCTGAAGGTCGTCAGGGACCCGCGCGTAATGAGCAATTGTTTGCCGATTTCGACGACTTCGATAAGCTTCGTGGGGTTGGAATCGAGATCGACCATATTGCCGGCTTCCTTGGCGGCCTGGGTGCCGGAGTTCATGGCCACCGCCACGTCGGCCTGGGCCAGGGCTGGCGCGTCGTTGGTGCCGTCACCGGTCATGGCCACGAGCCGGCCGCCCGACTGGTATTCCCGGATCATTTTGAGCTTCGCTTCCGGCGTGGCCTGGGCGAGAAAGTCATCGACCCCGGCCTCCGCTGCAATGGCCGCCGCCGTCAACGGATTATCGCCGGTGATCATCACCGTCTTGATGCCCATTTGCCGCAATTCGGCGAAGCGCTCTTTGATGCCGCCCTTCACGATGTCTTTCAGGTAGATGGTGCCCAGAACGCGCCCGTTCTCCGCCACCACCAACGGCGTGCCGCCGCGTTTGGCAATGTCTTCCACCTGACGCTGCACTTCCGGGGGCAACCGGCCGCCCTGTTCCTTCACAAAGTTTGCAATGGCATCGGTGGCGCCTTTACGGACCAAGCGGCCGTTGAGGTTCACGCCGCTGAGCCGGGTTTGCGCCGAAAACGGGATAAACGTGGCGCCAATCTCGTGAATATTGCGACTGCGCAGGCCGTACTTCTCTTTGGCCAGCACCACGATGCTGCGCCCTTCCGGAGTCTCGTCGGCCAGCGATGCCAGTTGCGCGGCATCGGCAAGGTCGCCCGGTTGCACGCCAGGCCCTGGAATCAACTCCACGGCTTGCCGATTGCCCAGTGTGATGGTTCCAGTCTTATCCAGTAACAAAACATCCACATCGCCGGCCGCTTCCACCGCCCGGCCCGACATGGCGATGACGTTGGCCTGAATCATGCGGTCCATGCCCGCAATGCCGATGGCGGAAAGGAGGCCGCCGATGGTCGTGGGGATTAGACACACGAGCAGTGCGACAAGCACCGTCATCGTTACTGGTAGGGCGTGCGCGGCAGGCTCGACTTTGCGCACCTCGTCCACGCTGAAGCGCGAAAACGGCAACAGCGTCGCACAGACGATCAGGAAGATGATCGTCATGGCCGCGAGGAGAATGTCGAGCGCGATTTCGTTGGGCGTCTTTTGCCGTTTGGCGCCTTCCACCAGGCCGATCATACGGTCAAGGAAGGTCTCGCCGGGATTGGCGGTAACGCGGACAATGAGCCAATCGGAAAGCACGCGGGTGCCTCCCGTGACGCTCGACCGGTCGCCGCCGCTTTCGCGAATCACGGGCGCGCTTTCGCCGGTGATGGCGCTTTCATCCACGGAGGCCACCCCCTCGATCACTTCACCGTCGGCCGGGATCATGTTGCCCGCTTCGACCAGCACCACATCGCCTTTGCGAAGTTGCGATGCATTCACTTGGGTTTGAGCCGCATCGCGTTTCGGCGCTTCGAGCTTCGCTGCCATAACATCGCGCCGGGCCGCGCGCAGCGAATCTGCCTGCGCCTTACCGCGCCCTTCTGCCATGGCCTCGGCAAAGTTCGCGAACAGCACCGTGAACCAGAGCCAGGCCGAGATGACGAGAATGAACAGCCAGGAATGGATCGCGAAGCTGAATAGCGGCACGGACTCCGGGCGCATAATGAAGGCGTGGATGCCCAGGATCGTCGTGAGGATGCTGCCGACAAACACGGTGAACATCACCGGGTTGCGCAACTGGTGCCGGGGATTGAGCTTCTTGAACGCATCGACGCACGCCCGCTTAACAATGGACGGGTCGAACAGCGGTCGGGCTTTGGCGGGAGCGACCATGGGAATATCCTTTTCGAAGCCCCACGGACTTCCGTCCGTGGGCTTGCGATTTAGCGCGTCATCATTTGCAAATGTTCCACCACCGGCCCTAGCGCCAGTGCCGGCACGAAGGTTAACGCGCCGACCAGTAAGACGGAGCCAACAACCATGACGACGAACAGGGCCCCGTGCGTGGGCAATGTTCCGGCCCCCGGCGGCGTGTATTTCTTGCGCGCCAGCGCGCCGGCAATGGCAAGAACGGGGACTTTGAGCCAAAAGCGAGCGATGAGCATCGCGATGGCCAGGGTCACGTTGTAAAACGGGTTGTTCGCATTCAACCCGCCGAAGGCACTGCCGTTGTTGTTGCCAGCGGAGCTATATGCATACAGCACTTCCGAAAAGCCATGAGCGCCGGGATTGCTGAGCGTGGGTTTTTCTTCCTTGCTATCGGGGTCGGTGTATTTCAGGCCGGCGCCATTGACGGCAATGGCCGTGCCGATGAGCACGACCAGCGGCGGAATGAGGATCACCAGGGCCGCCATCTTCATTTCGAAGGCTTCGATCTTCTTGCCGAGGTATTCCGGCGTGCGGCCGATCATCAGACCGGCAATGAATACGGCGACCAGCGCGAACATGAGCATGCCGTATAAACCACTGCCCACGCCTCCGAAAATCACTTCGCCAAGCTGAATCAACCACATCGGCACCAGACCGCCGAGCGGCGTATATGAATCGTGCATCGAGTTCACGCTACCGTTGGACGCACAGGTGGTGGCCGAAGCCCAGAGGCCTGAGTTCGTGATGCCGTAGCGAACTTCTTTGCCCTCCATGTTGCCGCCGGATTGCATGGCACTGGCTTGCTGATCCACGCCGGCATCGCTGAGTGCGGGAACGCCGCTCTGTTCGGCGTAGACGCAGCCAATGGTCAATGGAACAGCAACAACCATCATGGCCGTGAGAATCACCCAGCCTTGCCTTCGATCACCCACCATCTCGCCAAAGGTCCAGCACAATGCGGCTGCGATGATGAGGATCGAAAACACTTCGAGGAAGTTACTCAGCGGCGTCGGGTTCTCATACGGGTGAGCCGAGTTCACACCAAAAAAACCACCCCCGTTGGTGCCCAGTTGCTTGATCGCTATCTGCGACGCGGCCGGTCCCATCGGCAGGGTTTGCTCGGTGTTCGTCTTTTTTTCGGTAACCGGTTTGCCATCCTTGTCGAGCACCGGCTTGCCGTCCGCATCTTTCTTGGGCTCTTCAATCTCTTGTGCCTGTACCAGTGTCGCCGTGGCGTACGGCCGGAAGTTTTGAATCACGCCTTGCGAAACCAACAGCACGGCCACGATGACCGACAGCGGCAACAAAATGTAAACCGTGGAGCGCGTGACATCGACCCAGAAGTTGCCGATGGTGTTGGCCTGCCGCCGAACGATACCGCGTATGAGCGCCACGAGAATCGCCATGCCGGTGGCGGCAGAGAGGAAGTTCTGCACCGCGAGACCGAGCATTTGCGAGCCATATTTGAGTGTGTTTTCGCCGCTGTATGCCTGCCAGTTCGTGTTGGTGATAAAACTAACCGCCGTATTGAACGCGAGGTCGGCCGTCATGGGCGTGGACAGGTACTTTTCATCTGGTCCATCCGGCAAAAGGTGCTGGGCGCGCAGAAGCAGATACAGGAAGACGTAGCCAGCCAGCTTGAATAGCAACATAGCTACGGTGTAAACCTTCCAGTTCATCTCCTGCTTCGGGTCAACGCCGCCAACGCGGTAGATGAGCCGTTCGAGCCAGCCCAGGGCGCCATCGAGCCCGCACGGCTGGTTCTGATAGACGCGGGCCATATACCAGCCGAGTGGCCGGACTAGTGCCAGCAGCACGCCGAAGTAGATAGCAAGTTGGAGCCAACCGTTGGCAGTCATGAGAACCACTCCGGCTTGAGCAAAGCTACGGTCAAATACGCCAGCAGCGCGGCTGCAGTGAGCGCGCCCAGGACTTCCATGGCATTCATGCGCGTCCCTCCAGCAGCCGATCGCACAGGATCAGCAGGCCGACCGTGAGAATCGAAAACACGACCGAGAGCGCAAGGATAACGAAGTCGGACATGCTTTCTTTTTCCTTTCGTGCAATTGGGTTGTGGGCATCATAGGCAGAGTCAGGAAAAATTTCCGTCAAGATTGATGAGCGGAATATCAAGAAAGTATCAAGACGATGGCAATGGCACGATATGGCCAGAGCCGGCGGCGCGGGCTAGTTTGGGCAATACGAAATAGCTTGAGGCGTGGTTTGTTTCCCGAACGCGGCAGGCTGAATGCCGCCGTCGCATTCCCTTTGTTCAAACGGCAAGCCATCATGAAATTCGTCCTCTCCCTTTCTCAGTTAATCACCTTGGTGGCCAGCATCCCTGCGGCTGATGTGCCGGCGAAGCCGAATCTCGTCATCTTCCTGATGGATGACATGGGTTACGGCGACATTACGCCGTTCAACCCGCAGTCAAAGAACCGGACGCCCAATTTGGAGCGCATGGCGAAGGAAGGGATGAAGCTCACGTCGTTCTACGCTTGCCCGGTCTGCACGCCGTCGCGAGCGCAGTTTCTCACGGGCTGTTATGCCAAGCGGGTGTCGTTGCCGCAGGTCATCTTCCCGGCTTCCGGCGTTGGCCTGAGCGAGAAAGAGTCCACGATTGCGAGCTTGCTGAAGGGCCAGGGCTATTCGACGATGTGCATTGGCAAATGGCACGTCGGCGACCAACCAGAGTTTCTGCCCACCCATCGCGGCTTCGATCATTACCTGGGCCTGCCGTATTCCAACGATATGGGCGGCGAGTGGGACGGCGCGGCCGATGTGCCGGCCGGCAAGCGCAAGCCGCCGTTGCCGCTGGTGCGCGACCAGCGGGTAATCGAGACACTCAAGCCCGCGGACCAGGACCGGCTCACCGAACGCTACACGGAAGAGTCACTAAAGTTTATTCGCGAACACAAAAACCGGCCGTTCTTCCTGTATCTGGCGCACACGGCTGTGCACGTGCCGCTGCACCCTGGCCAGTCGTTCGGTGGGAAATCAGCCAACGGCACCTACGGCGATTGGGTGGAGGAGGCCGATGCCAGCGCCGGCCGCGTGCTCGACACGCTCCGCGAACTGAAGCTCGATGAAAAAACGCTGGTGATCTTCACCAGTGACAATGGGCCGTGGCTCACGCAAGGAAAAAACGGCGGCATCGCTGGCCCGCTGCGCGGCGGGAAGGGCGGGACTTATGAGGGTGGAATGCGCGAGCCTACTATTGCCTGGTGGCCTGGCCACATCGCGGCCGGCAGCAGTTGCGATGCCGTGACTGCGAACATCGACTTGCTACCCACGTATGTGAAGCTCGCTGGCGGCAAAGTTCCCGATGACCGCAAGATCGACGGGGCCGACATTCTGCCGCTGTTGCTTGGCCAGAGCAAGGAATCGCCGCGCGAGGCGCAGTATTACTTCAACGGCAACAAGCTCGAAGCCGTGCGCTCTGGCCCCTGGAAGCTGGCCATCGCGCCACAAAACGAGAATACAGGCAAGCCGGCGCCGCCTTTGCCGAAGGGCGAGAAGTTCACGCCGAAGTTGTACAACCTCGATGCCGACATCGGTGAAACCACCGACCTGGCGGAGAAGCATCCGGAGATCGTGAAGCGGTTACAGGAATTCGTCGCGAAAATGGATGCCGACCTCGGCGCGACCAAGCAAGGCCCCGGCGTTCGCCCGCCGGGCCGCGTGGCACAGCCGCTGCCGCTCTTATTGAAAAAATAAGTCAAAGCTAGGAGCCCGAAGCGTAAGCGAGGAAGACTCCTTTTTCATGCACTTCGCCGGCAAATCCTGCCGATACAAGATTACCGGCATTGTCGACAGAGTTTGGCCATCTTGCGCCGTTGCGAATCGGGGGTAATTCAAGGCCATGAAGGCGGGCGCCGCGATTGGTGGTGCGACTTTGTGGCGGTGTCTGGCGGGCTTGGGCTACCTGCTGGCACTCGCCGCATGCCTGCGCGCGCAGCAGCCAGCCCCGGTATTGCAACCGGTTGAACAGAAGTTGCCCAGCCTCACGGTGGGCAACGTCATCGCTTACGCGCTGCAAAACAATCCCGGCCTGGCGGTCAAGCGCCACGAGCGCGGCATCGCCTCCGCGCGGGTTGTCATCGCCAATACCTACCCTTTCAACCCGGTGTCCGAGAACCGCATTCAGGCCGCGTTTACACCGAACGATCCAGCGTCTACCACTTTCAACGCACCGGTCGAGAATCTGATCACCTGGGAAGTGGAAGTGCGCCAGCAGCGGAGAATACGGAAGGAAATGGCAGCCGCTTCACTTACGCGCACCGAATGGGAGATCGCATTCGAAGAACAAACCGTGGCCATTCAGGTAATTCGCGCGTTTTACAACGTCGTTTACCGCCAGCAAAAGCTGGAGCTGCTGGAGAAGACGCTGCGGGTGAACCAACGGCTCGTGGAAGACGTGGAGCGACTGATCAAAACGGGCAAATTGCGGCTCCCGGACAAGATCGTAGCGCAGATTGAGGTCAGTAACACGCAGGATCAACTGGCGAGTGGACACGAGGCGCTAACGGCTGCCTGGCAGGATCTCTATCGCGCGATGGGCCCGGTCGGCGGATTTGAGATCATGGGACATTTGGAGTTGCCGCCGCTAGCCTGGAACCCGGCGGAACTGTGCGATCTGGCCGTTACCCGTCGAGCTGATGTGAACGCGCGCCGCCTCGCGATTTCGGAAGCCTCGGCGAAGACCCGCCTCACCGTGGCCAACCGCTTTGGCAATCCGGTCGTCGGTCCAGCATTTGCATACGACAACACCAACACGGTCTGGATCGGGGTACAAGTCAACGTGCCGCTGCCTTTTCCCAACACCCACAAGGGCGAGATCCTCGAAAGCCAGGCCGAGCAAGCGCAAGCGGCGGCGCAATTGCGGCAGGCGGAAGTTACGGCAATGCAAGACGTGGCCGCCGCCCTGTCGCGAATCGAAAAGGCGCAGCAAACCTTGGAGTTGCTGCGCACGCAAACGTTGCCCGCAAGGCAGCAGGCATTTGACGACATGGAACGGCTATTCCAAGCCGGCGAACCGGGTCTCGACATTCTCAAGGTAATCGACGTTCGCCGGCAGTTACTACTGGGTCAGGGCGCTTATCTCGATGCCTTGCTCTCGGTGCGGCAAGCCCGGGCCGATCTGCTGGCGGCCACTGGCGAACCCGTGCTCGATCTATGTGCGCCTGAGCAGCTGCCGGCCCCGCCGCTGCCGAAGCCCTGATTACGGCTTCGCCTGGAAGACGCGAATTTCCGGGCCGTCCTTACCTTCCTGCCGCGGTACCGCGAGATACAGTCGGCCCGTTCCGGCCGAATAGACACAAGTAGCAGCCCCTTTCGCTGTGGGGATTTTTTCCACTTCTTCCAGGTGATCCGCATCGGATACCTTGAAAACGACAAGGAACCCGTCGCCACAAGAAGCGTATAGTCGTTTACGCGCTTTATCCAGAAATAAGTCGTCCACCCCGCCGGCAATTGGCGCGGTAGCAATCTCCTTGCCCGTTTCACTGTCGAGTATGACCACCATCGGCTCCTTGCGGCAGCCGATGTACAGACGACGGTTCGTTTCGTCCACGACGATTGGATGTGCGGCGCTTGCCGCCTTAACGGGATAAGTGTTGATCACCTCGTTCCGGTCCGTGTCGATGACAATGACCTGGCAGGGCGACGGGGTATTCACGTAAAGCCGCGGGCGCTTCTGTTCAAGGGTGAATTCCTCCGCGGCCGCCGAAAGCTTGATATCGGCTTTGACCGTGTTGGTCCGGCCACTAATGACCGCCAGCGACTTTTCGGCGTGGGCCACGTATGCGAGATGCGTCTTGGGGTTGTAGGCCACATTGTCGGCATCATCGGCGAACTTGATGGTCTTCACGACTTTGTACGATTCCGCGTCGAAAACGTTGCACAGGCCGTTGGCCCCAAGGCCCACGTAAATGCGGTCGAGATCAGGAGCATAAGCAATGCCCTGAATGCCGGTTTGGTTCGGCACCTGATTGATGAGCGTGCCTGCCTTGAGATCGACCACGTCGAGCGTGTTGTTGGCTTTGTTGGCGACCAGCAAGCGATCGCGCTTCGAGTCGAGCGCCAAGTGGTCCAGGCCGCCGGGTTTGCCCTTGAGGGGAATCGTTTGCACGAGTTCCAGCTCGGCGGCAATGGTGAAAGACGGCAACAGGAACGCGACGACGAGCAAGTAGCAGATTCGCATGCGAGTTCTCCCGTAAGTCTTTCCGTCTAACGAAAGCCCAGGGACGGAAGTCCCTGGGTGAGTCAAAGAACATTGACGAATCAGTTCGGAACCACCACCGGCGCCGGCGGAACAACCGCGACTCCATCCGGCCGGGGCGGCGGAGCGGTTGTGACCGCGGCCGGTTGCTGCTTGCGGCGTTCCATCAGCAAAAACCCCACCGGAATTACCACGCGCGTGAAGAGCATATTGGCCGTCAAGCCGCCGATCACCATGATAGCCAGCGGTTGCTGCATCTGCGCGCCGGGGCCAATGCCCAGGGCCAAAGGAAAAAGACCCAGAATCGCGGCCAGGCTGGTCATGAGGATCGGCCGGAAGCGTGTGCGGCCGGCCAGCATCAGTGCCTCGCGCAGCGGCATGCCTTCCTTCCGCAGCTGTTGGATGTACTCGACCAGCAGGATGCCGTTTTTCATATCGAGGCCGACGAGCAGAATCGCGCCCATGTAGCTCGAGACATTCAACGGCGTGTCGGTGATCCAGAGCGCGAACATGCCGCTGACCAGCGACAGCGGCTGGGTGGCGAAGATCAACAGCGGCAGCAGCACCGAGCGAAACTGGAAGGCCAGCATGATGAAAACGAGCACGACCGCCACGATCATTACCACGAGCAGGCTGTGGAACGCTTGCTGCATCTGGATGTAGTGGCCGCCCATCTCCCAGCGGTAGCCGGGCGGCAACGTCACCTCTGAACCCATCCAGCGCTGAATGTCGGCAACGACCGAGCCTAATCCTGCTTCTTCCGGCTTCAGTTCGGCGGTCACGAAAATGGCTGGCTGCTGATTTTCGCGGTATTGTTCATCCGGCGTGCGCACGGCTTGCACTTCGCCCAGGGCCGAAAGCGGCACCGAGCGCATCACGCCCGTCAAGGGCCCGCCGGTGTCGACTGGGCCTGCCGGTTTCGTGATGTCGGGCAGCATGATGCGCTGGCCCAGCAAGCGTTCGCGATCGAAAAAGCCTTTCCCCTGCGCTCCGGGTTCCCTGCCGAAGCGGATGGAATCCGGGTAGCGCACCCGCACGTCGGTCAACCGCAACGATGACTCGGGCACTTGCGTGGCAACCTGGCCTTGGAAGATGGCCTTGAGTTGCCGCACCACGGCATCAGGCTTCAGGCCAAGCCGGTCGGCATATACGCTGTCGATCTTGATCATCAGGTCGGGGTTGCCGCCGTGGACATTGCTGTTCACCTCACGGATACCGCGGCCTTTTCCCTTTTTCTCCAACACCTCGGCTACATCGTCGGCCAGCTTTCGCAACTCTTTTTGATCGGGACCGAAAAGCTTGACCTCAACTGGCCTACTGGCGCCGGAAAGGTCATTCAATTGATCCTCAATGAATTGGATGGTTTCGAACTTTAGCTGATGCTCTGAGAACAAGTCTTTGATGGCGTCTTCCACTTCCGCCATCACCTTTTGAAGTGCGCGGCGGCGGTATTTCCGGCGGATGGCTTCTTTCTCGCTCTCCACGGTTTTGCCTTGCTGTTTCAATTCCTTTTCAAGGTCTTCCAAAGGCGGCCGAACGGGCTTGGTGAGCAGGCTCATGGGATCGAGTTCGGCCGGCCGCAGAATGACCTGGATATCGCCGCGGCTCGTTTGCGTAGCGAATATGCCATCCTCTGTTCCAGTTCGGCGAACATAGGATTCGACATCGGGATGGGCGGAAAGAACTTTCTCAATCTCGCGCGCTTTGCGTTCGGCTTCGGCCAGCGGCGTGCCCGCCGGTGTCCAGTAATCCAGCAGAAAAGCCCCTTCGTCCATCTCCGGCATTAACCCCGTTTCAACGCCCTTTACCAGCGGCGCAGGCGGTCCTTTGGCGTCTCGCTTCGCAAATGGATTGGGGATGCCGGTGTAAAGCACGATGCCAATGAAAACGGCCGCGAGCGACGCCGCCATGGTGACCCACGGATAACGAATGGCGCGTGCCAACAGTAGCTCGTAAATGTGGGCCACGCTGTTGTAAAAGCGACCGGGAGAACGCATGGGCTGGCCGGCCAGGAACTTGGCGGCAAAAACCGGCACCAGCGTAAGGCTGATGACCATGGATACGAGCACCGCAACCGACAAGGACCAACTGAGAGCGGCAAAAAACTGGCCGTACACGCCGACAATGAACGCTAGCGGCACGAACACGAGCACCGTGGTGAGCGTGGAGCCAATAACCGCGCCGGTGATCTCGCCGGAAGCGGCGTCCACCGGGTCGGGCTGAACGATTGGACCTGCGCCATTCGGACTGGCCGCTGGTTGCGAAGCCGCCGCCGGCCGCACAGGTTTTTTCGCCTCCAGGTGCCGGGCGATATTTTCAATGACCACGACGGTATCGTCGATGATGAGGCCGATGCCGACAGCCAAACCGCCGAGCGACATCAAGTTGAGCGTGGCACCCGTCCATTTCAGGAACAGGAATGAAATCGCAAGCGTGGTCGGGATCGCAAGTGCGGAGATCAGCGTAGCCCGCCAAAAGAATACTCCCATGACGGTGAAGGCGATGCCGACACCACCCACGAGAACGAAATCGCGGGCATCGTGCACATATTGGCTCCAACCGGCTGGGCCGAACCAGCGCAGCATGGCCACCACGGCCAGCCACAGGAGCCAGGTGAGCGCCAACCCGGCCAGCATCGTCACAATGCAAATGATTAGGGGCCGCAAACCTTGCAGGAATGCGAGAAGGATGAGAATGCTGAACAGGCCGCCAATGACAATGGCGTCCCGCACATTGTCTACCGACGAGACCACGAAGGCGGCATCGTCGTACCCCACGGTCGCCTGAATGTTCCGGGGCGGCTTCTTATTGGGATCATCCGGCGCCAAGGTCAATCCCTGTTCTTCCAACAGCGCACGCAGGTCCCGCGAAATCTGGACAACATTGCCGCCCTGCTGGCGGAATACGGTGATGACGACCGCATCCTGCTGAGCGTAGCCGATTGACATGGTGCGGTCTTGATTCAGAATATTCACGTCGGCCACGTCGCGTACGCGCACGTGTTGGCCGTTGCGAGCGGAGATGACCAGGTTTTCAATTCCGGCGGCTTTGTTCGGCAGCGCGTTCACGATCGGCATGTATGCCAGCGGCTGATTTTCGATGCGGCCGACCGGTTGGCGCGGTGTCAACTGACCAATTTGATCCGCCACGTCGGCGGCGGAGAGATTGTGGGCCAGCAAGTCATCGGGACGGCAAATCACTTCGATTTCCCGTATATCGCCGCCGGCCACCACCGCGCGTTGCACATCCCGGATTCTTTTGATTTGCGGCACTAATTGGTAAAAGGCATAGTCGCGCAGTTTGGCGGGGCTTTCGCCGCCCGTGAGTACTACCGAGATAACGGGCGTGACCGCCGGCGTCATTTGCTCGACCACCAGCTCGGTGTTGGGTGGCAATTCCGAACGCTGGGCGGCAATGCGGTTCCAGGCAAGTTGCTCCGCCCGCTTCATATCGGTGCCGGGCGTGAAGTTGATTGAGATTTCGCTGCCGCCGCGAATCGTTTTCGAGCGCACCTGACTAACGCCCGGCACGCCCATCACCGCTTCTTCCAGTTTGCGCGTGACGCTGATCTCCATGTTGGTCACATCGCGGTCGGGCACCTTGGCGACCACCGCGATGCGCGGGAAGGTCACCTCCGGGTAAACACTGCTCGGCATCTGCATCGCGCTATAGATGCCGCCGGCGGTGAGCAACACCGCAGTCACGACGACTGCGCCGAAGAAGGGACGAGCTTTAGAAGCCAAGGAAAACATTTGAAAAGTTTATCCGCAGATTACACAGATTAAATTCAAAATGAACTTAGTCCGTAGGACCTCCCAGCGTGTTTCTTGAACGAACGAAACGACGATATTCGAGAGGAGGCTTGCCAAAGTTCAAGGGAAGGCCAACTTCAAGACCAGTAACTTTCAGGTAATTAAGGATTTGTGCTTCTTCGATGCTGCCGAGCTGACTGAGAGCCTTAGTCTCGGCGATTACCGATTCGTAGCAAATAAAATCTGCCTTGTACTTACATTCCAACTGAACGTCTTTATAGAAGACAGGGAACTCGATTTCCCGGCGATACGGGATGGCTCGACTGGCCAACTCGAGTGCCAAAGCCTGTTGGTAGACTGCCTCTAGGAAGCCACACCCTAGTTGGCGATGCACCTCCATGGCAGCGCCAATCATCGCATAGGTTCTCGGATCTTTCTCCGACCTTGGTTCCATATCCATCCCTCAGCTCTTGAATTGCATTTGAATCTAATCTGTGCAATCTGCGTAATCTGCGGATAAACTAATCCTCATCCACGTCCAGCTTCACCGTGTCGCCGGTTTGCAAGCCGTTGCCGCCTGCGACCACGAAGTGCGCGTCTTTCACGTCGCCCGTCCATTTCTTGCCGGGATCCTTCTCCGGGTCTTCTAGGCGCACAATTTCGATCTGGTGCAAGGTCCGGTCGCGGATGCCGACTACGGCCATCAGCCGCTTGGCGGTTCCCGTTGTCTCCTCTTTGCCTTCGGCATTTTTCTCGGTCTTGATGTTGGTGACGATTACGACCGTCGGCGTCTGCTCGTCTTCACTCACGGCCGCCTCGCGGATGCTCAGGCATTCGCGGCCCGGCGTGGTGAGCACACGAACCCGCAGCACGCGATTGCCCGCCAGCTTCGCCTCTTTGTTCGAGAAGCGAACTTTGACCGCGAAGTTGCCGGTGTCTGGGTCGGCCTGGTTGCTGATGAATGCGATTTCGCCTTCGGCCTGCGGAATGCCGGGGTCGGCATCGAAGCCGCCGGTGAGGGCCGGCTGTTTGAGCGCCAGCTTGGCAACTACTTTCGCGGGAACAAAACAAAGCACGTCAATTTCGTCGTCCAGGTCAATCACGTCGGCCACACTGTCGCCGACGTGCAGCGTTTGCCCGATGACGGCCTGAATACGGCCAACGCGGCCGTTGATCGGCGCGTGCAAGGACAAGAGGTTCATTTGCACGCGCAGCGCTTCGATCTGCTTCTCCCCTGCCGTTAGCTTGGCCTTGGCGGCTGCGAGCTTGGCCTCGGCGTCTTTCAACGCGAGGTTGGCCTTAAAAATGTCAATTGGCTGGGCAAGCGGCGTCGAATCGGGCGGCCGTTTTTCGTCTTGAGCCTTTAATTCATCCAGACGCTTGACATCGAATTTCGCTTGCTCCAGTGCATTTTGAGCCTGCTGTTCCTCCGCCTTCGATACGGCCTGATTCGCCTCCGCCCCTTGCATATTGGCCTTGGCAATGGTCGTGTCGAGCTGCACGAGCACGGTGCCCTTCTCGATGCGCTGACCTTCGGTCACCGACTTGCCGGCTTGATCGGTGAGCAATGAAATCACGCGGCCTTCGACGGGAGCGGCGACGCGGGCCGTGCGGTCGGGCAACGGCACGGTGGTGCCGGCCAACTCTGTCCATTCTTCGAGTGCGACTTTCTGCGGGCCTTCCCACTTCACCACGGCCGGTGGCGCTTTTTCTTCTGCCGGCGGTGCGGAACTACAGCCGAGCGACAGACAGAGCGCGAAACCAACCAGAAGCGCGCTGCTGCGCATTCCGGAAGTTGACGGACGATTCATCGTCATAAGGGGACTCCGCTTATCGTCTTCAGGATAACTGCCGGGTCAGTCGTATCTTAGGAATTTGCAACTGAAATATCAGCAGACCAACTTGCGCGAGAATTGTAGTGCACGACGCTAGGTTGGCGGTGAAGAGCAGATAAAGATTTTCTTACAAGCCCGCAGCGCAAGCAAGGACCGTGCCTCGCAGAGTGTCTATCCCCATTCAGTCGGGCGCGTTAGCCCGAAGCGCAAGCGAGGGCGATCGACATTGCTCGCTTGCGCTTCGGGCTAAGCCACCGGCAAAGAGTGGACGGTCTACTTGCTTGCACTTCGAGTCCTGTTATATTCATCTGCCGTAGTGTCCCATCAATTCGCCGCTGGCCAGGATGTGGCCCTTCATCGCGCGCTCCACGTCTTTTTTGCTGGCGCCTTCTTTCAATTCCAACATGGAGTCCAGCGCATAGAGCTTGAAGTAATAGCGGTGCGGCTTGCCTTTGGGCGGAGCCGGGCCGCCGTAGCCGATCTTCTTGAAATCGTTCTTTCCCTGCTTCGCCCCGCTGCCGAGCGTGCCTTCCGGCGGAACGCCTTCGGCCAGTTCATGTTGATCGGCCGGAATGTTGAAGATCACCCAGTGTACCCACGTGCCGAGCGGCGCATCCGGGTCGTCGGCAATTAGGGCGAAGCTTTTGGTCTTGTCGGGGGCGCCGCTCCATTGGAGCGGGGGCGAGTGGTCTTCGCCGTCGCCGGTGTACGTCTTTGGGATGGTCGATCCTTCCGAAAATGCGGTGGATGTCAGTTTCATGGCAGGTAATCCTTCAGTTTGGGGAGTAGAATCGCTACATCCAGCCAGAAACGCGATGATCCAGAAGCAGGCCAAGGGGTATTTCCGCATGGTTGCTCTCCGGAAAGAGCTGATTCGGACCAGGATCATTGTAGCCGGACGCAAAAACGTAGAACGGAATTTATTCCGTTCGCAGCGCATGGGACCGGAATGAATTCCGGTCTACGCTTTGTCTTCAGCGCGTGATTTTCAAAATGCGATTGTTGCTGCTGTCGGCGATAAAGATTTCGCCTTGCGGGCCCACGAAGACGCCGTGCGGTTGGTTCAGTTCCACCTTGTCGGGTGGGCCGCCGATGCCGGCCGCGCCTTTCGTTCCGGTACCGGCCACGCGAACGATTTTGCCGCTTTCCGGAATATAGCGGCGGATGACATGATTCTCGGTATCCGCAATGAGGACGCTGCCGTCGCGATCGATGCAAAGATGCTTCGGGCCATTCAGCATGGCGAGCCGAGCATCGCCGCCGTCGCCGGTGGCGCCTTGCTTGCCGGTGCCGGCCACGGTATGAATTCGGCCCGCGGCATCCACCACGCGCAGGCAATGTCCGCCGCGCTCCAGAATGTAGATGTTTCCTTTGGCGTCAGCCCCGACCGCGCGCGGATCGAGCAGCGGCGCCTTGATAGCTTCAGCCCGGTCGGCAGGAATGCCTTTTTCGCCGTTCCCGGCGACTGTGCGCACAATGCCGGTCTTCATATCGATGGCGCGAATGCGGCGGTTATCCAGATCAGCGACATACATTTGCTCGCCGCGCGGATCGAAAGCAATGCAGTAAACGCCGCCAAACTGGGCCTTGCCGGCGGGTCCGCCGTCGCCACTAAAGCCTTTCACACCGGTGCCGGCAAAGTTCGTGATCTGCCCGGTCTTGGCATCGATCTTGCGAATACGATTGTTCCAGGTGTCGGCAATGAAAATGTTGCCGGCCGGGCCGACCGCAAGGCTGTGCATGCTGTTGAATTCCGCCTTCAGCGCCGGCCCGTTGTCGCCGACGTCACCCTTTTTGCCGGTGCCGGCAATGAAGGTAAGCCGGCCGTTCTTGTCAACGCGGCCCACGCGGTGGCCGAGCATTTCCACGAAGTACAAGTTGCCCGCCTTATCAAAATCGACGCCAAAGGGACCTTGGAGCTTCACTTCGAGGGCATGTCCATCGCCGTCGTTCATGCCGCCGCCGGCGACGAGCACCACTTTATCGGCGTACGCGGAGGCGACGAGCGAGACGACGGCTACAACGGTCAGCAGGCCGAAAGATGGGGAGCGAAGCACGTGAAATCCTTCCAATTGAGATTTTGCAGATCCTAACGCCATTGCCGCACGGAAAAGTAAACAAAGGACCTGCGCACCATTGTGGCGGAAGGAGAAGGCGAAAGCAAGCTGCGGCCGGCGCTGGGGTGACCGCTATTTGCCCAATTGCGAATTAGAGACAGCCGGCTGCGAGCTACAAAACGGAATCTTTTTCTGTTCGTCGCCTTGGGGCCACCAGGTCGGCGATTGCGACTTGTTTACAGCCGCGGCAAGTTGTTTCACTCGCGACTGGGCGTACGTGAACGTAGCATGGAGGTTGATCGCCGCGTCTTGGTCCATCAGCTTCTTCACCTCCGATTTGACTGGATCTTCGCCCTCGGCAAAGTTCATCTTTCCCTGCATTACTTCCGATAACGCTTGCGCCAGGTAACTGGATTGAACGCCGTCCTGGTCCAGCGGTTCGAGGGCGCTTTCCGTTGCTGCTGCGGCGGCAAATACAATGATGTTTCTTCGATCCGCAGGGGTAACTGCTTGACTTGACTGGAATTCCTCGACTGCGGCGCCACTGAAGCAGCAATCCAGTATCACGACGACTTTGCAATTATTCAACGGCTTTTCGGAATCACGGAATGGCGCGAGCAAGTCCCAGATCGTGAGGTTAGAGTCAGGGTTTGTGCTGCCGTCACTGTCCGACGGGCAGAACAGGAATCTCTTGCCATCCAGAACCCCATGACCCGCCAGGTAGACCAGCGCAAGCTTATTCGGTTTCTTGTTGTCCTTTACATCCTGGTCGAAATCTCGGATACTGTCGCGCATTTTGCGGAGTCGGTCTTTGATTTTCGCATATTTTGCATCGCTGTCTACGAGCGGCGGCAAGTGGCGCTTGGCCGGAAAGAAGAAGACATCGTCTTGTTCGGAGAACGCCTGATCAAGCCTGGTGGAGTCTTTTGTGGGAAAGTTCAATCTGCGACCGGCATCGTTGTACGATACGCCGATAGTTTGAACAAATAGATACCATTCCTCCTCATCTTCGAAGCGTTGCCAAAAAATAGCAAACTCGAAATCGCGATTCTTTAAGGCGCCGCCGGGGTAAGTCACTACAAATTCGTCGTCCGGCTTGAGCGCGCAACCAATCGGGTTGCTAGTGCAGAATACGGAGCCCTTGGATTCTTCTTTTAACTTCAGCGAAATCGGTTCACCATTGGGGAGCTTGGCGATCTTGATTTCGGAGCCCGCTGGTATCCCTTGAAATCGCAAATAAAAGTGAATGCGCCAGGGAAGATCGCTGCCTTCATGGTTAATCCTGAATGTGTGTTTTTTTGAGTCACCGACTTGTCCACTCGCCTCCTCTACAAGCTCGTCGTGTGTGGCAGGAATATTGCGCGAAAACTTCTCACTCTTTGATAATGCCCATAGATTTCCGACCGGGTTTTTGGCGATCGAGTTCTCTTTTACCGCCTTGGGCCGCGTGCCCAATACCATCAGCACCGCGAGCACGGAAATCAGGATGCCGGTCAGCACCCCCTTGCCGCGCGTGCTGTACACCCACTTGCGAAACTTCAGTCGGAGCAGGGCCGAAGAGTGCACACGGTCGCACCGGCACCAGGCACACATGATCGACGCAATCTCTTCCGATTTCAGCCGACTCGGTTGATCCCAGTTCGAAACTCGATCAAAGTAATCATCTCCCGTATCGGCCTTCCATTGTGCCGCAGGCCTGACCGGGGCTGCCTGGTCCTCGGCTTCCTGCAACGCAGATCGCAATGCTTCCAGCCGGTTCGGCTTGGGTGCCCGATCAGACGTGTTTTTTTTCAGGCTGCGCGTTGAAAATATCCATTTGCCATTCGAGTAGGAAACCGCCTCAAAGCGAGGCTTATGATGCGAGGGCCGCAATGGTCCGGTCCATTGCTTCAAGCAATGATCCTTCCAACCCCCGGTAACGAGTTCCGGCTTGGGCTTCTGGGGCGGGCATTCCGGCAGCAGCATCCAAAACTTTCGCCTGGTTTCTTTAACCGCCCGAGGCGACGGCTTCGGTGGACCGCTATCACCGGGATCAATCGGCGCCAACGAATAGCCCGTTTTCTCTGCGTCTGATTTCGGAGGGCTCTTCCCCCAGCGGCGTACTTCGGCCATAACTTCTTCATCGGTCAGGCTACTGCCCTGATGCGGCGAGCCAATAATCGTGTGTTGGTGTCGCTTGCCGTCGTACCAGGCATCCTCGGGGTCGGCGTCGGCATGCTCCCTTTCCAACTGTTGTAAGCCGTGAGCCAGATCATCAATCCTGCGCTTGCCGTCGGGATCGATCGAAAATGTCCATCGCCCCAAGCCTTCGGACAGAGCCAGGAATCGATAGCCGGTTCCGTGATTCGCCGTTTCATCGGTTCGCGCCCAGTAGGCAAACAGGGCCGTCTCCGGGCTGTCGAGCCAAAGCGCGTCGACATACTCGCTTTCACCGGGGAAGCACATCTTGAACGATTCGCCATTCTCCTTGTCCCGGAGGTAGACCGACCGGTCTTGTTCAAGAAAATCGCGCTCACCTTGGAAGGCTTCATCGTCAAAACATGCCTGCTCGAACGGATCAATACTCTCTTGCAACTTTTGGCAGAGCCGCGCTGCCATGCGTTGCCAGCCCTCCATAAACTTTTTGGCAATTCTCGGGTTATCCAGGCGATCTCCATGTCGGGCTTGATGGACAATGGCCGTGAAGATTCCATACGGCGTTTTTTCCACAGGCAAGTTGGATTTGGGGCGAATTCCCTGGCGAAGATTGGCGGCATCGCTTGCCAGTTTAGCAACTCCCTGCTGAGTTAGCCGACCGTCTAAAACCATCGCTGCTAACAAGTCGTCGAATGTCGGTTCCAAGCGAATCACCATCTTGGTAACCTGACCAGGTCCGCGCAGGAATGCTTCCGGGCCTTTTTCCAATGCAACGGCCGCAAGCTTTACTTCATCGGATGGATCGCGGGGCCAAATCAAGAGCTCGCCGGGTGCGGCCGCTCGATTGTCTTTCGGTTCGATATTTCGGAACTCTAGTTCCAAGCGCATGGTGGTTGGCATAACGGTTGAAATGTCGAGGGCGCATCGTTAATTACTAATTATCTGGCCGGCTCGGAATCATTTCAAGAGTTTGGGTACGGACCCGCGCGCCACGCAGGGTTGACGCTTCTGCTGGTTTTTGTCTTGAAATCGCACCAAGCATCCTTTTCAATAATTGGTGTTCCCACAATTCGTGCGTCACCCCTCGGACCCATGAAGGTGCTCCATGAGTTCTCAACTGCGTTTCCGGCTGACGTTCCTGGCCTTTGGCTTAGTCTTGAGCGCATGTGTCCTAATACTAAGCTTGCCCGGCTGCCGGCGCGACGACCAGAAAACGTCTTCACCCCAAACTCAGCCTGCGAAGGTCTCGCCACAAGTACCACAACCCGAGACGGCGATGTTCAAGCCGCCGTTGGCGTTGAACGCGCAGGAGGAATTTCGAACGTTCCTCCAATCGGCAGGTCCCAAAACCTCGCACGCATCGGTCGCCAAGATCAACGGCGTGCCGTATAAGGTTGTGAGCTTGGAGTTCGAGAAGGCGACCGAATGCGCGACGTTCGCCGACGAATGCAAGAAATCACGAGGAATGTACGTGCTGACCCAGTTCGACCGATTTGCCGAGATCATGATCCCCGCGGAGGATGTGGAATCGCAACAAAAAATCATCGATCAGGCCAATCGTTTCAAGTGGTGGGAATGGGTTGCCTTTGATGTTCCGGTTCCGCCCTTGGAAAAAGTTCAGACCGACAAGTCGTTGGACCGCGCCGGCGAAGAGATTCCGCGCGGTGGCGTCGAAGACCTGACGGGAAAAGGGGTCATCATCGCGTTCCTCGATACGGGACTGGACTTTCGCCATCCGGATTTCGTCTCCATGGATAAGAATGGAAAAGAAAGGTCACGCTTGCTCTATTTCTGGGATACGCTGGCACCCAATCCGCCCAAGGGCAAAGAGGGCCCTGTGCAATATCCGAATGGTTCGCCCATGGGGGCGTTGTATGCGACTGCCGACCTGACGGACGCCTTGCACGACAATGCGAGAATTCTGACGGAGCCGGATGCGAATGGCCATGGAACCTTTTGCGCCGGGATTGCGGCCGGCAATGGCCGGGCGGCCAGCGGTATCGAAAAGCCGAGCGATTTTAAGGGAATCGCCCCTGCTGCGGACATCATTGCGGTACGTCTGGGTAGTGCGGGTGAACAGGTTGAAAACATGTGGATGCTGAACGCAGTTTGCGACTGGTTGGACAAAAAGGCTGCCGAGCTGAACAAAGCCCTCGTGATCTCGTGCAGCCTGGGCGCTCCCCAAGGGGGCCGCGACGGCAAACGCATTGTCGAACGGCAGTTGAGCGCCCGTTTCCCTTCCAACAAAAAGGGACGCGTGCTCTGTTTTGCCGCCGGCAATGAGGGCTGGCTTGGCCGGCATGCCACCATCGAGTTCAACGAAAACAACCGGGCGACGATAAAATGGCATGCCAATCAATCCGAGCGCATCGAGGTTTACCTGTCGGGGCCGAGCGACACGGATTTCATGGGCTGCGCCACCGAACCGAGTTCGATCAAGCAGCACCTCACTCGGTATTTCAATCGGAATTCCCAGGCACAAGTGCTTTCATTTGTTGCGCCTCCAGGCGACGGCGCGTTGACTCTCAAAGTCAGGAATTGCAAGCAGGCCGACGCTTATATTGATAGCGCGGTCATGCCCAGCGCCGATGAGCGAGAAAAAAGTTCACGGTTTGAGAATGGCAAAAATCTGCAGCAGATCAACACGCCGGCAACGGCCGACAGTGTTCTGGCGGTCGGAAGCTATGATGTGAACAACGTTATCGATTCTTTGGCAGGCCGTGTGCCACTGCAGGGCGAGGACGGACAACCTATTCAACTTCGGAAGATTTCGCGCTATTCCAATGCCGGGTCATTGCGAGGGGAACCCATCCAACAGGGTGGGATCGTCAAGCCCGACATCGTCGCGCCTGGTCAGTATATTCTAACTTCGGCCCCACAATCCATTGTGGAGCGCTGGGAGAAGGACGACAGCCTGAAAACCCGAATCCACCAGTCGCGCCGTTACGTGGCCTTCAATGGCACCAGCGCCGCGACCCCGTACACGGCGGGCGTGTGCGCATTGCTGCTGGAGCGTAACCGAGATTTAACCTTGGACGACTTGCGCGCGAAACTTCAGGCGAAAGCAACCAAGGATCAGTTCACGACCGAAGCGACGATGTGGGGCCGCGGCAAGCTCGACAAAGCAGCAGTCGAGAGTCTGGCCAGTGCCGTAACGCCACCGGCCGGCAAGTGATATTCATTGGCGGCTGGCGTGCGGCAAGCCCTCTCACGCCGGGCAATCATTTGCCGTTCGGCTACTTTTGCGCGGGCTATGGGTTGCCGAGGGGCGGAGGGCCGAGCATCTCCAGGAGCGGATCAACTCGTGGAGGTACCGCGCGCGCCGGAGCCGCCGAGGGAGTAGTAATCGTTGCATCCGGTTTCACATTGTTGCGCGCGCCATGGAACGGCGAACTCATATTCATCCAATCATCCCAGCTGATCGCCACCGCACGGTTCCCGGGCGGGGCCGTTTGCACCAGTGTCCGAATATGCTCCAGGTATTCTGGTCGAATCACGCGATCTTGTTCAAAAATGACATCCTTGGAATAGGGATAACTGAGCGCAACCTTTGCCGCTGCCGCCATCTTTCGGTACACGCGCAAATCTTGTTCCTCAAAGCCCTCGTTGTAGTTCCTGACTTCGGCGATCCGCTTCAACAGGCTCGCGAATTCTTCTTCCGTTCCCAGGAAGGGCGTATCAAGTCGCGCATCATTCCATAGTCTCTGCACCTGTTGCGGAGTCAGTCCGTAGTCGGCCGCGCGCGCAATACGATCAAACCTGTATTCACCAAGCGAAGAGGGCGCCACCTGGAAGTAATCCAACAACCTATCGAGATCCGATCGTTTCAGCTCGCTAGGGTGCTTGCTCACATTCTTGGCATTTTCCTTCTCAACTTGACTCAGGTTTTCGGAAAGTTGGTTGCTCAGAATCCGGGTATTATTCTGATCGACTCTATTCATATTTTCGAGAAACTGTTTGCGCACGTCGGCGCGGCTGCCAAAATACACGCGCTGGTTTAGCGGCAGATTCCGCAAGGCAGGGCCCATTGTCTCGACTCTTTTTTCGTTGAATCCGGCCAGTATGAGTCGACTATCCGTCATTTCATTGAAATCGTAAGTAGCGGGCTGCTGAGCGAGTTCAGCTATTCCCTTTGCCCTTTGGTCAATGTTGTCACCCGTGAGGAAACTCTTGATCGCCGCCACGTAATCATTCTCCGACACGTCGAAGGCGCCCTTCAGAACGGAATATAAGAGGTCGATCTGCGGGTCATTTAGCTGGAATTCCTTTTGCAACTTGTACCTGGAAACCTGGCTCAAATCATAGAGGTGAGTTGCCTCCTTGGTTTTCTCGGTCACCTTCAGGTGGACCAGGATGGGAGGCGCATCCGCCGGATTGCCCTGATCCAGGTTCAACGTGGAAATGTCCAGCAGAGTGAGAATGAATTCATTGAGCGCGGCCACGTCTTCGGGCGCCACCCAGACCCACGTATCGCCGTAATGGGCACGCCATTTGGCCGTGACCGGCGGCGGGATACAGCCGTGGGTCACATGCAGCCAGTGCGGCGGCAATTTGGCCAGCCTAGCCAGCACGCCAAAATGGGGGCCGGGTGATTTGTCCACGAGCGGGTCGGCCAGGATGCTCATGCAGGCGTCGCAGGGGTTTTCGGGCGGACCATAGACCGCCCAACGACACGCACAACGCAGCGCTTCTAGTTGCGTATAGTCGCCCACCGGAGCAATATTCCATTGCACTTTCGGGCTGCGACCCAGCGACGGGGCAATGTTCTGCGTCGAGAAGCCAAAGGCCGACGCACTGTGGGCAAACGTGGTGACGGCATTCACATTCAGCGTGTCCTGAATCTGGCAGACGCCGTCGGCCAGGTTGGCGAACGGCGGCAGGTTTCCGGGATTGTCGGCAATCACTGCCAGCGCTTCCAAGGCCGCTTCTTCGCGGTATCTCTCGAGTGATTTGATCTGCCGTTCGGTGTGGTGTTTTAGCGAAACCGACAAGCAACCGCTGCTCAACCCGGCAATGATCAATAACAACATGGCTTTTCGCATGGTCGCATCCTGCGCAATTCCTGAAGAGCTTACCGAAATCGTGTCCATCTGAACCCGCGGGCTATTCTTATCAGCTTTTGCTCCACGCGCTATATCGCGGCTTGGTCACCGGAGCCCGGCCGTACTGATCTGCGTACGGAGGGCGGAGTTCGTGGCTTGCACTTCAACCCGCCAACGAACGTAGGGTAAATCCGGGACAAAAACCAAGGCCGGATTCACGGAGACCGTTGCTAACACCTGGCCTTTCGGGTAGGGAGCGCCTCGATCCAAGGTGACAAAGGAAAATGAGCTGGTTCCTTCTCCCAGGCTAAACAACGTCAGCGAGTTGGACGACACGCGGGAAATGTTTTGCAGGACCAGCGTGAAGTCGGCCAGGTTTTGCACGCCCTCAGGTTCGACCCAGGCCCACATGCCGCGACAGTGCGCCCGATACGCCGCGTGCACGGGCGGCGTCGCACGGCGTTCCCAATGAAGCCAGCCCGGCGGGATATTGGCCAGTTGATTCTGAACGTTGAAATGCCGCTCGCGATTCTCGGGGGGAAAGTCGTCCGGATTCGCCAAAATGCCCGGATGATCGCGCAGCGCGAATTCCGGCCCGTAAATCACCCACTGGCAGGCCGCGCGCAACGCTTCCAGCTTTTCCGGCACGGTGATCGGATCAAGCGACCAGTTCTCCACATCTTGTCGCTGCAACGATGGACTGAGTTGACCTTGGGAGAACCCTTCAAATGGTGCATTTGCTGCAGTGATCGGGAAAAAGTGCTGCACGGTTGTGCTGTTGCCAACTTGAAAATTATCGCTGACGGCCGGTGTGCCTGCGTAAATCGGCGCGAACACGGGTAATGAGGTGGGTTCATCCGCAATCATCGCGAGATTGAACAGCGCCTCCTCGTAACGCAAATCCATGTCGGAAGCGACCTGATGCACGGCCCGTTTCGTGAGCCGCGGCGCGATTCCCCAGCCCACGCACCCGGTGCAAGCAATTAGTGACACCAGAATCAATAACCGCATGCTCATCGCTTGCCTCGCTTGTTGAAATTGCCGCTCGTGAGCAATTTAACAATTGCGCCGAATCTTCGCCGGCGCATGGTTATGCCGTAAGTATCGGCAATACCGCATTTGCACTGGATGAGTTCTTTGCCGGATTTTTGCCTGAATTGTGAAAGAGTGAGTGGTGAGTCGTATTTGTGTTCCAAGCCGCGGGGCGAGTCTTCGAGCCCCGCGGGTCCACCGCTCATCACTCCCCTAATTAAACAGCAACGTGCCGAAGTTGCGATAGTCGTGGAAGCTCTTGCCCACGCGGCTCCAGTCCCAGCCGGTGCTTTGACCTTCGTCGTGATCGACGCGGTAAAAGTTGGCCCGCCAGCGCGAACCGGATTTCGGAGTGGTGTTGGTGAGCGGCTTGAGCATGTCGAAGGGGATGAACATCTCCGCCGTCCAGCCAGTGATGGCCGAACCCGATTTCTTCTCGCCGCCGCTGACCGAGGTCGCTTTCCGAATATCGCGGACGTTACCCTCGTCAAACACCCACGGCTGCCAGCGCAGCAACTGGCCGTTCTTGTTCGTCACTTGCAATACAAGTTCCGTTCCCAACGGCGAAATCTCGTACTCGAAGTAATCTGGATGCTCGTCATCGGTTTGCAGGAACACTTCGAAGACGTCTTCGGTCCACAAATGCTTGCCTTCGCCGGTAAGCGTGGCAGTGAGTTTCTTGTCGCTGCCGGAGAAGAGAACATACAAGCCGGTCTTGGAATAAAGGAGCTTGATCTTCCCATCGTAGGGCAAGCCTTTGTCGCCGCGCCGCTCCAACGATTGCCATTCGCACTTCTTCCACGCCTCGTTCGAGCCGTCGCCTTTGAGTTCGAAGTCGTCCGTGGACTTCACGTGCATCACCTTCGGCGCCGGCGGAGCACCTTCGAGGCCGAGGATACGCATCGCATTCTTGTTGTAGACCTTTTCCAGCACCTCGCGCGGCAAGTTGATGCCGTAGATGCGCCAAAAACCCTGCAAGTGGTGGCTGGCCGCGCAATCGAAATACTCGTCGTCGGTTTCCAGGAAGCGGTAATAGACGCGGTACGAATCGGCACGCGGCGTGGTGTCGGTGCCGAACATCACGCGGTCCTGGTACTTCATTATGAAGCGCCGCGTGGTAAACGGTTGCCGGCCCAGCTCGGAAATGCGGGCGTCGATATCGACGTACATGTTCGGCAACTCGTCGAGCTTTTGGGCCACCGCGGCCAGGTCTTCCGCATTGTTGCCGAAGTGCGTGTTCACAAACGTCGTCTTTGGATGCTTGGCGATCACCCGGTGCAGCGCATCCAGGATCTCTTGGCGCTTAGGGAACTGCTCGCCGAAGAAGAGCCAGTTGGGGTGTGAGTTCAGTTCATGCCAGCGCTCGTTGAAGCGGTCGAGCGGTGTAAAAAACGCGGCCGGGTCGGCAATATGAATGACCACCGGCTTTTTGTGCCTGGCACACATTTCCCAGACCGCGTCAAGTTTTGGGTCATCCACCGTCATGAGCTTACCGTCTTTGTAGCGCCAGTGGAGCCCCAAGAGCTTGTGGAACTTCAGGCCCTTCGCCCCAGCATGGAAGCTCTCTTCCAGCCGCTTGGCCTCGCGATTGCCCCAATCCGGATCGTCGATATTGTCGAAGTTGATTTGCGCAAACGTGATAAATCGCCCCGGGTAAGCCTGATCGAGGGCCGCGATGGTTTCCTTGAGCCGATCGCCCCACATGCCATCGAGATCGACGACGGTACGGACGCCGGCGTCGTCGAGCTCTTTCAGGTAGCGCTTCACCCGCTCCGGCGTGAGAAACGCTTTGCCGGTGCCCAGGTGGTTATGAATGTCGATCACCGGAAACATCGGCTTCTCGACGATGGTGGTTTTCGTCACCATCATCGAGCGCGGCTCCCAGTCGCGCAGCTTAAGATCGCGGATGTCGTCCTTGGGCTGAGCGAGGAGGGATGCGGGGAGGAGGAGGATGGCGAGCATTGATGGGATGCGCTGCATACTGCAAACTCCGAAATACGTGGTGTAGATAGCTAAGCTTCGGTTTCAAACGGTGCAGGCAAACCAATGCGCATGTAAGTTACGGCGAAATGCTGCGCTAAATGCTCACGGTACGGTGAGAGCAACCGGCATACGCGCTTACCATCGATAACAAGTCTTTCCAGAACGGCGCGCGGCACGGTATGAAGATCGCGCAAATCGACGATGGATTCAGGAAGCAGAATCGGTGCCGGCGCAGCGGGAAGAAAGTACCACCCATACACCAAACCCCGGCGCACTTGATCGCGCACGGTCTGAGCCTTCAGGATTCCCTGTTGGACCAACTCTTGAGCGGGATGGATTAGAGCGACCAATGCTTTACTCGTTTTCGTCTGGGCAAGGTCGCATGCCTGCGTGAGAACGATCACTCGCTGTCGCCACAGTGCAGGTGAGGCATCCAGATCAATCGGTTCAATTGAAGTGTCCAATCCGTAAATTGGACAGGCGTCGAAGATGTCTGCTTGGGAAATGGGTTCGCTAATATCCGGAACACCGAAGATCATGGTCTTGCACCGGCTTCATTCGAGTGAATCTGGAAGTCGACGACCGCCGCTTCGAACCGAAACCCGCTTTGAATTGCCAGAGCGTGGCAAATCGCATGGGGCGGGGATTTCTTCGCTGGGGACCAGATCAGGTAGCCGGGGCTGCGGCCCTGCGCGCAGTGCTTGGTCCAGCAAATGCACTGTCTCTTCGGGCAGTGATCGCCGCTCCGCTTCAGCGCGCTGGCGCAGACGCTCGTAGATATCTGCGGGCATGTCTTCTACGATGAGTTTTGGCATAGCTGCACCTTGACTTCAGACGATTGTAATTCATTCTACAGAGCAAAGTCGGGCAATTGAGACAAAGAAACATTCTCCTCGGCAAGCAAGCGCATCGTCGCACCTCCCGACGGCAGCGATCAAGCATCCATTGTAATGACGGCGGCGGCGTAGAGCATGGCCGCTTGAATGTGCTCCGGCTTCAAGGTGAGGTAATTCTTGAGTAACTCTTCGCGAGTCATGCCTGTACCAAGTTCTTTCAAAACATGCTCGATGGTAAGGCGCGTTCCCCTAAAGACGGGCTTGCCCATCATCACGTCTTTGCGCTCTTCCACATAGTCTTGCCAGCGAATTGCCATGATGGTTAGACTCCCAAATGAATCCGCAAATTCCGTGGTTTTGCACTCATTTGACGGTACAATTGTCCCAAAACACTGCCAGGCAGCAAAGGGGACTCGATGGCCATTCTAGCAGAAAAGCCTCGGTTTACGCGATTCCCAGTTGTCTCACTTGCCGCTGAATACTTGGTGATGGGCCATCTCATGCGGCGGAATGTGCTCGCCTACAAGGCACCGCCGAACAACGAAGGCTACGATGTAATCTGCATTCACCCTGATCCGAGAAAAAAGGTTAAACCAATCCGGGTTCAAGTCAAGAGTCGCTTAGCAACGGATAGTGACCGAGGATTTCCAGTTAAAAAGAAGTCGTTCAAGGCATTCGATTACGTTGTCGTCGTGTTTCCCAACGTGGGGTTCTTTTTTGGGATGGCCGCGCGGAGCGCTCGCCGAACCGGCGCCTGCGCGCCGGAGTTCTATACATTCCCAGTCGACTTCATCAAGAAACATCATGACGCGTCCACTTCATGGGAGAAGGTCCTGATGCGCGGAGTTAATATTGAAGCGTACAAGAACGAAAATGGATTTGAGCAAATCGCGCGCGCTCTTCAAATTCCGTATCCGGAGAAAAAGCGC
>DATGHS010000446.1:0-7100 GCA_035307785.1 Gemmataceae bacterium
ACCCTGGGCGGAGGACGATGCAACCCTTTCAGGGTTGATGGTGGGGCGACATCTCCACCCAGGGTAGCCGCGAAGCGCGGCAACCCTGGGCTGTGATATCGAACCCCGTTGGGGTTCCTTCGCCGCCTTCCTCACCCAAAACTCCAAATAAAAAGTCAAAGATCATCAGGGCCGGCACCAAAACTCGTCAGGAGCGTCGCTACGCGACGCCATGTTCGCCGGATTCCGCTCGCCGGCGTTAAAACGCCGGGCTACCGTCATTTGGTCGCTACGCGACCAATTCATGCGCTTACTTAAACCCGCGAAAGCCCCCGCGACCCGGCGGTTGCAATCCAACGGCTACGAACATGAGCACCACCCAGCCTACCAGCATGAGAATGCTGAGGATGGTGCCAATGATACCGAGAACCGAGCCGGTTTGTGTCATGCCGCGGCCCGAGTCATCCATTTCGCCATGGGCCATGCGGGAGAGATCGCGCCGGCCCATGACCCAGGCCGGAATCCCCAGCCCCAGACCGAGCAGCGGGAATACGGCGAAGACGATGCAACACAACGTCAATATGCCGGCAACCGCGCTGACGGCGCTGATGATGCCAAACGACAGTATGAGGCCGCCACGATGCGGGACGTTCCGGGGTCGACGCTCTTCATCGTATTCGTCGGCGTCGTCTTCAGCGCGGGAACGGCGCGCGGGGCGACGCTCTTCGGCTACCAGATCGTAATCGGCCTCCGCCTCCGGCTGTCGCCCTGGCGGCGCCTCCGAACGGATCGACTCGCGCCGGCTTTCACCACCCTCGGCAACAAACAGGGTGCCGCAATTGGGGCATTTCACGTTCCTGCCCAGCAAATCGTCCGGCACCTTGAGACTCTTGCTGCACGAAGGGCAGGTTGTTATGGTTGACACGAGCCGGCTTCGCCTCAATTAAGTGAAACGTCCGCATTGCACCTCATGCCGCCTCGGCGCAGCACCGACCGCTTAGCCTACCGCGAGGGCAATAATCAGTCCAATAATCGCCAGCACGAACAATCCCGTGCCGATAATGCCCATGATGTAGCCCGCCATCGTCATGCCACGTCCATCGGGGTCCATCTGCCCTTGCCGCATCGCTTTCAAATCGATGTGTCCCATGATCAAGGCGGGCACGCTGAAAACCGGCAGGCCGCAAAGGAACAAAAAGACCAGTCCAAGGATGCCGAAGGTCAATATCAAGCCGCCTCGGTGCGCTGCAAAACTGCGTCGCCGCCGTGGCTCGTAATCATCGTCGTCGTCGAAATCGTCGTCCAGGTCCGGCGGCAGGCGGCGCGAAGGCCGGCTCGGTTCATGTTCCTCACGGCGCGGAGGAAGCGGCGACTCGCGTTCTTCGCGAACGCCTTCGCTGACGGCCCGATTCGGTTCGCCCGGCAGCGTGGCTGTCGCGGTCTCCGCGATGGCTCCACCGACAAAGGTGGTGCCGCATTTCGGGCATTTCACCTCGCGGCCCATCAGGTCGTCGGGCACCCGTAATTGCTGGCTGCACGACGGGCAGGCTACTTGGGTCGGCATAATCAAACCCAGAGGTCAGTTCGTGTACGATGGGCCAAGCAGGACGCGCCGGCCCACCGGCTCTTATCCCCTCCCCCTTTGATGGGGGAGGGTTAGGGTGGGGCTGAGAAGGTCCGTCACCCCCACCCCAACCCTCCCCCATCAAAGGGGGAGGGCTTAGATTTCGCTATCCATTCGCTGCGCCAGTCTATTCGCTTGCTTGCGGAAAATCTTACGGGAATTTTCCCTTCGCCCGCAATCTGGGCAAACAATGCGGACAGCGACAGGATATGACGGAATTGGTCAACGGCGAGTCACCGGCAGCCGATACGAGAGAAGTGGCTGAATAGTGAGTGGTGAGTGGTGAGTGGGAGAGTGGTAAATGCAGCCCAAGCCGCGGGGCGAGTCTTCGAGCCCCGCGGGTCACCACTCATCAAGCCGGAGGAATCGCGGATGATACGCTGGCGCAGTTTGCTCGTGATATTGCTGGCAACCTTGGCGGCTTCCGCCGCACGGGCGCAGAGCTACAGCCTCACCGAAGCGCTGCATGCCGGCGATTGCTTCCGCTATGACTTGAACATGACCTTGAAGGGCGAACTGCGCGTCAACAAGGACGGCAAGCCGGTTTCCATTCCGCTGGCCGCCACCGCTCAGCATCAGTTCATCGAGCGGCTGCTCGAAGTGAAAAGCGAAAAGACGCCGCAGAAGGCCGCTCGCTATTATTCCATCGCCAAGGCGATCACCCAGGTCAGTGGGGCCAACCATGAGCGCACGCTGCGCGACGAGCGCCGGCTGCTGGTCGCCCAGCGCGATCAGGCGCAATTCCTTTGCTACAGCCCGGCCGGGGCGATGACCCGCGACGAAAAGGAGCTGGCCAGCGAACATTTCGACACGCTGGCGCTTGCTGGCCTGCTGCCGCCGGCCGAAGTGAAGCTCGAAGAGACCTGGAAGATTCCGAACGAAACCGCCCAGGCGCTCTGCCTCTATGAAGGCTTGATCTCGAATGAGCTCGTCGCGAAGCTAGAGCAAATCGAAGACGGCTTCGCCATCATCTCTATTTCCGGCAAGACGCAGGGCATCGACCTCGGCGCGCTGGTGAAGGAAACGATCACCGCCACGGTCCGCTATGCAATTCTGCCCAAGCGGATCGTGCGCCTCGAATGGACCCAAAAAGACGAGCGCGACCAGGGCCCGGCCAGCCCGGCCTCAACACTGGAAGCGACCACCATCATCCAGCGGCAGGCGAGTGCGCAGCCGAAGGAATTGAGCGACGCCGCCCTGGAAGCCGTGCCCCGGGGCTTCGAGCCGCCGCCGGCGCTCACGCTCGTCTACCAGGCCGACGCCAAAAACCGCTACGACCTGGCCGTCACCCGCGACTGGCAACTCGTTGCCCAGACCGACACGCACATGGTGTTGCGGCTGCTCGAGCGCGGCGACCTGATCGCGCAGGCCACCATCACCGCCTGGCCCAAGGCCGATGCCGGCAAGCACCTCGAGGCCGACGAATTCAAGAAGATCACGTCTGAAACGCCCGGCTGGCAGATGGACGAGATCGTCGAAGCCGGCGAAATGCCCGGCGAGTCTGGCCGCTATGTCTACCGCATCTCGGCCCGCGGCATCATGGATGAAGTGAAAGTGATCCAGTACTTCTACCTGATCGCGGGGAGCAACGGCGACCAGGTCATCATCACACTCACGCTGAAGCCAAATCAGGCAAGCAAACTCGGCACACGTGATCTGACGCTGGTGGGCTCGATTGGGTTTCCGAAGAAAACGGAATAAGCGCTCGGGTCAGCGCCGCACGCGATTTGATTTCCTCAGTTTTTGCAGACAATCACCAATCAGAGCTTATCATGCATCCATGTTCTCGCTCAACACCATCGATCATTTGCCGATACGTCAAGTCAAGCCTACCGCACACGAGTCCATCTACGGTTGCCGCAAAAAAACCTTTGGAAGGATAGAGGGCGAGCAAGCCTTTCGGCTTGTTCTCCCCAAGGCGTGGCAAAATCGGAATCGGATAGCAGTAAGATATGTCTTCGGGCTTGGTCCACGGAACCGGATCACTCGCTTCAACTACCAGAAATGTGTGGTACGGTTGCGGATCGAAATCTCTGTCCACGCGTAACCCGTCTCTTTCAAACGCGGTATTCTCTCCCGTAAAGACCTGGAAATGTGTGAAACCTCGTGGCGTTCGCACCAGGAAGTTCCCTTCATATTCACCCGGCATCTTCTTTAGCAATTGAATGTTGTGCGGGCTGTCCCAGGCTTCATCGAGATGAAATTGGCGGTAAAAATCTTCATGCCCCAGGTAAGGCAATATCGCCACCCGCCAGCTCAACAGCGGCCGCCCATCAATGTCCCGAATAGCCTGCGGCGGCAGCCGGCGGTCGTGGTCGGCGGCGTAGCCGTGCGTCATGGCCGTTGCGATCTTTTTCATATTGCCTTCGGTGTTCTTCTGTGCCAGGAATCCCGCAACATACGAAATGGCCGGGACTAATGAAAGCAAGACGAACAAGCCCACCGGCGCCTGGATCGCGATGAGCGGCAACCGGCTGGTGCCGTGCTCCGGGTCGTGCAAGTAACGGTACAACCAGCGGCCAATGGCGATGCCAAGGAAAGCAGTGGTAGCGACGATTATCAGCGGGCCGAATGCTTCCGGCAATGCGCGCGAAATGAACGGGGGAAGTAGCTTGTCCATGGCAGGCTCTCGAATACAGGGGCCGAGGCGGCGCCTGATCGCTTCAGCGTAACCAAGCGCATAGCGCGACGCAAGCAATTTCGGCTCTATTCAACCTGTCGAATGTCGGAACCGATTTATTACAACCCATGCCGCGAGGCGAGTCTTCGAGCCTCGCGGATCTGCTCCGTGGGGCACGTTTTCAACATGCCCAACGACAAAACGAATCATATACTGGACGCCAACACTACATGGGAGCGCCACCATGGCCGAACTTCGCTTGAAACAATCGCAAACCACCGGCGACCGCATGCCCATGGTGTGCATGGTGTGCGGTGAGCCGGCCGTCAAGCATTACCGCAAGAATTTCTCGTGGGTGCCCGGTTGGGTGCATATTACGATCATCGCCGGTTTGCTTCCGTGGGCAATTATCGTCTCCATTCTCACGAAACGCATGTGGGTGGACGTGCCCGTTTGCCAGCAACATCGTGGCTACTTCTGGAAACGGACTGCGGTCGCGGTTTTGTCCTTCCTGTTGCTTGCGGTCGTGAGCATCGGTGCAGCCGTTCTCTTGGATGAAATGGGTGCTAAAGACGCGGTAGGTTTCGTGTGTGTTGGTTCGGCCGGCCTGTTTTTCGCTTGGGTCATCGCGCTCTTTGTCATTCAACAAACGATGCTGCGGCCCAAGGAAATCACTGACCGCTCGATCACACTGACCCGCGTGCATGAAGGCTTCCTTACGGCGCTGCGCGAATTTCGCGACCAAGAAGATGATGGAGATGGGCTCGAAGAAGATTCCTATCGCAAACGCTATCGCGATGCAGAAACGCGCCGAGAACGCGATCATCGAACCGACATTCGCGCCGGGCGGGACGCGGACGAACCGATCGACGTTGATCCCGTGCGCGATCCAGACGACCGGATTCAACGCGGTGACTAAAAGTATTCATTAGCTTGCAGATCGCCTAACTAAACATTGTCTCGGGGAAGGGATGTGGGGGATTAGTGCAATACGGAACTGAAGTCCTTGTGGAGCAATAACACGCCGTATTGCACGGTGGTGCAAAACGAATGCAAAATGGGTTAGCCCGAAGCGCAAGCGAGGGCGACCGGCAATCCTCGCTTGCGCTTCGGGCTAACGGGTCCCACCGAATTAGAATAGGCGCTTTCCTACCGCTGTATCCGTGCGGAGCCGCCTTGCGCCAGTGCCTTCACCTGTTCCAACGTCGCCATCGTCGTGTCGCCGGGGAAAGTGGTGAGCAGCGCGCCATGGGCCCAGCCGAGTTTCAACGCTTCTTCCGGCCCTTCACTGGTGAGCAGGCCATAGAAAAAGCCGGCCGCGAAGCCATCGCCACCGCCCACGCGGTCGTACACATCGAGTTCGCACGTGGGCGAGACGTAGGTCTTGCCGCTTATCCACGCCACGGCGCCCCAGCTATGCCGGTTGGTGGAATGCACTTCGCGCAGCGTCGTCGCCACCACTTTCACGTTGGGGTACAGCTGCACCACGTTGTCGATCATGCTGAAAAACGTACTCGGATCGAGCTTCGACTTGCCTGCGACTTCCGGCCCGGGGACGCCGAGCCCTTTTTGCAGATCTTCCTCGTTGCCGACGAGGACATCGACGTAAGCCATGATCCGGCGAATGACTTCGTGGGCCCGCTGCAAGCCGCCGGAGATCTTCCAGAGCTTTTCGCGGAAGTTTAAGTCGAAGGAAACCACGGCTCCGGCTGCCTTCGCCGCTTGCATGCCTTCGATAATGACTTCCGGCGTGGTCTGCGAAAGCGCGGCGAAGATGCCGCCGGAATGGAACCAGCGGACACCGATCCCCTCACCCCGACCCTCTCCCGCAAGGGGAGAGGGAGAAAACATGGCCTTCCAATCGAAATCGCCCGGTTTCAGCCTTGCTCCCGCTTCGTTGCTGCGGTTGTAGAAGACCATGGGCGCGCGGATGCCGTAACCTTGGTCACTGTAGACGGTGGCCATGTTCGGGCCAGTCACGCCGTCGTGGTTGAAGTGCTTGTAAAAAGGCTGAACCCCCATGGCCCGCACGCGCTCGGCCACCAGTTCGCCGATGGGGTAATCGACCATGGCACTGGCAATGCCGGTCTTCATGCGGAAGCAATCCGCGAGATTGGCGGCGACATTGAACTCGCCTCCGCTCACGTGTATGCGGCAATTGTTGGCCTTGCGAAAGGGCACGATGCCGGTGTCGAGCCGATGCACGAGCGCGCCGAGAGAAAGCAGATCAAGTGCGCCATTCTTGGGGATGCTGAGCGATGAGGGCATGGAAAGCTCCGGGTGTCAGTCAAGTGCTGATATCGTTTATCTTATGAGCGGCGAATCCCCAATTTTCGCCGCTTGGCTAAATCGCCAAGCCTCCCCGATCCCATCGTTTTCATTTAGCTTCCGGCTTTTGCTTAAGATTGCTCAAGTTGGTTGGCGCTGACAGTCGGGGCTAGCCATGATATGGTGCCGGCGCGCGTGAAGTTTTCACACGCCCCAAAAAGGAAATTTGAGGAGGGAACATGCCCTTGAAATACTGGCGAACCATGCTCTGTGCGTTGGCCCTGGGCCTGATCGGCCTGGTGGTGTGGGCGGACGATCATATTCGAGGCTCGGCCGCGCATAGGGAGCAGCGCGCCCAGACCGAGCCGCAAACCGCCACGGCCCCGCCGCCGGCGCCAAACGTGTTGCCGGGACCGGAAAGTCAGAATCAAGCGGTGCCCGCGCCGGGCCAGCCGGTTATGAACGAGAAAAACTTTGACATTTCGCCGGCAAATGAACCGGTGCAAACGAAACGGGGCGTGGATATCGCTCCGGCCGTGGTGACCACGCCGGTTGCGCCGCCGGTGGTGCCGGCGCCGCCGAGCATTGAGATTGTCGTAGGCAAAGCCG
>DATGHS010000447.1:0-6042 GCA_035307785.1 Gemmataceae bacterium
GCTCGCGGACGATCGACAGGCCAAGGCCCGTCCCCTGGTGTTCGCGAGTCAGCACGTCTTCGGTTGGCTTTCCCGGGGCCCTGGCCTGGCGGAACTTCTCGAAGATGCGCTCCTGATCCTCGGGGGCGATGCCAACGCCGGTGTCGATCACCTTGAGCACAAGCTGATCGCCCTCCACCTCGGCCCGCAGCAAAACCCGGCCGCCTTCCGGCGTAAACTTGATGGCATTGGAAACGAGATTCGAGAGGATTTGCCGCACTTTGCCCGCGTCTTGGTGGAGTTTCGGCAGATCGTCGGGCAGTTGTTGTCGCAGGTCGATATTCTTCTTTTCGGCCAGCGGCCGCAGGTTGTTCAGCAGCGGCTCGGTCAATTCGCCCAGCGCAAAGTTCTCCGGCGTGATGTTCATTTTGCCGGCCTCCATTTTCGCCAGGTCGAGGACGTCTTCGATGAGGGCCAGCAGCTGTTTGCCGCTCGCTTGAATATTGGCCACCCAGCGCTGCTGCTTTTCGCTCAGCTGCGGATTGGAAAGCAGCACATCGCTGAAGCCGAGTATGCTGTGCAGGGGTGTGCGCAGCTCGTGGCTCATGGTCGTGAGGAAATCGCTCTTCAAGCGGTTCGATTCGTACAGGGCCATGTTAGCCTGGGCGAGTTCATCCACTTTTTTGTCGAGGTCGGCATTCGCGTTTTGCAGGCGTTCCTGCATGCTCATGAGGTTGCGCACCATGCGGTTGAATGCGTAGCTCAACTCCTCGAACTCGTCGCCCGTGTGGATTTCGCTTTGCACGCCCAGTTGTCCGCTCGAAATCGCCTCGCTCACTTGCCGCAAATGCTTGACCGGCTTCACGACCACGTAGCGGATGATGAGGTAGCTGCCGGCGACAATGAGCAATGACGTGATGATAGCATTGGTAATCAGGAACGCGCGGTTCGTGTGCAAACCGGACTGCATGTGCTCGGTGCTGAGTTCCAGGCGAATCACGTCCATGACGTCGCCGGCTTTGAGGGGCTCGGTTTCCTGGCTCTCCCCGGGCAAGGGATGGCATTTCAGGCATGTTTGGCTGGCCCTCACCGGTGCGTAATAGCGCACAATCTCCTTGTTCTGGGCCATGCGCACCACTTCGTGTTTGTTCGGGTCCTGCATGAAGGAGCGAATGATGTTCTGCTCTTCCGCATTCGGCTGTTGTTCTGGCTTGTGCGCGCTCAACCGCAAGATGTCGTAGCGGTAATTGCTCATGCCTTCGGGCCAGGTTTGCTCCCAGCCGTCTTGAAATTCCTTCATCGCGGCCGCTCGATCCTGTGATTCCAAGTGAATTCGCGCAACCACTGGATCGACCAGCAGCCGGCCCGTAGTAGTGACCTGCTCGAAGGCGACTTGCTCGGTTTGCCAGACGAACAGCCAGAAACTGGAAATCATCAAGACGATGATGCCGAAGCCCAGCCAGAAGCGCGTTTTCCGCTCCAGGGTGGATTCGCCCAGTAACTTCTTGAAGGCCCGGTAGGACATGGCAAATGCAGAAGAGAACAGAGGTCAGAGCGGCTCGTGCTAATATCTGACTTCTGACCTCTGACTTCTGACCTCCGACCTCTGACTCCTGGATCTCTGGCAGTGCGGACAATAATGCGTGGCGCGGCCCGCAAGCCGGATGCAGGCGATGGCGCGGCCGCAGTTCTGGCACGGCTCGCCGGTGCGGCCATAGGCCAGGAATTCGTTTTGGTATTCCCCTCGTTCGCCGTTGCCTCCCACATAGTTGCGAATCGACGAACCGCGCGCCTCAATTGCATGATCCAGCACTTGCACGATGGCAGATAGCAAGCGATCCGCCTGCTCGCGCGTGGTGCGCGTGCCCAGTTGCTTCGGCGCCAGCCGCGCGACGAACAGCGACTCATCGGCATAGATATTCCCCACACCGGCAATCACGCTCTGGTCGAGCAGGATCGCCTTCAGGCAGCGGCGCGAGGAACGCAGACGCTGGGACCAATCGGATGGATCCATCTCCCAAGGTTCGGGACCGAGCTTGCCGCCGAGCAAGAGATTCAACTCATCGGCCGTGGCACAATAGCGTACGCTGCCAAACCGGCGAATATCGGCAAAGCGAAGTTCCTGCCCGCCTTCATTCAGTTTGAAGACGACGTGCGTGTGGGCCGCCTTCGGTATCTTGCTCTCCACGACGGTGAAGCGCCCCGTCATGCCCAGATGCACCAGCAAGTGCGATGAGGACTCCAGATCAAGGATAATCCATTTGCCGCGCCGGCGAATCGCTTGCACGCGCTTGCCGACGATGGCCGATACCCAGGCACGCTTCCACGGTTGGCGCAGCTGGTGCCGGCTGGTGCGCACGGCAGCCAGGCACTGGCCGCACAACAGCGGTCGCAGGTCGCGCACCACGGTTTCGACTTCTGGCAATTCGGGCATGCATTCTCCTCTGGTGACGCCGCACGCGGCGTGACGTATCCAGTATACAGCCCTCGCGCTTGACAGACGGGCGAAAATCTCGACAACAGCCAATAGCCTCAATGATTGAGCCGGGAGCGTCAGCGACTGGATGTTGGGCGCCCAACATCCAGTCGCTGACGCTCCCGGCTCCGGTGCCCACGCGATGCCTTCTTTGTCCGCGGTTCCCGATTCCCATGGCCGCTTCGGCCCCTACGGGGGACAATATGTCCCCGAAACGCTGATGTTTGCGCTGGAGCAGCTTGAAGCGGCATACGCCGAGGCTCGGGAAGATCGCCAGTTTCAGCAGGAATTCGAGCGCCGGCTGGTGGAATACGTGGGCCGGCCGTCGCGACTGTACGTTGCGGAACGGTTGACGCGCGAAGCCGGTGGAGCACGCATATTTCTCAAGCGCGAGGATATGAACCACACCGGCGCGCACAAGATCAACAACTGCCTCGGTCAAGCACTGCTCACGCAACGCATGGGCAAGACGCGGATCATTGCCGAGACCGGCGCCGGGCAGCACGGCGTCGCCAGCGCAACGGCCGGAGCGCTTTTCGGCCTGCCATGCCGGGTTTATATGGGCGAAGAAGACATTCGCCGGCAAAAGCTGAATGTCTTCAAAATGCGAGCGCTTGGCAGTGAAGTGTTTTCGGTGAGCAGCGGCAGCCGGACGCTGCGCGACGCCATCAACGAAGCCATGCGCGAATGGATGGCGACGGTCACGCACACACATTACATCATCGGCAGTGTGGTGGGGCCCCATCCGTTTCCACTCATCGTTCGTGATTTTCAATCGATCATCGGCAAGGAGACGCGCCAGCAGTGCCTCGATCAAACCGCCAGGCTCCCCGACGTAATCGTTGCCAGCGTCGGCGGCGGCAGCAACGCGGCCGGGATTTTCTATCCGTTTATCGACGACAAAGGCGTGGAACTCGTCGGCGTGGAAGCGGGCGGCCGGGGGCAGAAGCCAGGCAATCACGCCGCCACGCTGAACTTCGGCCAGCCCGGCGTGCTGCACGGCAGCTACAGCTACGTGCTGCAAGACGACGATGGCCAGACCGCGCCGGTGCATTCCGTTTCGGCCGGGCTGGACTACCCTGGCGTGGGGCCGGAGCACAGCTTCTGGCGCGATTCTGGCCGGGTGCGCTACACCCGCGTTTCCGACGATGATGCGCTGAAGGCCTTCCAAACCTGCTGCCGCCTGGAAGGAATACTACCGGCCCTGGAAACCGCGCATGCCGTGGTGGAAGCGATGCGCATTGCCGCGAAGCGCGACAAGGATGATATTGTGGTCGTATGCTTCTCCGGCCGCGGTGATAAGGATTGCTTCGAAGTCGCGCGACTACTGGGTGAGGAGATCGAGTAATCCATGCCCGCCACCAACGCGATTGATGATCTCTTTCGCCGCTTGCGCCTTAGCCGTGAAAAAGCCTTCATCCCATTTCTCGCCGCCGGCGATCCAGACATTGCTTCAACCGCGAAGCTCATTCGTGAACTCGATTCTCTCGGCTCGCACCTGATCGAAATCGGCTTCCCGTTCAGTGACCCGATTGCCGACGGGCCGGTGATTCAGGCCTCATACTCGCGAGCGCTGGATCGCGGCCTGAAGCTCGACGATGTCTTTCATTGCGTGGAGGAAGTCAAACTCAAGGCCAGCCCCGTTGCCGCGCCGATCATCGGCATGGCGTCGTACAGCCTGATTTTTCGCAAGGGGCAGAACGCGTTTCTCGATCGGGCGATTGGGGCTGGCTTCTCTGGGGTGATTGTACCCGATTTGCCGGTGGAAGAAGCGGGACCACTGGCGAAACTGGCGGCGGCCAAGGATTTTCGTCTGATCCTGCTGGTAACGCCGACCACGCCGCCAAAGCGGGCGGAGCGCATCGTCAAGCTTTCCACGGGCTTCGTCTACTGTGTGAGCGTGGCCGGCATCACCGGCGAACGCGACCGCCTGCCGGATGAGTTGCTGGAGCAGCTTCGCCGACTACGAACCATTACCGATTTGCCCCTGTGCGTGGGCTTCGGCATCAGCAAGCCGGCACATGTGCAAATGCTGCGCGAGATTGCTGACGGCATTATCGTCGGCAGCGCGATCGTGCGGCGGTTGGAGGGCGTGAGGCCGGAAGGGCTTGATCAGGCAATTGGGCAGATTCGCGAACTGGTGCGCGGGTTGCAGAGGGCGCTGAATCCTTCGAAAGAGTGAGTGGTGAGTGGTGAGTGGTGAGTGGTGAGTAGTTGACCCGTGGGGCTCGAAGACTCGCCCCGCGGCTTGGAATGCATGTGCCACTCACTATTCACTACTCACCACTCTTTTCTTGACGCCTTCCCGCATAGAATGCTACTTTAATTGCATACCGGCTTTCATTCTTGAACGTCATCATGGCGACCGAAGCGTATCTCGACCGGGAAGCGGAGATCCTGGAAGCTTGCCAGCAGGCGATTAGCTATCGCTTTCGGGTAATTGAACATCTGCGCGCGGCCCTCACGCACACTTCTGGGGCCAACACCCGCACTGCTTCGAATGAGCGTTTGGAGTTTCTCGGCGATGCTGTGCTCGGCCTGGTGTGTTGCGAACAACTCTACGTTTGCTTCCCGGAATACCAGGAAGGCGATATGACCAAGGTGAAGTCGGTCGTGGTCAGCCGGCGGACGTGCGCGCTTTTGAGCCAGCAACTAGGCCTGGGCGATTTCCTGTTCATGGGCAAGGGGATGGGCCACCGCGAGGAGTTGCCGTCCAACATGCTGGCCGACGTATATGAAGCGGTAGTGGGCGCTATCTATATCGACGGCGGGCTCGAGCCGGCCAAGGAATTCATCTTGCGGCAGCTCGAGCCAATCATACAGCGCGTGGCCAGTGCGGCTCACGGTGGCAATTTCAAGTCGATGCTGCAACAGGTGGCACAAAAGGAGTTCGGCGACACACCGCGCTATCACGTGCTCGACGAGCAAGGGCCCGACCACAATAAGTGCTTCAAGGTGGCCGCGGAAGTTGGCCGCAACCACTTCGCCGCGGCTTGGGGCCGGAACAAGAAGGAAGCCGAAGTGAAAGCTGCCATGAACGCGCTGGCCCAGATCAAGGGCGAGCCGGTACCGTATCCGACGGACTCCTAGTTCGTGGTGACCCGCTTTAGCGGGTCCGCGAAAAGATCCGCTAAAGTGGGTCACTAAAAACAGATGCCTCTTCGCAATTACCCTATCCGCTGCTATACACCTGGTTGCCGGCGCGAGGCTGTGTACAAGGTCGCATCGAGCTGGAGCGATGGCATCACCTCGGAATTAAAGACCTATTCTCTGTGCTGTGCCGAATGCCTTCCGGCGCAATTTCACGCCAGCTTGCAAAAACAGGCCGCCTGCCGTACGGCCCCAGTCGAATTCCTAGAGCCGCCGGGGATTTTCCTGCTACTGAGCGGCCAACGCGATCAGCAGTTGCAGCGCTTGAGCAAATTGGAAGCAACTCTTTCCGGCGGATCGTCTAGTGTTTTGCCGATTTGATTGCCCTCGACGCCGCTGAGCGCGCCGGTTATCTTCAGGCGAGCACCTTACCTTGAAGGACTCGAGGTCCGGCATGCCAACCAATTTACTTCTTCCCAAAGTCACTGCCCCCGGTC
>DATGHS010000448.1:0-3608 GCA_035307785.1 Gemmataceae bacterium
AGCAGAGCAATATGTTCGTGGACCAATTCCCCTACCGTAGTGGCCACAGCCCCCAAAGCAAGAAATACGGCGCTGAATCCCATGACGAACAGAACCGAGTTCAGCATGACCGACCGCATTAGTTTGCCGTCGCGTTGCTTCAGTTCCTCGACGCCAGCCCCGGATATGAGCGAAATGTAGCCCGGCACCAGTGGTAACACGCACGGCGAGAGGAACGAGATGAGTCCGGCAGTAAATGCGGCGATGGGCAGTGATTGCATTGAACAGCTCCTTTCCCGCCCCGACGACGGGTCCAATACTTCTAGAATCAGCTCACCGCTTTGATCCACGAAGCTCCATCAACCTTAATGAATTCCTTGGTTCCTTTTCGGCCAGTTAAGCGCAACCAGAAAGGCCCTCCCTCGGGTTCCATTCGCAGCTCAATGTTGAAGAACGGACAGCAGACCCGTTCCGCGGCGGCCCATTCGGCGACCATCGCAACTGTCTTCGGGTCTGGGGAAAATTGGAACTCGTAGCCATTCGGCAGCTCTCGAACTGCTTTCCTGGCCTCCCGCAAAGCCGGTCCGACCTCGTCAAAGTGCCGCTTCCGGGCCACAGGGTCTAGTGCCATCCGATCGCACGCAAAAGGGCTCTGGTGCTTCGAATCTGTCACTTCATTTGTCTTGCGCTCGCAACTATCGCCCTTCTTTGGCGCCGCCGAGTCTTGTGCCACAGCGAGACCAGCAAGCAAAGCAACCGACAGACCAGCTGAGGCGACTGAAATCATCCATTTCCTCTCTTTTTTCACGATGTTCTCCTTGTGAAGGCCTTGAGAAGGCTTCGGAGAACAGTCTCACAGTTAAAGTCAACTCTAAGTCAAGAACTTTTTTTGGTGAAAAAAACTGTTTGCCTTAAAGCCCACTTGAAGTTCTAAGCTGGTTGGTATCGCGGCTGGGTTATTCCAACATCCAGACGAATCAACCGACCTAGAAGGGCTGAATTATGAGCAGGAGCATGCTGCAACCGATGTTGATGTGCGTACTTCTCTTAACTTCAAGCGCCGTGATGGCGCAATCCACGAAGCAACCGGAGCATCGGCCCCTCGGCAAAGAACTGGATGTGTGGGTTTCTAAGACAGAAGAGCAACTGGTTCCTTTAGCCGACGCCATGCCGGAAGAGAAGTATGGGTTCGCGCCGAGTTCCAGTGCCGGTAACTTCGAGGGCGTTCGTACGTTCGCCGAGATGGTCAAACACTTGTCTGCCACCAACTATATCCTTGCTTCCGCTGTGCTTGGCGAGAAGCCTCCCCACCAAGAGCAAGATGAAAAGGCCCCTGACACACTCAAGTCAAAGGCCGAGATCATGGAGTACTTGAAAGACTCATTCGCTTATCTTCACCGGGCCGCAGCCGCAATCAACGAAGGGAACGAGGCCGAGATAGTCAAGTTCGACCGCACTCGTCCTGGATTGATCGTCGACGCGCTTGCGCACTCCTTCAACCATTACGGCCAACTGGTGGAGTACTTGCGAATGAATGGCATTGTCCCGCCGGCCAGCCGCTGACCGAAGACTATGTCTCTTTTTTTTGAAGTCAACTCTAAGCCATCCGGTGAACTCGGAGGATTGATGAAAAAACAAAATTAGCATTTGCATTGACGCTTGTGGCAAATGTGCAGCGCTGGCGCCGTCGCGCAGACGACCGACGCGAGCGGATTGGTTATTCTGGCCGAAAACAACACGCCGTTCGCTCATCTAGGCAAAGCGATCGACGCAATCGGCGAACCGACTGTGAAGGCGAAGAAAGGGGGCTTCGCCAGCAAAGGCTAAAGCCGATTGTTATTCATATCGCAGTGCTTCCACCGGGTCGAGTTTGGATGCGCGGAGGGCAGGCACGAGTCCGCTGATCACGCCAACGAGCAGTAATACGAGACTCGAAACCGCCAGGGTCGTTGCGGAAATGTGCAGGTGGATGTCGCCTTTGCCGGAATCGTCTTCAAACAGCGGCCCCATGAGAGGCAAAGTCCCTACCGCGGCTGCGACCGCATAGGAAACCAGCACGCCGATGGCTCCGCCCAGCAGCATAATCAGCAGAGTTTCCGCCAGAAATTGAAGCCGGATGTGGACTTTCTTCGCACCCAGGGCCCTTCGCAAGCCGATCTCCCGGATGCGCTCGTCCACGGATACCAGCATGATATTCATCACGCCGACGCCGCCAATTCCGAGCGTAAGCGCACCTACAAACGTAAGCAGCACTTCGAGGCCGATGGTGATCGCATCGATCACGGGCCGAAACTCGTCGCGTCCGAACATTTGAAACGCTTTTGTGTCGGTGGGCGAAAAGCCTTGCCGGGTGGCGATCGCCGCCAGCACCTGCGCCATGGCTTTCTTCTCGAATTGCGGCGCGATCGGCTCGAAGAGGAGTACAGCGGCGTATCGCGTATTCCACAAATCGCCGGCCGTGGAGAAAGGGATCCACACCGAATCATCGTCACTGGAAAAATAATTGCTCAGCTGGATCTTTCTCTGCATGACGCCGACCACCGTGAACCGTACACCGCCGATCGCGACAGTCTCGCCTACGGCTGGGCGCCCGCTGAACAATTGCTCGCGCACTCGTCCGCCGAGGAAGCATACTCGCCGGCGCTCGAGTTCGTCGCTGGCATTGAACCAGCGGCCTTCGGAGGGAACTTCATTGCGCATTTCGCCATATTCCGGGCAAACACCGCGAATCGCGGCCGTACCGACCATCCGATCTTCATACGAGATGCCCGGACGTCGAACGGTTTCGCGACACACATGTTTCACCAAGGGCGCGTCAGCTTTCACCATATCCACGTCGGCCTGTTCGATAACGACTTTCTTGCCGGCGCGCTGGCCTCCGGGCTGCTCGCTGGTCTGTTGCGGCCAGCAGATCACAACGCTTTTGCCGAAGGCATCGAATCCGCCTACGAGAATATTGCGGAAACTGCTGCCGTACGCCACGAGAAGCGTGACCGTCGCGATGCCCCAGACGATTCCCAGCATGGTGAGCATGCTGCGCGTGTAATTGCGCTTCAGCGCCATCCAGGCTTCGCGAATGATTTCAGTCAACATCAATTTATCTGGCGATCTGGCGATCGGCTCATCGGGTCATCTGAACACCAGCTTTCGGCAGATGACCCGATCACCCGAAGGCCGGATGATCCGATAATTGCTATCCTCCCGCCTCAAACCTCAACGCCTCGATCGGATCGACCGACGCCGCCCGGCGCGCCGGATACATTGCAGCGATCACTGCAATTCCGCCCAGCATGGCACAAGCAATGAAGCCGGTTTGCCACGTCGGGATCAAGCCGGCGAAAAAGTCCGGCATGGGCAGCAAATCGACGAGCCAGCACAGGCCATACGCAATGGTTAAGCCGACGCCTCCGCTGAAAAGGGCAATGACAACGGCTTCGACAAAAAACTGTCTTAAGATCGCCCGAGCCGTCGCGCCCAACGCTTTGCGAACGCCGATCTCGCGGGTGCGCTCGCGCACCGCAACCATCATGACGTTCATCACTCCGATGCCGCCGAGGAACAGCGTCACCACTCCGACCGCACCCAAAAAATATTTCATGCCATCGGTCATTTGGGTGAAGGCTTTGGCT
>DATGHS010000449.1:0-42402 GCA_035307785.1 Gemmataceae bacterium
CCTGCTCCCCCTCCCGCTCCCGCTCCCGCTCCAGCTCCCGCTCCCGCTCCCGCTCCTGCTCCCGCTCCCGCTCCTGCTCCCGCTCCTGCTCCAGCTCCAGCTCCAGCTCCAGCTCCCGCTCCAAATCCACAAGAACCACGCCGGCAGCATCATGGCGCTCACCCCGACCACGACCACGACCATAAGAACCACGCCGGCGCCAGCATCATGCCGCTACTCCTCCACCAAATCCGCATCCTCGAACTGCTGCCCATTCCGCAGCGGCGACTGCGCCGGCTCGGGCTCCGGGGCCAGCAGCCCCAGGGCCGCTTCGCCATGCTTGACCACAGCCAAACTCCATGCCGGTACCGTCGATGATGCGCGTATGTGCTTTAAAGCACCTAACAGCGCCGCGGCCAGTATGTCCTGCGTGCGCAGCAGCTTGCCGTGCCGGACCGCCATGTCGTTCAAGGCCTCGCGGAGGCTGGCGTTTTCGCGCTTCAGCGCTTCCGATAGCTCGACGACCTGCTTAAAAAGGTCGGGCTGATCGGCGGCAATTTCGGTCGGGTGCATCAGGCGTTCTCCAATTCGGGCAGGCCGTCCGGTGCCGGCAACGACTCCTCGACGCGATTGGCGACATCCGCGACCCAGGCGATGGCCATGTCGGCGGGTCCGCCGTTCGGTTTCTCGGCAACGAGTCGCTCGCGGCAAGCCGTGTAGGCATTGCGCGCGTCGGCAGCCGATGCAAAACAGCCCTGCTCCAACGCCCAGCGGATTGCGTCCGTAGCCGTCCAGCCCTTTCGCCGCGCGAATAGCGGCAACTCCGGCGCCGGTTCGGATGGCGGTTGCGGGCTTGGCGCCGGGGCTGTCGGCTGCACCGGCTCAACTTTCACCGTCGGTTTCTCTTCTTCCGGCGCCGGCTGGCCTTCCTCCTCGTCGTAGGACACGCCAGACAGCAGGCGCCACAAGTCCCGCAGCGCCCGCCGCTGGGCTTTGCCGAGTAGCGAATCGACGGCATCCTTATAGGCACTCACCAGGTAGGTGCGCCCCTTGGTGTTGTCGCGCCCGGCGATTTCGATTACCTTGCCGTCACGCTTGCACCAGCAGTACACGTGCACCTTCCACGTGTTGCCCGGTCCCTTGTCGGGAATCTCGTTGTCGTAAAACGGCGTGCAGCCGAACTCGCGTTCGATCTTCCCGGCCCAACCGTTTTTAACGACCATCATGCGGCCGGCGATGATGTTCAGCTCGTTGTTGAAGGGGTATACGCCCTGGAAGAATCCTTCCATGAGGCAGCTGCGGACGGTTTCGAGCGCATAGCGTTCATTCGGCTTGTGCGGGTCGCAGCGGTCGGTGAGGAACCCGTCCTGCTGGTTCATCAATTCCATGAACAGGCCCATCACCTCGCCGGTGAGCAGGGCCTTGACGTTCTGGCGTGCCTGGGCGGTGACAATCGCGCGGGCCATGCGTTTGACGGACGGATCGGCGAGCTTGGCCATGTGCTCTTCGAGCACGTGCTCGATCTGCTCGGCCGCGGCGTTCAGCTTAAGGAGGTTCGTGTCGCCGTTGACGATGGGCCTCGCGGGGTGGTTCATGCTGGGTGCGCTCATGGGATTGGCTCCAATGCGGGGATGGTTTCCACGGCCGGCGGAAGTTCCGGGGCCGGGTTGTCGAGTAAACCGTGCTCTCGTAGCGCGGTGATATGCTTGCAGGGCCTGCCGGCGCCGGTCTGGCGGAACACGAACGCGGGGCAATCGCAGGCGCAGGCGCCGTCCCAGGCCTGGCGGACGATGTAATCGACCTTTTCGTCTTCGTCTTCCATGAGCTTGAACAGCCGCCAGCAGACCAGGCCGGCGCCGGGGTCCTGACGCTCGACGCGGTAACTGTTGCTGCCCAGGTGTAGCCAGAGGGAAGAGGTCATACTCAAAATTCCGTTTGCGAAAAATTTCCCTACCAAGCTGGAATCCGCGCCAGCAGCGCGTTAGACTTTGAAAAGCACGGCGGGCTTCCTTGCCTCACCGTAACACCTGGTTTCCCTATCGCCCGTATCCATCGCGGGAGACCTGCCGTGCAGTCGATCATCATCATGCGCCAGCCCCTGCCGTCGGCAGACCCGACGGTGGGCGAAGTCATTTCCCTGTATTTGCAGTTGGAAGCAACCCCTCGGAAAGAAGCCGCTCGCAACAAGGATGCCTGGGATACCGTCCACCGCGTCTTGCGCGACTTTGACCGCGCCCATGGCACGCTTCGCATCAGCGAGTGCCGTAAGGCGCACCTGAAACTCTTCATCGAAGGCAATCCCCGGCTCAAAACCGGCTGGAGCAAGGCCGGTCAATGCGGCATTGTCCAGCGCTGTTTTAACTGGGCGGCGGATGATATGGACGTTATTCAACGCAACCCGTTCAAGGGCGTGCGCTTCGCGAAGGGAAGCGGCCGGCGCCGGCTGACCGACGAGGAATTTGCGGCCGCCTTGGCCCACGCCGGTCCCGCCCTTGCGCGTGTCCTTCGCTTTTGCCGCTACACCGGCTGCCGCCCGGCCGAAATGTCCGGCGCCAGATGGAGCGACTTGCGTAGCGAGCCGGGGGCCTGCTGGCTGGAGCTCGCACAGCACAAGACGGTCGAAAAGACCGGCAAGCCGCGATTGATCCCGTTGCCACGCATTGCCGTGGAAATCATCGTGGAAATCACACCGAATGAAGGGCAGGAATTCATTTTCCTGAACCGGCGAGGCAGGCCATGGCGCAAGAATGCGCTGTGCATGGCCTGGGCGAAGGTCCGTAAGCTGGCCGGACTTCCGGCTGATGCCTTCCTGTACGGCACCCGCCATTCGCACGTTTCGGGCGGAATCGAGAACGGGGTGCCGCTCGCGGACATGGCGAAGCTCGAAAACCACACCGATCCGAAGATGACCGCCCACTACGACCATTCGCGGCCCGACATGCAGGCACTGTGCCGCCTGGCCGAGCAGGCCGTCGCCAATTTGAAGGCCGGGTAGAGCGCGAATTAAACTAAGTTGCGATTCTAGACCAATTCGCGGCGCCGCCATTGCGCGAGCTCGTTTGGCCTTCGTTCGAATCCTAGTTCCCCAGCTTCGAACGACTGACCTAGTTAAATTGCGGGTTTGGGAACGCATAGCTTAGCCTCGCTTGACCTGCTTCGCCCGCCGTTCGTTCTCCGCCAGCAGTAGCGTCACCTGCCGCCCGCTGGCGCATGAGATGATCGCGGAGCCAAGGCTGATGCCGATCCAGGCCCAGACGTCGCCGTAGCCGCCCAGCAGGGCAGCCATGCCGAGCAGCGAAAGGGCGAGGCCAAAGGCGAGGAGAAGGATGGTTTTCACGACTGGCTCCTGATTAGAACAGCGCCGGAGTTACCAGCGGTAAGACAATACTAAAAAGAGGGCTTACCAGTGTCAAGGTCATCTGCTAAAAATAATCCAGATTTTCCATCACTGACGAAAAGGCGAAACATGAGCCCGGACGAAATCAAGGAGCTGCTTGAACTGAAGGGCTGGAACCAGGCGGAGCTCGCCCGCCGCATGGACACAACCGAGGCCAGCGTGAGCCGTTGGCTTCTGCCGGCATCCGATCCGCGCTCGCGAAGCCCGCTGGGGCCGGCCCGCGTGCTGTTGCGCGAATGGCTCGAAAGGGCGCGACGGCATCCGCAGCCCGTCTGATTCTGCCGCGCCCCCGGCGCGGCTGCAATGTCGGTAGCGAAAAAATCTCGCCCATTTCCCTCGCGTGAGTTTCCCGGATGCGCTCATTAATTCTTCTCTTGGCTGCGGCCAACATGGCCGCGACTGCCCTGGCCGATCCGCCCGAAACGAAGACTGAAAAGAAGACGCCGAACCGGTGGGTCGATATGCTTTGGGTCGGGCAATGTGAAGTCGGCGATATTGGCCCCATCATCTCCGATCCCGCTGATGGCTTTCGCCGGCCTTACAAAATCTACGAGGTGACCGGGCCGAAGCAGGTCGTAATTCGCACGCCAAAAGGCGACGGCGGTTACGTCATTTTCGTGATCGAGGGTCTAGATACGGCCGAGATGGTGACCGGCCGGGAAATTGACCTGCATCGTCAGATCTTCAAGGTGACGCGGATCGGGAAGCGCGGCAGCGAGACGGCGCCGGTGCTGGAGCCGGAAAGCAAGGAGGAGCGCGAGAAGCGCGAAGCCCACGAAAAGCGCATGGCCGAAGTCGCGGCTAAAGAAAAAGCCCGGGTTAAAGAACTCGCCGAGATTAAGGCAAAAGAAGAAGCGGAGGCCAAAGTCAAGAAGGCGGCGGAAACCAAGCGCGCCAACGAGCTCAAAGACTCCAAGGTTCTGCTCGACCTGGCCAAAGATTTCACCGGCGCCGGCAAGCCTGACAAGGCCATTGAGCGCCTGAAAAAGATCGTGAAGGATTACCCAGACACCCCGGCCGCGAAGGAAGCGGCGGAGCTGCTGAAGAAGCTGGAGAAGTGACCGTCAGATTTTCGAAAGGGCGTGAGTAAATGTTTGTGGCGACAGTGATGCAACCGATCCCGGTACTCGAAATATTTCTTGGACGGTCCCGAACTGGTCCCAAGAAGTGGGTGGTGATTTTAGGAAGCATGGCTCATGGTGGCGAGGAAATTGGTTATTTCGGCACGAAGCGAGAGGCCGAAGCGCATGCGCGCTGGTCGGCGCGAATTCTCCAAAAGCGCAAGATTTTCTCGCTTGCGATAAAGGCGAAAGAGGCGCTGTCAGTGTTGACGGCGGAAATGAACCCGGCCGCAAAGGAAGCCGGCGAATTGCTGGAGAAGCTGGAGAAGTGATGGGCAATCTGCATCGACCGGCTGGATTCCACATCAGCCAAGAGGAAATGCGGCTCGGCCCGTTCATTTGTGTTTGCGGCGAGCCGGTCGAAGGCGCCAGGAGCATGGGCCGCGGCATTTGTTCCGCATGCTGCCTGGATTGGATTTGGGACGACTACAACGACACCTTCTGCGCCACCTTATTGGAATGAACGGAACTTGCCGGAATACCTTGTCGGGCCGAAGGAGAAACTGAGAGCTTAGGCGTTACCCATCCCAACAAGAGACGCTCCAAATTCCGAAGCGCCGAACCAAGAGGCGCCCCGCCTTCCAATGTGAAGCAATTATTCGCGCGTTCTCGGCCGAATTCCCACAACGCGTTGGCTCGCGCGTGCAAAATGACTCCCTCATCTAGCCAGGTTCTCTCTACTTCGGGGTCGAATGCTACCTTCCCCGCAAAGACGGCGCGGCCCCATTCGCGAACCTTCTCACAAAACTCAACGCAAAGTTGCGCATAGTGCCGAAGCGTATCGTCCAGCCTGGCGCACTCCATGCCCTCGCCATTGTCGCATTGGTCCATGCGGACATTCAGTTCGGCGGCGAATTTGCGCACGTCGGCCAGATCAAACGTTGTCATCGCCGCCTCCTTTCAATGGCAGTAGATCATGAAGTGTTATCGGCAAATTTCCAGTTTTTTCCAAGTGGAATCGCCGTGGGACTATTAGATTACTTAGTATATCGTTTCTCGACAAGCCAATCAATCGGCGCCCGCCGGCGCCGAAATCGGCATTCGCGGCGGGGCCATTCGCCAAATGAGCGCGATTTCGTCGGGGGTCAGACCGTAGGCGGCGTTGACAAGATCGGAAACTTGGCGCTCCAGTTGCCGGGCTTCGGCGGCCAGCGTTTGCAGCGGGGCCACGGTGCGGGCGTGTTCCTCTCTCAGCCTGCCGAGCCCGGCCACGGTCAACCCTTTTGCCTTGCCGCGGGCCTTCTTCACTTCGGCAATCAGCGTATCAGTGTCGAGGGCCGGCACGTCTTGCAACTTCTGGCTTGGCTTCTCCACGGCGAATTCCACGCGCAGCCAGTCGAGGAACCGGCGCCGGCCTTCGCTCTGCTTGCCCGTAATTTCGAGCAATCGGGCAACGGCCGCCTCAGTCGATCGGCGCGTTTTGTCGCTCGGTTTGGCAACTGGAATCGCTTCCATCAGGAAGGCTACTGGCGAAACGGCTTCATCCTTCATGTGCGGCAAGTAGCGATAATTGTGCCACCAAAGCAACGGTGAATTCAGCAGTCGATGGCGACAAAGGAAATGAGGTTCAGCCAGAAGTCGGCGATGTGCATCGGCCTAACCCACCACCGGGTAATTCACCCAGCGCGCGATTTCCGCGCCATTGCTCAACACGATCAGCCATTTCGTCGCCCCGACCTTCGTCAAAGCCACGGCGGTGATCCGGATTTGCACCTTCGTTCCGTTCACCGTGGCGCTGCCGCTGTTGGCGATGCTCAGGCCGGGATCCGTGCTCGTGATTGTGCCGGAGACGACGGTTAACCCCGAGCCGGCAGCCAGCTCGGGAAATTGGGCGAAGTCCCAGGTGGCATCCCGCATATCACCGATCACCATTTCGCGGATGGGAATAAACATGGCTCGCTCTCAATCGACTGGCATTTCGCCCCCAAGATCATTGCCAGGCATCGTGCCGCCAAAATCCACTTCCGTGAAGGCTCCGCCCATCAAGTTCGCCGGCATCAGTTCGACCGGGGCCAGATTGTCGAACGGCACGCCCGTCGGCCCGGCCTGGAGGTTCAACAGGAAGAGGAACGTCGGATTCATGCGCCGCAGCCCCCGCCCATGCCGAGATTCTGCTGGATCAGGAGCAAGAAGCCTGCGATCATGCGCCACAGCCGAGGAGGGTAAGTTGTTGCTGGCGGGCCACGACGCCGCCGCTCGGCGCAAACCATCGTCGGTAGTTTGGGGCCAGGATTCCGGCGTAGGGGTTGGCGTAGAGGCGGGAAATCTGGGCGGCGGTCCAAACCATTGAACTAACAAGAGCCCATTCGATGCTGCCTGCAAATGCTTCAGAATTATTTGAGGTGTTGCCGGTTCCGAGGATCAAATTGCCGCTGCCCGTTAAATTTCTCCCTCCCGTCGCTACCGATTTTCCGTCCTGATAAATCTTCACATTGTTGCTGGCGTCCATTGTGAAACCAACGTCGGACCACGTTCCCGCTGCCAAACTTCCACCACTGAAATTACCGCCAACATTACTAACCAACCATTCAATAGCGCCCGTGTTGGTATTTCGCAGATACCAACCGCCCGACAATCCGCCGGAAAAAAAGCCGCCGTAGTTCGCCACGCTGGATGGGTTCACGCGTAGCATTACCGAGACAGGAGGATTTTGGATCGAGGGCGGAATTGCGCCAAAATCGACATAGTTGTTCGACGCCCGAACAAATCCCAAAGCTGAACCGGACTTTCCGCTGCCCCATTGCGTCTGCGGACTCGCAGCATTTTTATACGTCCCGTTTTTTCGGTCCCCGGTCAGGTCGTTGAGCGTCGTGCCGTTGCCTTCGTTCATCAGCCAGTAGCCGACGACGCCGTATTCCGCCGCCCAGTCCAGGTCAAGCCGGGAGCCGAGCAGGGGCTTGTTGAACCAGCGTTGTCGGGTGCTGTTGAAACTCATGCTAGGCTATCGAATCCACGGTTGAGGTCGTGAGATAGTATCCTGTTACCCCGTTGGTCGCATCGAGGTTCGTTACCTTGATGTCGTATTTCCCGGTCGGCAGCGCAAAGCTCTGAATGACCGTCGTGCTGCCGACGCCCGCGATGGTAAAGTTCACAATCGCTATCGTGTCATCGGTCGGGCCAGCACCGAAGCGGCGAAACACCTGCACCTGAAATCCGTTTGTCGCCGCCACAGTGCCGAAGGTTACATCGACCTGGACTTGCGTCTCAAACTTCGTGCTTCCGTCCACGGCATCGGTGCGCGTACCACTGGCGGCAACACTGGCATTGCTGACAATGTTGCCCAGCGCGTTGAACGTCATCGAAGGGGAAGCCATCTCGTCACCCTCTCAAATGGCCAGCAATCTCAGGTGGCCAGGTCGTCGATGCTCTGATTGTAAAGCGCCTGAGTAACGGCCGCGTCAGTCATGAAGTTTTGCAACTGTTGCAACAGCACCACGCCATTAGTAAGTTGCGCCTTGCTAACACTCTTGTTGAGAGTGGTCACGATACGGGTATCAATCGGATGAAAGGCATTCGGTGAACCGTCCGCAGTTCCAAGAGAACCGTCGCCATTCAATGCGGCAGTCGGTAAGGCTTGCCATATCGCAGCCCATCCCTCAGAATTGTAGCGCGTGATGAAATCATTCCACGCCGGCCGCAGCGCCTGAATCTGCTTCATGAGAGCGATCAGGTTGTTGGCCTCAGTTATTGCTGAAGCCTGTTGAGTTGCCATGTTTCAAAGTCCTCAATTGTAAGAGTAACTCAGAGCCAAATCGCCCGCCGTCACCGCCGTGGCATCCGAATCTCCTTGGCCCGTCGTCATCCGAAACGCAATGCCGTTGGCGAATGCAATTCCGTTCGGGATCGGCAGCACGATACCAGCGCCAGCCGTATTTCCGGGAACGCCATAAACGAGCTTCGGGGTGTCGGCCGAGGTTGGTGCCGTCGCCTTGTCGTAGAACTTGAGGTAACGGATAGCTGCGTTGACATTCACCACGGCAACATGGTTATAGAGTTGCCCCGCGCTGGCCTTGATGACTGTGCTGTCCTGATTAGCCGCAGCCGCCGCGAGATACCGTCCCGGCGTGGCTCCGCCGCTCGTGGTGACAGCTGGCGAGACCGCGCCGATGGTGTTGGTGCCGGCTGGAAGCGCATTCGTGATCGCCGTCACTGCTGAGACGGTGGTAATAGTACCGGAGTCTACAATGACATGCCCGATAACCGCCGTGCCAGCGTCAACAATGACATGGCCAATGACATTAGTTCCGGCCGCAATCGGCGCGTTGACAGTGACGTTCCAGGTGCCCGACTGCGAAGCGGGAACCGCTGATTGATCGCTGGCGATAGTCACCGGCAGCGAATTGGCCATCGTCTGCTGGCCCTTCGCCTCGATGCTGCCACCGCTCGCGGAAATACGAAGGTTGAATCCGGGAAGGTATTGCGTGCCAGCCCCGGTGTCGAGATCAAAGAACGCGGCCATCGCGTTCGTGCCGTCATGCAGCTTGAAGAGCCACGGCGTTGTATTGGCCGTGTTGCCCGGCTGGACCGTCCAGGTGCCGTTCTGATTCACCCCGCCCAGCACGTTCGTCCCTGCCGGAAGAGCGACATCAGTCGCCAGCGTCACGCGCTGCACGCCGGTCCCGGTCACGCCGGAGCCGGTCGCAATCGCGTTGCCGCCAAGCTGCGCAATGTTATCTTGCACCTTGCCAGCGGTGATTGCTCCAGCGATAGTCGCCAGGTTGCCGCCTTCTTGTGCGGCTCCAGTAGGCAGTGGCAGGCTGGCAGCGCTTACCGGCTGTGTAGCCTGCCAGAACGTGCCGGTCACCGACCAGGTTGCACCGGTCTGGGGCTGGACGGGCAGACCATGCGTGAGATCGACAATCGTGTTGGGAGAGGTCGAGCCGTAGGCGCAAACGGAAATTGGCCACTCGACACCGCTATTGTCGATGCTGCGGAAAGTCAGGCCGCCGGAACCGGAGTTGGTGACGAAATTGTCAGGCACTTACCATACCTCCCGGATAATCCGCTCGCGGTCCCAATCCTCGAATAGCGCCCGGAACTTCGTCGCCGCCGGCAGCCGGTCGAACGTCAGGGCCAGGGCGCAGGTCTCCGCGAACGACAGGGAGCCGCAGAGCGTGGTTCCCCGGCGCCCGAGCATCTTGAGTCGCCGGGCCAGCGCAAGCAGCTTCTCGGCTTCGGGCGGCTCGGCCCAGAAAACGCGGAAGACTTCGGTGCCGATCATCATTCGCGCACCTTCGGGAGCGGTTGTGGCTCCTCGATTTTGCGATAGCCCAGCGATTCCACCACCAGCAGCACTTCCCGCCAGGTGGGGAAGGGCCGGTGATGTTCGCGCTTGTAGCGCTCCATCGCTTTGAGGAATTCCACTTCCTCATCCGTGAAGCCGTCGCCGTTCGTGCTCGAATACGCTGCCTTGGGCGATCTATCGGCCATAACGCCTCCCGCGTTTGCCTGGGCTTCGCAACATAGCGCCGCCCATTCACTCGCTGTTCGTTGTGGACATGATACTGCCAACTCCGGCGCCCTCCGAAGTTATTATCTTCGTCAGACTCACCCGGCCGGGATGGGCGGCGGCTTCGGGATCGGCGGCAAGGGCGGCAGCACCACGCCGAACAGCGAGGCCACGATCTGTGCCACCGCGTACACCCATTGCACGCCACCGCCGGAGAGCAGCCATTGCAGCAGCGGGTGCGGCTGGCCGGGCGTCAGCGGACCGGCCGCCGCATCCCTGGCCTCGGCGTCGTTGCCCTCGGCCGCCATCTCGAAGGCGTCGAGGTTTTCGCCGGCCAGGCTCGCCAGGAAATCCTTGGCGCTGGCCATCTCCGGCATCGCGGCCAGTTTCTGGGCGCCGCGAATCAGCACGATGCGCCGCAAGATCCGGAACGGCGCGTAGTGCACCGGCACGCTGCGGATGGAATCGATAACCTCGGCGTCCTCGACGGGCTGGCTCGAGTCGCTCAGATCCACGCCCTCAAAACTAGTGTCGGCGCCCATGAGGATGCCGAGCCGGCCTTCGGCGTTGTCGAGCAGCGCGCGTTGCAGGCCGGCTCGCTCGGGCGCGGTCAAGGGTCGGAAGTCCATGATTTATCTCCTGTTAAATTCCCGCCGGCAGCGCCGTCTCTGGAAAAGCTCGAACTGGCACGCGCCGGCGGGAAAAGCGTTACGATTTCAACTCGGTTCGGCTGGCGATATATTTGTGCACTACGAAGCCATTCACACCCACCACGGCGATCAGCGAACCGACGGCCGCGATGATCGCGGTCACCTGCTCGTTGATGCCGCTAGCCGCGTCCGGCTTGATCTTGCCGAGCACCACGAACAGCAGAACCACGGACGTGAGAATCTTGCCGATCAGGGCATAGAACTCCGTCGATTGCCAGCCGGGCTTGATCGGCGCCGGGGAAGGAACAGGATCGGCCATGTCTTCTCCTTAGTTTCGATGCCCGAAAATCCGCTGCCCGCGCCAGCCCTTGAGCCAGTCGCAGGTGCGGCGGTTATCGTTGTGGCAAAGGAAGTCCTGAAACTCCTCCATGTTCATGTCGGGCCGCTCGCGCAGCCGGGCGAACAGCCGTCGCATAAGCCCAGCCTCTTCGCCCGACCAGGCCACATAGGCTGCGGGCGAGGCGCAGAAGATGGTTAGCCATTGCGTCACTTCGTAAGGCTGCTGGTCGTAGTACTCGAGGCCGGCGCCAGCATGGCAGGATAATTGCCACCAAAGCACCCGCTGCTTGTTCCGAACGGCCATTGTCGCGAGCCGGTTCACCACCCATTGCCGGGCGCCGAGTCCGTACAGGAATCCCTCGCGCGCCCCGTGGCCGACGGTGAACACAATCAGCGTGTCGCCGGGTCGCGCGTCCTTGCTCGCCAACCCATCCAGCCATTCATCGCTCCAGCGCGCGGCGGGCACGCGAACGGATTGGAATGTGCCGACGACGGGAATGTGATTTTCCTTGGCGGCATTCACGGCGTCATTCGTGTCTTGCGTGGCAAACCAGCTATCGTCGTGCGCGATGACGAGCAGCCGGGCGGGCGGCGCTAGGGTGTCTTGTGGCCCATATGGCGCCAGCGTGTCTTGCGGTGGCATGGCCGCAAGGAGCATGAGGCAGAGCAGATTCATTCGAGACTCCAAACTGGAGCGCTGGCGTTACCTTCAGCGCCGGCAATTCGCGGCGGGCGGTTGCGGCGCCGCCACGTTATCGATTCGCTTGCCGACAAATTCACCCTTCTCCCACCAGCATTCCCACACCTGGCGCTGTTGCATCGGGCCGATCGGCGGAACGGTGAGAGCCACCACGTATTGATGCGTGTTCGCTGGAATGCCGATGTAAAACCGAACCGGCACGTGCATTGCCTTCGACCAAAGCCGGGCGGTGCGGTAGTCCGTCGGCGCTTCGAGTTTGGCTTTCGTGTGCGGCTTTTGCAGCGTGGATTGCGGCGGTTCGGCGCACCAAAGCGCGAGCATAAGCAGGGCGGTCATCATGGCGTGGTCATCTCCAAATAGGGAGCGGTCGCATCGTTCGGAATTGACTTACTCTCGTTCAGCACAGCGAAGCCATTGCTCCCGTAGCCGTCGCCCCACGAATTGCGGAAGCGCGTGCCGAACTGGCCGGGGGAAGTCTCCACCGGGTCGCAGAGGCAGACTTCGTGGTGCCACCAGCCGAGGCCCACGGGCACGGGCATGCGGTAGAACAGGCAGGTCATGATTTCGTCGAAGATCTGCCGGCTGCCGACGTTCAGGTCATACCATTGCAGCAGCTTCCGCTTGGCCGCGCTCTGCGCATTGGCAGCCGTGGCATACTGCCGGCTGATCGCATTGGCCGGCCACTCGTGGACGTTGTTCAGGCCCCGCTGGGCGATGAACTCCACGGCGTCGATGCCGTTGCCGCCGACGTTCTGAAAGCCGGTGATTTGCGCGGCGGCGCTCGCCGGCGAGAGGTTCTCGTAGGGATCGCCTGCCACGCAGTGCAGCGTTTCCATTGCGGTCACCACGGCGTTGCACCAGCAGTAGTTTGTCTGCTGCTGATTCTTCGACGGAATGCCGGCTTGCAAAACCATGTCCGAAATTCTGGTTTGCGTGCCTTCCATTTCCTTGATCCGATCGCTCCACTCTGAGCGGGGAATCAGCGGCAGATTGAACGCTGGCGCAAACGCCAGACTACCGACTGGCTTGGCGCCGAAGTCACGCGGCCGCCAGCCGCGGAACATATGATGGCCGTCGATTAATGCATTCTTGGCGTGCTGCTGGAAGTTCGAATCGTCGATCAGGAATTCGCCGGGTTGCAATGGCATGCTATCCCCCGAACTTTTGGAGTAAGGTCAGCGTGTCCGCCTCGGTCTTCGGCAGCGGACCTTCGAAGCCGCTCTTGCCCGTGGAAATCACGATCCACGGTAGCGAATCGCGTTTGCGTTTGAAAGCGTCTTGCCACAGTTGCGGCGCCGTGCTGGCATCAAGGCCAGCCTTCCAGATGCGCCATTCCGGCGTTTTGCCGTCGCTGCCGGCCACGCACTTCGCATTGAGGTACGCGCGAATTTTCGTGGAGTTCAGCGCGTCAAGCTGCGACTGCGGCAACTGATTGACTGTCGCCGGATCGTAAACCATGAGGACGCGGAAGCCGGCCGCTGCAATCGGTGCAGGCCCCGGACCAGGCTGCGGCTGCGGTCCTGGTCCGGGCGGGTTAGGGTTTGGAGGAACACTCCCGATAGTCACTGTGAGCGTGGCCTGGCTGATCTTCTTCGCCGTCCAGTCGATCGATCGCAGCGTTACCAAGTACTGGCCGGCCGGCGCAGTGAAGGTGAAGTGACTGCCATTCGCCACGCTCTCCACGCCCACGGGCGGGTATACGTCCCATAGAAACGCGGCATCGGGCGAAACCGTGCCCCCCGGCATCAAGTCGATCAGCGACTTGAACGCCGGCTGCGCGTTGACGATGGATAGGGCGACCGGCGCCGGTGGTGTCGGCGGCGCGGGCGGTTGCTGTCCGCGCACTGGCAGCGCCAGCAGCACGGAGAGCAGGGCTAGGAAGCCAAAGCGTTTCATTTTTCCTCCTATTTGGGCGGCGCAAGCAATGTGTCATGCACGCCTAATTCCGAGAATCTAACCGGTCGCCAGATTTCCGCCTCGGCAAACCAGCCCGTCCCGTTTTCAGGCACGCCCTTGATCCGGATCACGATCTCAAAGCGGTCGCGGTCCTTGCACATAGCCTCGCCAAGTATCACCCGGTCAAACTGTTTCCGCTCGGTTGCCGCAAAGCGATATTTGGCCCGATGCATTGGCCTGTCTGTTTCAGGCATCAGCCACGTCATGGGCTTGCCCGTGATCTCGGCTTCCGTCCAGCCGAATAACTTCTCTGCCTGGCGGTCCCAATAAGTGATGTTGCCCTCGTGGTCCGTCCGCACAAAGGCATGGCCCAGTTCATCCGCCATGCGCTTGACTATCGCTTGCAACTCCTTGATCGCCGCATGGGCGCGAATTCGCGCCGCTGCTTCGAGCGCGAGACTGTCGTGGCATTTCTGATGCTCGCGGGCCATTCGCCGCATGTCGCGGAGAATGTAGGCTATGACGGCGGCGACGATAGGAACCAGGATCGCCTCAACGAAGCTCCGCCACTCCATCTCGGCCGTCCCCCTATTCACCGTCTCCCGGCCCAAATAGCCCTTCCCGCAATCCCGGCGACTCGCCCTGGCCAGCGACTGGCCCGTGGCTCTTGACTCGCTTCAACAGCCGCAGAAATGTCTCTTGTTCCCATTTGCACGTCGGCGACGGGCAATGCCGCCTCTCGAACAATCGCGCCCGCCCGTCGGCCCTGCAGTAGTCGGTTTTCCACTCGACGACGATCTCGCAGCCGCAGTCCGGGCAGCGCTTCGGGTCAAACGATTGCGGGATCGGGCCGGTCATGCGCTCACCAATGTGTTCCCAAATGACAGGCCAGCCCCACGGCCGTCGCGGCCAGGTACCAGCGTTTCCGGATTAGCGCGGCGATGCCATAGCCGGCGAGCACAATGGCGACCTGAATCGTCGGGTGCGCTTTCGTGGCCAGCCACGTGGCCATGCTGATGGACTTCGCATGCAGCACCAGAACGAGAAACAAATCCGCCGCGATGCCGACGCCGAACAGCGCCAGCAGCACGCAGCCGATCAGGTCCTGATGCTCGCGAATCCACTTTCGCATGGGTCGCTCTCACAAGGTTCGATAACGACCATTTCGGAAGTCGAAATCGGCTCGTTTCACCGTCGCTTCGTCGATGTCAAGTTTCGGACCTTCGTACACGATTCTCCCATCCGGCAGAAGTCGCTCGAACGGCCCAAGCTGAACCATCGTCGGGCCGCCTTGAACGATGCGGCCATCACTTGTAAGCATCATTCCTGGCGGAACCGAAAACATCTGCGCTCCTCACAAGAATTTGCCGCAGCCGCGGCTCTCACCCCTGCGCCGTTTCTTCCATCCGGCGCTACCGAACGGTACGGCCGCGGCAAAAGTTCGAAAGGCAGGGCCGTCACCGTCTCGCTCAACGATCCAGAGCGGCCCCGGCCCACTCCCCTGCGCACGCGGCAGAGGCTCAACGATTTCGACGGCCGAGGAAATTTCGGATCGGCGTCCACGGCTGGCCCTGGCTGACTTGCTGATAACGGCCCTCGGCGCAGGCGCCCAGGAAGCTGCGGATCGGCGTGGCGGAATACAGCGTGCGGAAGGGCATAAACGCGGCGCCGGCCTCGACGCGCTCGCGGCGCAATTCAATCAGGCTGAGAATCGGACGACTGGCGATGAAGCTGCGCACCGGCGTGGCATAGCCAGCGCTGGCGCCGCAGGGGCACTCGGCGCGGGCGTGGGGGGCGTTTAAGTATTGGAGAATGGCAATCGCGGCGATGAGGAGAAACTTCCACATTATGGCGGACTCCTGGGTTGAGGCGCAACAAAAAAGGCCGTTGGGGGAATGCCGCACTCACGGCGGCACGGCCCCATACGGCCTTTCCGTCGCATGCCCCGGGTAGCGAGTCCGGCGCCTGCGGGAATTTGCTCAGCGAAAGTCTACCATCCGGAATCCCGGATTTCAAGCAGGGCGGATCTGGGGCAACAGCTCGCGCACGAGCTGCAATCGGCGCGGCAAATTCACGCCGGCCAGGTGCAACAGGAAATCCCCGGCCTGGTATTCGCCCTCCGGATGCTGCATGCGAACCTCCGCATAGCGATAACTGTTAAAGTTCCGTTGCGGCACGCAGCGCCAGCGCTCGGGTGGCTGCGCCACCAGCCAGTAGGCCAGAATCGTCTGCTCGCTGAGCGGGCCATGGTTCACCCGCTGGCCGATCTCGCGCCATTTTTTCAGGAACTGCTTGGTCCACTCGCAGTTGCGCCAGAAGAGGACCCCGGCGTTGAGGCCCGACACATCATAGCTGCAAACCATGTCTACGTAGGGATCAACGAAGCTCTCCAGGAGCACGTCCTGGTTCATGACCAGCGTGTCGCAATCCATCCAGCAGACCCATTCGCAGCCCGGGCAGCCCCGATAGAGCACGTCCTCGATCGCATCGAGCTTCGACCAGTGCCAGTTTTCGCGCACGCCAGCCTCGGCGTAATAGCCATGCCGCCGCGCGTAGGCGACCTTGTTGGGCCAGGTGAGATCCGCCAGGGCCTGCTCGCGTTTGGGCCAGGCCGAGGTCAGCGCGAATGTCATGCCAATGCGTGTTTTAATTCCTCGAAGATTCCCCAGGCCAAAGCCTCGCCGGGCAGCGCCTCATCCCGGAAGGTCGCGGCCGCATCCTGCGGCGTATAAAACCGCTCCGGCGCCAGCTTGAATTTGTTCCGCATGCGATGGACAAAAAGCGTCTCACTCTCGGGGCCGCGGTGGAGAAAGACGCTTCGCTGCCAGGCGCTGCCGGTAAACCAGATCGTAAAGCGGCGCTGCAACTGCGCCCAGGCCACGCGATGGGGTCCGGTGTCGCCGTGGCCGCCGTGCTTGCAATTGTCGCCCTTCGGCTGGCCATAGCACCAGTCGGAATGCTGCTCATAAAAGCGAATCAGATTCGCCGGCTCCCAGGCCACGCGCTTGTGGAAGAAATACTGGCCCGTTTCCAGGCCGCACTCGGGGCCGAACTTCGCTACGTTCCAGAAATTCCAGTTCGTCCAGCCGTTGCCCTGAGAAATGTCCGGGAAATAGACCGCGCCGCTGGCGCGGTAATCTGCGCGATCAAACAGCGGCGTCGGATCGACAACCGGGTAGCAGTCGGCGTCGAGCAGCAAGACCTCCTCGAAGGGCGATTCCCACACGGCGTAGAACTTGGATTCGTAGCCGCCCAGCCGCCGGTACGGATGATCGAGGCGATGCCGCTGGGCGTCAATGCATTCGATGCCCAAGGGTCGCAACAGATCCTCGAAGCGCTGATCGCGCTCGCCGTCGCCCAGATACCAGATCTGGATCGGCAACGTGCAGCCGAGAGCCCGCACCATGCGCGCGCTCACATAGGCGCTGGGCCAGTATTTCCCGCCACCGGAGATGACCACGCCGCGGCCGCGCCAGCGCCCTTCCGGGTAGGCCGGCATGGCGCCGAGTAGTTGCCAGGCCTTGATCCAGTGCGCTTGTTTCACATTGTCCCAGTCCTGCCAGCCGTGGGGCCAATCGCTGGGCGGATCACCGTCCAGCCTGTCGATCAACTCCGCGACCGGCGTCTGTGGCGTGGGTGGCGGCAGCTTTTTGGGCAGAAGCAGGGGATCGGGTTCGTAATCGGGGCAATTCCGGCAGCAGCGCGCCACCGGCAAGGCGGTTTTGCGGCTGGTCAGCTCGCGGGTGCAGGTGCCGTGCAGGTCGCATTCGAGCAGATCGCGATCGTGCTGCCCCAAAGGGCAATGATCGAGCACGTCGCCGGCGTGGCGGCAAATGATGTCGCGCCGGGGCGGCGGCGCGTAGGTGAGTTGCAGTCCGCGCCGCCGGCTGGTTTGCCGGATGCCATCTTCCGTCAAGAGCGCCCGAAAGCCGGCCAGCGGATGGTCGGGCGCTGCCTCCAGGATGCGCTGGCGCACGATCGCAAAGTCGCTCATCATGGCTCGCTCGAAATAATGCAGTCAATGGTCCCGCTGCAGCAACCGCCCGAGATCGTTAGCGGGAAATAGATCAGCAAGGGCGCGCAGGAAATGGCCGTCACATCCGGCGCGGTGATGGTCAAGGATGCGGACGAACCCGGGTTGCAAACGACGTCGGTTTGACAGGTGAGACGGAACTTGTAACCGCCCCCTGGTTCGGCCACGCAGGCCAGCGTGAAATTAACCGAGATGACCCGGCAGCCGGCCTGATCCGGGCATTGCAGCGGGAACAGCCCGGTCATCGCCCAGCCCGGTGGCCACACGTCCGGCAACGCATTGCGCAGCACGCCCTGCAGGAAGGTGCAGTCGCCGCTGCGCGGATAGAGGCTCAAGTAAACCGGGAAATACGCCACCTGCGGACCCGGGCAACAGCCGGTGGGGGAAATCGGATTGCCTTCATTGCCGCTGCCGGCCTCGCCGCCGCCGCATTCGAGCTGCTTGCAGGAGACGTTCTCGCACCAGCGGGCCAGCAGCGTCGGCGGATCGGTGTCGAAGCACCAGGTCGCCTTCTGGACCGTCAGCTGCGAGCCGGTCGGGGTGCCGCCGCTGGAGCCGGCGCCGCTGCCGCCGCTGGTATCGGTGATTGTGATACTAATGGTTCCTAAGCACCCATTTGGAGATCCCGTCCAAACGCTCTGATACGGCGAGCAAGTTTCGCTGCGTTTGCTCATGTTGCTCAGAACAAAGCTGTCGCAGCCAGCACTAAGTACGGTTTGACCGAGTTGGCAGGTAAGGTCTAATAATAAGACATGCCCGCCAATTGTTGTGCTACCAGTCCACGCGCTACCACTCCACGTCAGCGTGACTGTTCCGGACATCGCGCCGCTTACCACCGCGGTTAGCGTGGTGCAAACTTGAGCGCCCCCGCAACAGGGATGCGTGATAAAGCTGGGGCAGGCGCCGCTCCCACTTCCGCTGCCGGCGGTCGAGCCGCTGCCGAAGGTCGGGCACTGTGAAATATCCTCGACGAAGGTGATTGGATTCTGGCAGCCGCTGCCGGAGCCCGAGCCCGAGCCGCTGCCCGAGCCGGCGCAAATGCCGCAATCATCGCCATCCTGCGTGAGCAGCACCAGGGCCCAGACTACCTCGGGACCGCTGCCGCTGCCCGAGCCACTGCTGCTGCCGCTGCCCGCCGAGCCCTTCCAGACGATGCGAGCCTGCCCCTGGGCGCAGGCGGCGCTTTGCAGTTTCGTGGCGTCGCCGGGAATCGTGGTCGCATACTGGTGGCTGGGATCGTTGACCTGCAGCAGCACGCCCGTGAGGCCGAAAACCACGCCGCGGCCCACGCCGCCAAAGCCGGCGGAACCGACTGCGGCATCGACCGGATCCTGGACGACGGCGATCAGCTCCTGCGGACAGCCGGCGGGCGCGTTGCCAGTGACGACCTTCTGGGTCTGAAATTGATTCGGATCGGCTGTTGGATCAAAAAAGGCATTGCCGAGGGCGAGCACGGAGAGGTTGGGCAGGCTCTGCCCGGTCTGGTTGACGACGAAAACTTCCGTACTCGTCTCGCGCTGGCGCATGGGCACGCCGGCGCCGACCCGGCCGCCCTTGCGCTCCTTGGCCAGGTCCATGAGCGCATTCCAGGTGCGGGCGCGGATCTCGAGCGGATCGCCGGGCTGAACTTTCTCGAAGAGATCGCCGGAGTCGGGCACGTCAGGCTCCGATCAGCAGGCCGGTGGTCGGGTCGCCAAAGTCGCGAATGTTGTCATGGTCGTCGGTCGAATCATCGGTGTCGGGACCGACCTCCTCGACGTAGAACACGCGCGGCTGCACCAGCAGATTGCCGGCGGCGGGAACGTCTTCGTAATCGGCCCAGAGGTATTGCCAGCCGGTCTTGGTGATGCCGGGAAAACCCGGCGCCGGCACGTAATCGGTCACGTTGGGGGATTGGGCGAAGACAAACGAGACGTTGAAGGCGCCGGCCAGGGTGCCGACGCCATCCTCGCTGAAGTCAATGCCTGCGTTCGAGAGGGGCAGGACGGCGCCGATGCCGCGCGGCTCGGCGTGGCCGCCCAGAAACATCACCTCGCCGGCGGGGAAGCCCCGGAAGGAATATTGATTGACGCGGCCGATTAGCTTGCAGGTCTGCCGTACATATTGCCAGGTGAAATAGACCGCGCTGAAGGCCCAGGTCTCGGTCCAGGTCAGGTGCGGCACCGGGATGTCACAGCCGGCCACGGAAATCGTCTTGTCGCTGGTGCGGCTGACGCCGATCGCGTTCTTGTAATCGGGAATCGGCCGCGCATCGCCCATTTTCGCCGTTTTGCTGAGCGTGTTCAGGCTCTGGGTGACATGCCGCGTTTGCGCCGAGAAATCGATGGTGACCGACGGCCAGACCGGGTCGCCGGGGCTGGTTTTGTTGCCCTGCTTGGGCCCCTGCGGCACCGGCTTGTAATCGATCTCGCAGTTCCACACCCCGCCGCCGACCGTCTTCCAGGTCATCTTGTCGCGGACCATGCCGAGGTAGACGTTCGGCGAGTTCTCGATCAGGAGCTTGCGCACCAACAATTCCTCTTCGGTGCGGTAGACCATGAACATGAACTTCGCGGTCAGGCTCTTTTGCCCTTCCTCGAAGCCGCGCGATGCGTACAGTTCGGCGACTACTTCGGACATGGATCAATCTCACATGAAGCCGGGCTTGTGCTTCTTCAGTTCCTCGAGCAGCTGGCCCATCTTGTCGTCGATGTTGCGGGTGTTTTTCTCGATCGCGGCATTGGTCTTGTCGGTGTAGCGCAGCGCGCCGCGAATCACGGAGGGGTCGAAGAGGCCTTGCGCGGCGGTGCCGATGTCCATTGGTTTGACATTGCGGAGCCGCGCCGCCATTGAATCGGCGCCGAGCTGCGACAGCGGACCCACGGGATGGGCCTTGTCGTGCGCTTCCTGGATCAGGCGCTTGCGTTCCTCGGAGAGGTTTTGAATGTCGCGATCGTATTCGGCTTCCTTGGCCGCGCGGCGGTCTTGCCGGTCCTTCAGAAGCGCGAACCAGGAGCCCACGGCGTTGTGCACCGCCTCATCCGGGCTCTGGCCCTTCAGTAGGTTCCAGAAAATCATGACCGCGTGGTGCACGTTTTCGAACTTAGCGACGAGCGCATCGATGAAGTCGTACCACTTCAGGTGCATCCATTTCAGGATGCGCTGCCACTCCTCCTTCACGGCCGTGAAGCCGATCCGGAAGGCCAGCGCCCAGTCGCCGGCCTTGATCGCATCCCAGATGCCGCCCAGCGTTTGCTTGGCCCGCTCCTTGAAGGCGTCAAAAGCGGTTAGCACGCTCTGCCAGGCGTTCTTGAACGTCTCCGTCTTGCGTGCATTTTCAAAGAGGCCGATGCCGAGCGCCGCGATTAGGGCGATGATTCCGACGAGGATCCAAGTAATCGGATTTAATGCCGCGCCGATCAGGAACAGCAGGGCGGCTTTCGCAGCCACCACGCCCGCGGCGATGCCGGAGAAGGCCATGCCAAACGCGATCAGGGCGGCCCCGCCGGCGATCAGGCCCGCGGCCACGCCGGCCACGGCCAGGACGATGCTCTTGTGTTCGATCACGAAGCGCGTCGCGGCCTGGGCCGCCTGCATGACGATCGGCAGATAGGGCTGAATGGCTCGGATCAGCTCGCTGCCGATCACCATGGCGGTCTTCTTGGCGCCGCCCTCGAGCAGTTTCAGGCTGCGCTCGAATTCCTCGGCCGCCTGCGCGCCTTCCTTGCCCACGCCCGGGCCAAACTTGGCCATCTCGGCGACCATCTTCTCGATGCCCTCGGCGCCCTCATCCAGCAGCGGCAGCAGGGCCCGGCCGCCCTTGCCGAAGATCTCCTGCGCGGCGGCGCTGCGTTCGTCGGCATCCGTCAGGTCTTTGAGGGCGTCGGCGATCTGCTTGAACTGGTCGACCAGGCCCAGGCCCTTGAGTTCGTCGGCGTTGCCGAGGAACTTGTCGAGCTTGCCCTCGGAGAGGTTCTTTTGGAATTTGCCGATGCCGGCTTCGAGCTCCTCGAATTCGACGCCGACCAGCCCGGCGGCGCTCTTGAGCTTGCCCAGGTCCTGCACGCTCACGCCGCCCAGCCGCTTCGAGGCCTTGTTCAACGCCGCGCCGGATTCGACGAACTTGTACGCGGTCGCCGCCAGCGGCGCGGCAATGCCCAAGCCGGCGCCCATCATGCCCGCGCCGATCGTGGCCACGCCGTGACCGAACGATTTCAGCCGCCCCATCGCCTTGTCGAGGCCGCGCTGAAAGGTCAGGTCCTGCAGCAGCAGCTCGACAAAGGCCGAGCCGGCTTTAATGGCATTCGAATCGGCCATGTCACTTCATCTTTCCGCTCAAAACCAGCGCCCGCATGGCGCCCATGTCCACCGGCCGCGGCTCGGCGGCCGGTTTCCCGAAAATGGCGGCGGCGAGATCCGCGGGAAGGAAAGATTTGAGATCGGCCTGGTGGCTCTTGTCGTTGAGGAGATTGCTCATCGCCGCCCACAGGCTCATCACCTGGTTCCACTCGCTAGCCTGCCGCCCAAAGCTCAGCCACTTGAGCTGCCGCCAGGTGAAGGGTCGGGGGTCAAGGCCGACGATGCCGCCGAGGCGGTAGCAATGTTCGAGGAGACCGACAGGCCGAGTTGGTCGTCCAGTTCCCCGCTGCGGATCCGCGCGACGACCTCTTGCGCCAGCTGATTCGCCCGGTCCTCCGCTTTCTTTTTGCGTTCCTGAATCGCCGGCAGCAGCGTCTTGGTCACCTGCCTCAGGTTGGGGAAAAAAAAAGCGACTGCCTCCCAGAGCGCCTCCCCGGCGGCTTCGAGCACGTCGCCGTCCATCGCTTTCTTGAATTCGCGCGGCTCGATGCCGCGCGCCTCGAGCTGTTCGCGCAAGACCACGATCAGGGCCGTCAGGAAGGTACGGTTGTCGCCGGCCAGCCGGTCGAGGTCTTCCTTCTTGCTGATGTCGATGCCCACTTCGAGCAGGTCTTCGACCTCGGCGACGCGCAAGCGAATCACCCATTCGGCGCCGTTAGTGTCCTTGAAACTCGTCATGCCGCTCCTTCAACCGCTTGCACTCAACTCGGGATGGGGCCCCGAGCCTCCGGCGCCGGAGGCTCGGGGTTGGGGATGTCTTCCGGTTCGCCGACGAATTTCCAGTGACCCTTCACCAGGAGCATTTCGCCGTCGCGGGTCTTGAAGGGCGGCCCGCTGATGGTGACCGCGCCGTCGTCGTGCTCTTCGACCTTGCGCGGCGGCTTGATCCGGATGCAGAAGCCGCCGGGCGGCCAAGCGTGCCAGGAGCCGTCGGCGGCCTGGCCGAAGCAGCCTTCATCCATGAACAGGTGCTTGTGCCGGTGCCATTGCTTGATTTCGAATTCGCCGCCCTGGCTCTCGACCACGTCTTTGTGTGTGGCCTGGTCGAGCGCTTGCAGCCGGCGTCGTTCGCCCTGGATTGCCATGAATCACCCCTCGAAAAAAAACGTCAGCCGTGCGCGGTGCCTGTAACAATTGGTGCCAGCTGCAGCACGGAGGTGCTGGATGCATAACCCAGCACGCTGACAAAGTTGCCTGCCGTCATGTCCGCATTGGGCGCGATGCCGCCAGGGTTGGCGGCACTCACGACATAGAGCGCCCCGGCGGTGAGAATCGCCCCCAGGGCGAGGCCGCCGCTTTGCCGGTAGCGGATCGGCTGGCCAGCCAGAGCCGCGTGGAGCGCCACGCCGACGGCCGCGGCATGCACAGCGGTGTCGCCCTTGGCCAGCTGAATCTGCCCGCTGTTGGGATCCTGGTAGACCGATTGGCCGGCGGTGATGGTGACCGCGGCGATCCCCTCGGCGTCGATGCCGCCGCCCGAAGGCAGCACGTTGGCGGCGGTAATAACCAGGTCGGCCATGGCGTTTCTCGCGCAAAAGTTTCAATCGATCGTTTACAGGCCGGTCACCCAGGCGGGCGCGTGGGCCGAGATCGTCGGCTTCGCGACCACCTCGGTGGTGATCATGCCATCCAGGGGCAGACCGTCCTCGAATTTCATGACTTCGTAACTAGCGCGCCAGCCCTGGGCCTGGCTGCCGCCGGTCGCCTGGTCGAGCACCATCAGCTCGATGGCGGTGAGGTTCAGGAACGAACTTTGCAGGGCCAGCCAGTCGGCGTCGGCCGTGTCGTAGTTCATGCTCCACTCGGCCGAGTGCTTGATTAGCGTGCCCACGACCAGGTAATAGGCGCCGCCGCCGCGCGTGGAGGCGTTGAACTCGTCTTTCTCAGTCGGCGTTTTTTGATCCCGAATATTCAAAATCGCCAGCCACACAGGACTCGAATATGTTCCGACATTGCGGTAGGTCACCGCATTTTTCGATAGGAATTTCCCGGTGCTGCTCATTGCTTGACCTCACACGGTAACGCATCCCTGCAAGGAATCTTTCAGCTTCGGCAGCTCCGTTTCGAGCGCCAGCTGCATGAACGGCCGCGGCCGGTAGAAGAGGTTCTTCACTTCCGGCTGGGCCAGCGGATGCTTGCTCCCGTCGGGCGCGTAGAACATGGTTTGCACCACGCGCCGCGTGCCGCCTTCTTCGAGCGTTCGCAGCACGTCCTTGCCGCCCTTCTGGTTCAGCAAAATCGGCCCGATCACCACGCCCTTCGGGCGGTCCTGCCAGGCAAAGAAGATGTTCTGCTTCACCAGACCCAGATGCGAACTCGGCGGCCGTCCCGGTTCGCTGATCTTCTTGCGGCTGCGGAGCGAACTCATGGCCCGCCGCCGGATAAAGGCCCCGACCTTCGCAAAGCCGCGCCGCATGCCGGCGTCGGCCTTGTTTTTCACCTGCTCCCGGTCGAAAAACAGCCGCTTCACCTCGAAGAGCTTCTGCTCGATCATCGCGGCCGCTGCTCCTTCCAGGTGATCTCGATGAAGGCCAGGAAGCTCCGTTCGCCCTTCAGTGCCTCGGGTAGGAGCGACAGGTCGATTTCCTGCTTGACCACGTACACGTGCGTCCCGGCCGGCTGGTTCTCGTAATGGATCTCCAGGTTCTCCAGCGCATTGGCCACGGACTCCACCGTCTGCATCAGGCCGTCAACCCAGGCATTGGGAATCGCCGCGTTGGCGGCATTGCCCGGCGTCGCGTAGCGCTGCCGGAAGGCCAGCAGCGTGTGATACTCCTGAATCTTCTGCCCACGCGTCTGCAACTCCTCGGGAGTGATCTGAATCGGCACCGCTTCAACGGTCAGATTCGTCAGTTGCGTGAAGTCGTCATCCGGAGCCCAGGTCCGCGTCGCGCTGAACTGGCCGTTCCAGTCCTGCCCGGCCTGGTTCAGCCATGCGACCAGGGCGTCGGCGATCGGTCCGGAGCGCTGCACCCAGGCCATCAGGTCACTCGCTTCGTGTGGATCCGCAGCAAAATGCCATATGGATCGCTGGGCCGGTAATGCTGCTCGCCGGGCGGCGCCTGCACTTCGTAGGCCCGTCCGTCATTGAGCGGGTTTGTGCCTGTCGGCGTGATCACATCACCCTTGACCGGCTTCGCCACACCGAGCGCGACCAGGTCGGCCGCTTCCATCAGCACGTCGGCATCGTCCCATTCCAGCCGGCTCACGCCGCGGGCGTCGGAGGTCCGGAACGCCGTGCGGCCAATGATGCCGGTCACCCGGCCATTGCTCACCACGCCCGCTTGCGTGTACGTGAACGGCTGGCCGACGAGCGCCTTCAATCGGTCGGCCAGGCGCTGCTGGGCCGCTTGCAGGAGGTCGCTCACGCTCAAACCCCGTTCACACTCTGTTCCGCATTCCGGACGTTCAGCCAGTCCACGTAAGCCTCAAACGGCGTGGCGTTGGCCGACTTGGCGCACCAGACCAGGAGCTTCCAGGCCAGGGCGGCCGCGGAGACGTTGAACGCCGTGCCCGTCAGGACCGGCACGCCATCCACGTACAGGGCCGCGGCAGCCGGATTACGCAGATCGATCCAGATTTCAAAGCGCGTGCTCGCCGTGTAGGTCTTCGTGGAGCTTGTGGCGGCGGTCGTGTTCGTGCCGTCCTGCGAGAGGAACTGAATGGCCGTCGAATTCCCGGTCAGCAGGATCCCGATCAATTGCGTGATCGAGGTCAGCGTGGTCGCATGCGTGCCTGAGGCGATGCCGACGAAAAGCTGGGCATTACTGGCGCTGCCGCCGTTGACCACCGTGACGCCCATTTCGATGATCGACTTGGCACCGGGCGCGAAGCCGTCATTGCCGAGGGCATCGACCTTCTGGGCCTCGTTGGCCGTGTCGAGGACGAAGTCCCAGCCGCCGCGCGGATTGAGCGCTGGGACACCGGCGGTCTTGATGATCGCCGTGGTAAAGGGGTCGCGGCCCAGGTCGTAGTCGTAAAAATGCGGTCGCCGGCCGGGCACGTTCAGGTTGACGGTCAGCGACTGATCGGTCGTCAGGGCGTCGCCCACGGCCCGGCCGAGGTAAAAGTCCCGGTTATTCGCCCCGCTGTTGATCCGTTTGAAATGGGCTAAGGAATTCACGCGATCCCAGTAGACGTGGCCGCCGTCGAGGACCGCGATCCCGGTGGTCTTGGGCACCGTCACCATGCCCGAGCTTTCGAAGCGTGCGGTATCGTTCAGGGCGACAGCGCTCAGACCCTTCAAATAGCCGGTTTGCCCGTCGCGCAATTGCCAGAGCTTGCCGGCAGCATAGGCGGCCTGCGCCTTGAACTGCTGGTCATCGAAGTCTCGGGCTCGTACTGCGTCGCTCATCGCTCACCACGGCCTGTTCTCAATCCAGAGGCCTGTCGCCCGGATCGTGCTCGGCGCCTTCCGGGTAATCTTCATCCGTGCGGTATTCAGTCCCTTCGTCGTCCCAGTGCCCCAGCGGCTGCTTGGTCGCCCAGACCTTGAGGCCGGCGGCTAGTTGCAACCATTCCGACCAGGCCCAATCCTCCGAGAGGCCGCAGGCCAGAAACTTGCCGTTTTCGAGCTTGCCGACGTTATCGAACGACTGGAAGCCCGGAAAAAAGGGCGCCTCGACCCATGGCTCGGTAAAGCGGCACGTCCAGAGCCCCGTGTTGATCGCCAAAATGTCGCCCGCGCGGGCGACGCCGAACAGTTCTTGCACATCCTGGAGGTTGAACACGTCCGGCAGCTGCTTGAGTTCCTTCAACGTGATCCTACGCATGCTGCCGTCGTTCACGTTGCGAATGCCCGTGGTCGTCAGATAGCGCGTGTCCTTGATCGGCACCACCGCCGAAATCACGTCGGCGCCAACTGCACGCATCCGGTCAATCTGCTCGTCGCACCACGCAACCTCCGGCACGATGTCGTCGTGCTGCATGGCGAAGTGCGTGATGCCGTTTTTCTCCCGCAAATTCAGTGCACAGGCCCAGAGCGTATTGAATGCCCGGCAGAGGATGCTGATCTTGCTGCGGCCAATCTGCAGCCGGCCGCGGCCCACCGGCCGGATCACCTTCACTTTTCCCGGCGCCTCGTCCTTCAGGCCGTCCTGCCCGGGCGCCTGATAGCCCGGCCGCCGCGGCAGGGCCAGATACACGCATTGTTCGATCGCGGGCGGCTGCGTACCGGCATCCTCAAGATCCGGTTGTAATTCTGCTGCCTGCATCAGCGGTTCTCCTTCCAGCGCTGCAGCAGGCCTTCGCTGGCCCGGCTGCTGTATACTCCCTGCATCGGCACCCTAAAGAAGCCGGGCTTCCTCTTCCGAAATGCGAAGTGCATCATGGCGGAATGCTCCTTCGCTCGTTCCTGGTGGCGGGCGACGTCGGCGGGCTCGTACACATCCGCATGCCAGCCGGTCGCGATCTCGTGCACCACCCAAACCACAATGTCGTAAGCGTTTTCCGCGGCCAGGTCCGCCACCAGCGTGGGCTGGTAGTTGAAAAACCCGTGATCGAGCCAACCCCACAGGGGCACCGCATGCACCATCAGGCCGCCGGGCTTCGTAGCCTCATGCACGCTTTCCCAGACCTGCCGCTGGTCGAAAACATGCTCGTGCGTGCCGGTGTTGATCACGATGTCGAAGCGCTCCAGCATCTCTACCGGCAGCGGTTCATTGAGATCGTGCCGGATCGCCCCTTCGGCGCCCGGATCCAGGTCAATCGCCACGCGCTTCGGCCGCCGCAGCATGAAATGGTAGTACCAGTCCGCCACGGTCCAGGGGTTGATTACCCGCGGCCATTTGTCATCGCAGTCTGGAAATTCCTTCCGGTCCGCGTGAAAGTCCTTTTCCGGCACGTCGCCGTACCAGTTGGCCCGGCCGATTTCCAAAACTGCCGGCCGGTCGGGAATCAGACCGGCGCCGCGCAAGTAGCGCCAGACGCGCCGGTCGCCTCCGGTGATCGCCATGCACATCCTCCGTGAGAATCCTTCACCGCTTACTTGCGGCGTTTTTCGACAAGCAATTCCAGCAGCTGCACCACGTTGCCGGTCGACTGGGCACTTTGCGTGTCGGTCACCTCGATGGTCACCGCCGTGCCGGTGTTGATATTCGTGTTCGCGAGATACGAGGCTTGACGGTTCAAGGCACTCGCGAAAGCGATGTCGCCCACCGCATAGAACGTGCCGGAGTTGCCGACCGTCGGGAAAATCAGGTCCGCCTCGATTATGAAGGCGCCATTGGCAGCGACGTTCTGCGCGCCCGTGGCGAAGATCTGCGTGAACGTGTTGGCCGCGGTCAGAATCTTGAGCTTGATATTGTTCGTGTTCGTGGAGTTCTGCGCGGTGACCACGCCGGTCGCCTTGATGTGCAGCATGTCGCCCTGGACCAATTGATTCGCGGGAATCACGGCCGTGGTCGCGAAAGCGGTCTCGGCGGCGAGGTTCGTCAGGTTGTCGTTGGCACCGGCACCGAACTGGTAGAGCATACCCGTGTCGTCGCTCGGATCGTGCGCCACGCTCACCGTCGTGGAGGTGGCCGTGTCGCTCAACGTGTCGTTGGCCAGGCCGACGATCCAGCCGAAGGGAACACACTGGCCGCCGGAAGCGGCGGTCACTTTTTTGGCGGTCGGATCCCAGTAGACGTAGGTGCCCACCGGGTAATAGTTCTGGTCAGCGGTCATCTGGTAAATGCCGCCGCGGACGGCCAAGGCATCCAGAGTCTGCCCGCCGGTGTAGGCCGGAATGTCCTCGTGGGCGACGCAGGGCATATTGCCGAGCACGACCACGTCGCCGGCGTTCACGGCAACCGACTCGGTATACGGCTGCATGATCGGCTTGCCGCGGATGAAAGAAGCGCTAACGCTCATGGAAAAATCTCCCGTTGGAGCGGCCGCTGGCCGCGTTCAATCAAATCCCCTGCGAAAAATCAGATCAGGCGCCGGCGTTGTAGACGCCGCCGCGGAAGTTCTGTTGTGTCACGCCAAACGGCATCACGCCGCGAATACTGATACCGAGCTTGTCAAATTGGTAATCCGGAGAAGCCTGGAGCACGGCCGGCGTATCCACGCCGTTGAGGAAGGCGACCTCGATCACCGGCAGGGCGACCGGGTCGAACAGAATCCAGAAAGCCGTCGTCGAGTTGCCGTAGCTGGCGTTTTCGATGTAGCGGCTCATCACCGGCTTCGCGAAATTACGCCAGATGTTCTTGTTCGGCGTGCTGGTGAACGAACTCGTCGAGGCCAGGCCGGCAGCGACGATGTATTCGGCTTCGAGGAGAGTCATGGCCGTAGACCAGTTGGTCGGACCAAACAGGAGGATCGGTTGCGTGCCGTCGAAGCCGAGCGGGTTGCCGTTGGGGTCGATCTGATTATCGAAAAGGGCCTTGCCCGACTTGAGCGTGGTCGCCGAGAGCGCCGCGCCCGAGTCCTTGTTAGCCAGGTAGGCCGTGCCGGCTCGTTTCGCCGCGGCCGTCGTGCTGCTGGTCGTGCGCCAGAAGGCGTTGCCGTCGTCGCCGTTCGGAGCGGCCACGCCATTAACGGTCGTAGCCGATGCCATCGCGGCCCAGAGCGACCAGAAATAATCGTTGAGCGCCAACCCGGCGCCTTGACCGATCTTCATGGGCGATCCGGTCAGTATGCTCAGGTCGTCGTTGACGATATGCGTCCAGGGAATCGTCAGAATGCGACCGTAGGGGTTTGCCTGGTTGGCGAAGGCCTGGTCGCCCAGCGAGGCGTTGGACAGTTCGCCGCTGGAGCCGATCTGCTTGTACATCACGTCGCCGAGCAAGTTGATCGATTTCGTGGGTCTGAAGTCGTTCACCGGGCGAATGCCGGCGATTTCGCGCCAGGCTTGTTCCACAAACAGGTAGCCCTGCAAGGCGAACTTGTTCAATACGTTCGCCAGGACGTTGGAAATCGACATATTGCTGGCGCCTTCGGCGCGGATGCCGGGGCGTTCGAGATGATCCCATTCCGCGAGCATGGAGCGCACGCCCAACTCGCTCTTGAGGTCGAGGTGATTCTGGCTGCCCATGGCGCGGAAGGCCAGATCGAACATCTGGTGCAGGGTGATCCGGTCCTTGAAGAGCGTGTGCGCCGCCTGCTGCACCTGGTCGGTGTAGCGGGTTTTGAGTTCGCCCTGGGTCTCGCGCTGCAGCCGCTCGGAAACCCGGCGAATGCGCCGGCCATCCGGTGCCGTATCGGCATAGAAGCTATCGTCTTCCAGCTTGAACTGGTGCCGGGCTGCGTGCAGGATTGCCGCCTCCAGCACCGCTTCGCTGACTTCCGGCTTGCTGGTCGAATAGCCAAGGCCGCCGGGCAGGCCCACGCCGCCGGCGGGTCGGCAGGCCCGCAGGGCGGTAAGTTCCGCCTTCTCCGGAGTCCAGTTGTGTTCGATCGCGTGCGCGGCCAGGTTCACCTTGACCTTGGCGCCGTTGTGCTCGACTTCGCATTCGACGACGTTGTGCCGCTTGACCGCGGCGGTGATGTCGCTCTGGCGCTTATGTTCCGCTGCGGTCTGCTTGCGCAGATCATCAAGGACCTTAGCGGCCTCGATGCGCAGGGCGGCGGCGGACTTGGATTTCTTTTCCTCTTCCTCCTCCTCGTCGTCCTCATCGCCGTCGTCGTCTTCCTTGGCCGAGGCCTTTTTCGCCATCGACTTCTTGAGGGCGGCGCGGGCCTCATCGGCGGTCATCTCGTCGATTTCCGCGTCCGTGTAGGAGCACTTCGAACCAGCCGCCTTGAGTTCGGCCATCAGTTGCTTGAGGGCCGCGTGGAACGGATTCATTGGTTTCCCCTGTGAAGCGTGAACGTCGGCCGAAGTTTTGCCGTCGGCACCGAGCGGCACAAATGAATGCTCGCCGAGCTCCGTCTCGCGTGAAATCGTCATGGGTCCGGTAATGGTCCGGCCGTTGACCTGCGTTTCCTCGCCGGCTTCGAGGAACTCCGTGCGGATCGGATTGGCGCCAACGCTCATTTGCCAGCGGAAGCCGTTGGCGGCCGGAATCGTGACTTTGTCGGTGTGCTGCTTTTCCCCGCTCAGCACGCCCTCGACCTGAACTCCCGATTTGTCGACTTTGACGCTGGTGGTGTGGCCGACAATCTGTTCATGATCGTGTTGCCGCAGGACCGGTTGCGTCTGGCTGGGGGCCCGCACGCCGTCCAGGTCGATGATGATCTTGTTCCACCAGCCATCCGGCCGCATCGCCTCGCCGGTGTAGGAAGTGCCGCTAAACGTCGGCAGCTTCTTGTCGCCCTCGGCCGCCTGGATGCTGACGCCGCCCGTGCTGGTGATGCGGAATTCCTTGGGCTCGTCGCGCTTCGCCTGCAGGGCGGGCTTGGCGGCCTGAATCTTTCTCTTGGCCTTGCGCTCCTGGTGCGCGCGAATCCGGCGCTGCTTGCGGTTAAGCGGCATTCGCGGCCTCCGCTCCGGCTTCGTCTTCATCGATGCGCACCTGCTTCTTGAGCGGCTCGCCGAATTCCAGGCCCAGCGCTTCGATCTCCCTTTTCTCCCGGGCCTGCTGCTGCAGCACTTCCTGGTAGTCGTAACCGCGGGCGGCCCAGAAACGTTCGAAGGTCTCCGTGCCGGCGTTGAGCTGGTCGATGTCGGCCTTGGTTTCGGCGGCGATGTCCATGGCCGGAAAACCGGGCCAGTGCCATTTGTGGACGCAGGTTTCGTATGCCGCGCCTGCGGGCAGAAGGCCGGGAACCATTACGGCTTCCTCGAACCAGGCGCGGAAAATCGCTTCGAGCACGATGCGATCACAATCGGCCCGCTCGACGAGCAGGCCCTGGCGGTAATTGATGTGGTCCAGGCGCGCCGACGAGAAATTGAACTTCTGCGACGTTCCCAGCGCGAGATTGAGCGGGTAATTGAGCGGCCGGCAGGCCTCGCCGAGACATTTCTCCTGAAACATCTCGTAGGTCGTCGCGGGCTGGCTGGAGACGAATTGCTTGAGCTTTGCGCCCCAGGGCGTGGTCACCATCATGCCGCGGTCAATCGGCAACTTGTCGAACGGCGTGCCGGCCGTGTTCGCGTTGGTCGTGGCCGCCGGAATGTCCTGCAGGTTGGCCGGCGCCTCGGTTTCCAGAACGGCGGTGATGTTGGCGGCATTGTTGGCATTCAGGATCACGGCCTTGCGGAAGCTGCGCAGCTCGGCGAACAGGTCCAGCGACGGCGTGAATACCGGCACGCCGCGCACCTGGCCGGGGCGGAACTTCGGGAACCAGTGAATCACGTGCCGGGCCGGAATCTTCTCCACCTTCATGGGGTTCAGATCCGGGAAATAAAAGTCGCCGGGGTGATGCTTGAGCACGTGGTAGGCCACGGGCCGGCCGGTCACCGGATGCAGGTCGAGCCCATCGACCCACAGTTCGGTAAGGTTCTTCGGCGCGGGCGTGGTGACCTGGTCCGCTTCCACGTCCACCGGGTACAGCTTGACGGAGCTGTACAGATCCTCAACCGTCTTTAGGATCAGGAACCCTTCGCCGTCAACCGTTTTCGCGAGCTTGGCGGTGCGGAGCTTTTCGACGAGGCCGACTTCCTTCGCCCAGTCCTGCCAGGCCCGCTCGATTTGCTTGCCGCCGTTTCCAGCGACCTGGAGGGTGGGGCCTGTACCAATGAGGTCGTCGGCGTTCGAATTGCAAATGCCGAAGAGGTAGGGATTATTGGAGACTTCATAGCGGCTTCGCATGCGCAGCATGCGCCGGGTCTGAAAATTGTTGGCGGCCTTGGCCGACAAATAATCGGCCATCCACCATTGGCGCTGATTTTCGTCGGTCCAGAGGGCGTTGTCGTACCGGGCCTTGACCTGGTGGTGCTGCGCGGTCCGGGCAGGAGCGCTCTTCGCGCCCAGGCCCGTCAAGTTGCGCAGCCACTGGAGCATCAACCGATTCCGTTGTCGAAGTTGACCAGTCCGCCCAGGCCGCTGGCGCCGTTGTCGGCCATGGCGCCGGCCGGGATGAGCTTCGAGAGGTACAAGCCGCGCTGATGCAGCCCCACGCCGGCGGCGAGTTTCAGGTACTGGTCGGCTTTGATGAGCGACTCGATCGACTGCTCGCGCACGCTGCCGGCATCGCCGGAAACTTCCAGCGGCTGGCCCGCGGCGGTGGTGATCGTGGGGGTCAAATCGTTGGCCATGAAGCGCCTCAGAGGAGAGAACAGGCGGGCGAGCCAAACGAAAAAGGCCGCGCGGGTGTATGGCCCCACACGGCCTTTTGCATTGGCTGATTCGCAGCGGGAGCTACCCGCCGCGTCGCCCACCGGATTGTTCTCGCTGCAATCCTCTCACGCGGAATTGACAGATGCAAGCCAGAGCGGAGCGGAAAAAGCCAGAAATGTTTCTAGTTCTAGCGCTTGAGGGCTTTTTTTTCGCGCTCTTCGGTGCGCGTGTAATGGCCGCAGCCGGGGCAATGCCGGTAGCGCACCACGACGCCGCGGGCAGTTCTCAGGGTCCGGCGGACGTACAGGCGGCCTTTGCATTGCGGACAGCGGAAGCCTTTCATGCGTTTCGCGGCGGCTGCCGAGCGAATTTCCTGGCGGATTCTTGGCTAGCGGTTCCAGGCTTTATCCCCGTGGAAAAGCCGAGAATTTCATCAAAGCATGAATCGCAACTCTGACGGAGTTCTTTCGGGCGTTGATCGCCGTCTCCGCCGCAATGCGGACAAAGATCTTCTGGCGGAAGCTGGAATCCGGCGATCTGGCATTCAGCCATCACTTCCTCCCGTGCTTGTCGGCGTAAATCTCGCTCCACTTCTTGGGCGGAGGGCCTGGCGGCGGCGGCGGCGCATCGGTTGAAATGAATTGTAAACCCGAAACGGCGGCTCCGACAGCGCAACCGACCCAGCAGTCAAGCCAGTGATTCTGCTGGTTCTCGCGGTGCCCGGGCCGCAAACGCCATTCCTCGACCCGCCGGCCGCGGCCGAAAGTCGGCGTGCGGTATTCGCTGAGCAGGTGGATGGTCAGCAGGGGATGCTCCGCGATCGCGGCCCCGGGCAGGTAGAGCGACGCCGCCGAGCCGGCCGGCGCCAGCAGCCCTTCCGCCACAAACGACTTCCAGGAATTGACGTCGAAACTGATAAACTTCCCTTTCGCGGTCGTCTGGGCATCGACGCGCCAGTTCCATCCCATCAGGTCGCCCTGGTTTTTCTTATACTCATTCATCGGCTTGTCGCCGGCCCGCACGCCCTTGCCCTTGCTGGCGCGCAAGAGTGAGCGGTATACCGAGCGCGCAATCAAGTCATGCACGGTATCGGTTTCATACCCGGAGTCGATCAGGCACAGGGAGACCGGCACGGCCTGGCCGCCCTCCGCCTGCCGCCATTGCCGGGTGAGGATCTGCTTCAGGGTTTCGGTTAGGCCGTTGTAAATACGGACCCGCAATTCCTTGTGCGGGAAGACGGCCGAGAGCTTGGGGTTGGGCTCGCCCGCGGTGAAGAGCGGCCGCGGCTGGGGCGGGAAGGCGCCATACTCGAGTAATGAACCGCCGAAGCGATCGGTCCAGGCGGCGACGGACCAAAACAGGACCTCCTCCTGCACGTCGATAAAGGCGGTCAGGCGGTTGCAGTCCCTGGGGACGATGCCGCGCGGCTGTTGATTGAGCTTGGCGGCCAAGCAGGCCTCGTCGAGCTGGCGAATGTCGCCCAGGTCCTGCTCGATCACGGGCTGATTCTGGTACTCGCTGCAAAAGGCGCTCTTGCCGCGCGTGCAGTAGAGATGCATCGCGTGCTGAATGGCCGAGATTTCCCAGGGCTCCTTGCGCTCGGGCCACGAGGCGATGGCGCCGGCGTCGAGTTCTTCCCGATGCTCCAGGTAATGCTCATTGGCTTCCGTGTATTCGGGCGGATCTCGCTGGGCGCATTCGCGAAAAACTTCGAAATAACGCTCCCAGGCCTCCATGTTGCTGGGCATCGATTCGAGCAGCCGGGTGCGCTCGCCGCGCCATTGCGGGTACTGCTTGCGGTCCAGGATCTGGTCGATGAAATCGCCCGGGTAAATCACCGTGCAGGGCATGAAGGCGCTGATTGACTTGCCCGGGCCGGCCATGCCGAGCACATCGGCCGAGACCAGCTGCATGCGCGTGACGTTCTGAATGGGCGAACGGGCGCTTTCGCGCGTTTGCGGATCGTCGAGCAGCACCAGGTCGGGCCGGATTTCGGCGCCGGTGCTCGTCGTGGTGAGAGTGCCGCGGATCCCGTCGGCGGTCAGCCCGACGGCCGAGACAATCGTCCCGGAGGTCGGCACCATGCCGTCCGAGCGGAGGGCCCACTGCTTGGGCCAGTTCGCCGGCGGCGGTACCGTGGGCAAGACGATCCGGTCGCTACTCCATTCGATCAGAGTGGCCTCGCCCTGACACACTTGGCCGCTGGCGCGGTTGGCGATGCCGCCCAGGGCCTGGGCGGCCTGGCTGATCTCCGGAAAATCGGCCGCGAACTTCGGCAGAAACCGGATGTACATTTTCACCGAGCGCAGGTTGTCGCAGGCCTTGGAGTCGTTGGCGCCGATCAGCACCGGGTAGTGGCGGAACCCGTAAGCGATGGCATAGAGCACGGCCATCCGGCATCGCGTCGTTTTGCCGTCACCGCGGGGGTCGGCCATCGCGTAGAGGGCTCCGGCCCAGATGCACTCTTCCATCCGGGCGATTTCCCGCAGTTGGTTTTTCGACCAGCCGAGGTAAAAGGCCTCCGGGTTATAGGTCTCCATGAATTTCCGCAGCGACTTGCGGCAAGACTCGCGCCGCTCGATGTTGGCGATGTCGCGAATGGGGCCAATGTCGCGGCCCTTCTGTGATCGCTGGCGCGAGATGGCTGCCTGCTGTTCGCGGTAGGCGTCGTACTCCGTCGATTGGGTTGGCGCGGGAGATGGAGTCGGCTTCGCGGTGAGTTTCCGAGTTGGCTTCGGAGCAACTTTCGGAGCGGGTTTTCGTTTCGCAGACGGCGCCGGCTTTTTCGGCGTGGATTTCTTCTTCGGCTTGCTCCTGGGCGTCGGTCGGCGCGCGGCCATGCGATAATTTACCATCCAAAACTAACTCTGTGCTGGAATTCGTTTGTTCCCCACGACCCGCCGCCGCGCGCCGGTCTCCGGAAGGACCCGAGATTTTAATCCTGTGGCCCATACATAGCCACGAATAGGGCCGCAGAATCGAATAGGGCTGGATCATGATCTCCCTCCCCGTTGAAACTCCCGCTGGGTGTTCATTTTTCTTTTCCTCGATCGACCGGCTTCATCTCGGTAGCGAGAGCGTGCATGGTCTTCACCAAAAACTTGTAATCCCATTTCATCCATCGCAAACAGATCATGTCTTCTCCGGAGATTTCCAAGCCGGGCGTGAACGAACGGCAGCCATGACACACATGCCGATGCCGTTTATCCCACGCCTTTTGACCGGCGCGTCCTTCCTAACGCGCATCATTCCGCCATTGCTCCCTGCAAGATGCTGCGCTCGAGATCCGTCAAGTCCCATTGGGCCAGGATCACGAAGAGGCTCGGCGTCAGCCGGCGGAGCAAGAGCGGGTCGCCGGGGAGCGTTTGCCATTCGCATTCCCAGAGGATGAAATAACCGCCGAGGCTGCGTGGCCGAACGCTCAACGGGATCGTCGGCACATCGGCAAAGCTGCTCTCCTCCTTCGCGCCGCTAGGAAGAAAGCGGCGCGGTATTGCGATGCCACGCGCCCGGCAGTCGCTATCTTCCCAGCGACTCATGAACTTCGCACGCTGCCGCCAGAAGTTCATCTGATAGCAGCAGCGCTTCCAATTCGCCCGCGCGATCGCGAGTTTTGGCAGGCCACGCGCATCCAGCGGGCACGTTTGGAAAGTTTGCAGCAGGTTGAGCAGGACCTCGCCCTGGGCCAGCGCTTCATAGCCGACCAGCAGAGCGCGGTCCACATCCGTGGCCTGGTCGGCTTTGCCTTCCAGGTCGAAGCGATATTGTTCGGCCAGCGCTTCGGCTTTGTCGCGCGGCATGGTGATTGTTATTGCATTCATCGTTGTTCCTCGCGATGTTGTTTTTCCTTTTGATAGCCCTACCGGCTTTCCCCGATCGCCCTTCGAAGTTTCGCGCGGATCTCCTCCGGCCTGGCCGCAGCGGCGACATCGCGCTCGCGCTTCTCGCGCTCAGCCTTGATGCGCGCGGCTTTCTGGTCCACGGTTTCGCCGGCTGCCGGGCCGGCCCTCGGCCGCATGCGCTTCATGAACTCGCTCGGCCATTCGATTTTCGGCGGCTTCGCCAGGCCCTCGAGGATCGCTTCCTTCGTCAGGCCAGCGTCGAGTAAGTCGGCGAACATGGCCTCGAGCTCCTCGCGGCTGCAGGGCCTGCCGGCGCCCTTGCGCAGCCCCCATTCCAGGAACAGCTCGCCAACCGCCTGCTTTTTTGATGGAGCTAAAGAAGAGGGAGGGGGGTGCGGGGTCTTGTCAGGCGCCGGCGCCCCTCCCTCTCTTTCTTCTCTACTCTTCTCTTCTCTGGTGACCGTTTTGTTACCAACACCCGGTAACGGATTGGTAACGAAATCGGCCGGCTGCTCACGCCGTTTGGCACGGTCCCGATAGGTCGATTGCTTTTCGGCGGGCGTCAGAGGGGCGTTGTGCTGCCTGAAGTTAGGGAGAATAACGCCGTCCTGATCGCCGTCCTTTACCTCGGCCCAGCCGACAGCGACCATCGCCTTTCCGACGCCAGGGCAACCCGCCATGAGGTCCAGATCGGGGATGGAAATGTGGGCCAGCACAAGGTGATCGCCCTCGAACTTGCCATACTCGCGTGACGCACTCCACACGCGCAAAAGTAACGCGCAGGTAACGCACCGTAACGCGTCGTCGCTGACAATTTGGCCGTTGATCGGCCCGGAGCCTCCAGGCGTCAGCCATTCCCGGAAGTCCTGGTTCCTGTGCAGCACCCTTGCGAGCGCTATCAGTTTGGGCGACTGCATGAGGCCGCCGCGCATCTTAATCCAGTCGCCCGCCATAGCGTGTCATCCCTGCAGATTCATGAAACAGCGCCGGCAGACCGGCGATCGTCCGCTCGATCACTTGGCGGGCGTGCTCACGCCAGCGCGATAGCGTCTTTCGGGCCATAGTTTCAGTTCTCCGGTCGCCCTCGCTTCGTTCTTCCAATAATTGGGTGGATGCCGGCGCATGCGCTGCAAAGCATCGGCCGAACCCAATAACACGGCACGCAGGTACGCTTCACACATTGCGAGCAATCAATGTCGGTGCAGCCGCATTCAGCGCATACGTCGATGCCGCGCTCGCGCAGAATAGGGGCGAGCGCGGCGAATTGCTGGCGTGCAACCTTCGCCGGTGGACTGTGCCTGCTGCCGCAGGTGAACACTTTCACGGCCTGCGCCAGCATGCGTAAAAGTCGTTTCGTCGGCACGCGCGAATATTCCGATGGTTCGGGTAGCGTGTAAAGTTGATGGGCTGGGCGTGTCATGCCGGCACCGCCTCCTTCTCGCGCTTTTTGTCGATCGCGTCCAGCCAGCCCAGGCGCATGCCGCGCCGTTCGATCGCGCCGAGCTCGTCGAGCGTCAGGTGCCAGACCGCGGCCGTCATCTCGCGCGACTGCCGCACCGTCTGCTGATTCAGCACCGGCAGCGCGTCCTGGGCTTCGACCAGGTAGCGAAAGATTTTCTTGTCGAAATGATGCGTCGGCCGGCCCATTACTATTCCTCGCTTGGATTCGTGACTGTTCAGCTAGAACGGTTCTCAAGCATCATCATCAGTTGCTTGCCGATGAATTCCGTGTAGGCCGGCGGGATAGCCTGCGCCAATTCGGCTCGGCTTTTCATCCAATCAATCTGCATTGCCGCTTCGCCCTCTTCGCGTTTGAAGTTATGGCCCGCCAAACAGACAAACGGCGATTGGCCACGATCATAGGCGCGATGGGAATTAGTGAGCATTCCGGGCGGATGCTTTGGATGAGTCGGCTGCAATAGCATTTGGTTGGATTCGAACCACCTGTGCCGCAGCACCCTCAGCTTGAACATCATCCCGCAAAGCATTATCGAAGGTGTTTTCATGGGAGCGCCTTGTACGTTTTCCATAATCCACGGCTTGCCGATTTCGTCCAGAAGCAACCGGCATGGCTCGATTAGGTTTGGATGCTTCTCTCTTCCCTTCTTTCCATGAACCGCCGTTGAAACGCTGAACGCCTGGCACGGTGGGCTCGCGTGAATCACATCGAAGTCTTCCAGGAAGTACCATTTCCCGTCCACATTTGTCTTTCCTCGGCTCGAAATCATTTCAAGAAACTGAATCGCATCGTGCTGTACAAACTCAAACGGGTATCTCGGCATCGGCCTGTTATCCACGCCAACAACATCGAAGCCGGCGCGATGGTAGCCAACCGAACAACCGCCAGCTCCGCAGAACAGGTCTAAAAGTCTCGGCCTCATTTCAGTCCTCGCGGCGTTCTAGCCCTACCGATCCTGCCGCACTTCAAGCCTGACCTGTTCAGCTATTCCGGTTTGTCCTTGATTGTGCATTTGAACGGTTTTTGACAAATACCGCACTTGCCGATGACAGATTCCGGGCCGGGAGGATGGACGAAGAAGCGCGATGAACCGTCCAATAGACCGGCCCATTGCTCAGCCCCGGCTTTGCTGAATGTGTTCGCATCCAGTTTGACAATGTGTGTATGGCCGTTTTCGCAAGTGGCTGTTATTTCCCAAAAACGCTCCAAGGGAGGTTTTGGGCAGTTGCCGCTGTAGCCGTGGAATTTGAACATCTCTTCACCAGGCGGCATCGGTTCGCCGCACAGTTCGCATTTAGCTTGCTCGCTCATCAGATCACTCCTCTTTGTTGTTCTTCGATTGAATCGGCAGCACGCAGAGCTTCCAAAATCTGCATGTCTCCTTGTCTGTTCTTTCCAAGTCGAATTCTCTCAGCAGCCCAAGCTCGAATCGCGTAAGGTGTTGCTATGTCGCGGCCAAGTAGCACAAAAACCCATTCGTTCGGTTTGGCTTTGCTCATGCAGCTATCAGGATCGGCCAACTCCTCATGCTTCAGCATCAGTTTTCTCCTTTCAAAAACCGTTCTAGCCCTACCGTCGCTGCCTTTTCCACGCGGCCGCCACAATCGGCGCCTGCGCGGCTTGCAATTCGTCGATCGAAAGCGTGCCGGCTTCATAGTCGGCCCAGGCCGCCTCCAGTGTGTTCCGCTCGCCCGTGGTCATAATCGCGTGCAGCCGGCCGCGCTCAAAGGCGAGCCGCGCCGCCGCCAAGCATTCAGTTTTCGTCGGCTTCGCTTTCACGTTCCTCCTCCTCGCCATCCGGCGGCGCGTGGCAGGCCGTGGCGTCGATGTGATCGCAGCTCGGGCAGACCAGCACGTCGCCGATCCAGGCCAGCAGCCGCTCGCCACATTCGCAGTATTGGCCTTCAGGTTGTGGCATCGGGAACCTTCCCTTCCTCGCGAAGCAGCCGCCGGTAGTCATCGACGGCTTCGTCCATTCGCTCTAGCAGACCACGAACGTTATTCAGTCCGTGGACATCCCAATCTCGAAACTCGCAAGCGCAAGCGACAATTCGAGCAACGGCGTCGGCAGCCGTCTTGGATTGAATCGGCTCAGGCTTCTTTCGGCGCCGGCCCATGAGTTCACCGCCTTCGTTTCGCCGGCGACTTCTCCGCCGGCTCGGCCGGCGCCTCGATCGCCGGGGCGTGGGCGTCGATCTCGATGACTTCCGTGGGCGGCTCCGCCGGTGGGAGCGCTTCGAGCCCATTGCTGGCCCGGAATTGCTGCCGGGCCTGCCGCACGTCGTCGCGATAGCCGCGGATCTCGTTGGCCAGGTCCTTCAGGGCCTGCCAGATGTGACGCAAAATTCCCATTGGAACTCCTTGGGGTTAAAGTTTCGCCTGCCGAGGCTTCCAGCGCAGAGGGACACTTCCCACAAGTGCCACTCAGCCACGGCCAGGCGAATTGGCCAGCTGCGGATTCGAACCGGAGCAACGCGAAGATGGCAAGTATTGTCTTTCGCGTCGCGGCAACCATGCCGCCGGCCAGAAAGCTACTTCGGCGATAGCACGCGCTCGGGCTGATCGTGCGGACCGCCGCTCGGTTTTTCAGGAACTGGCGCAGATGCCTCGACAAGTTCGCATTGCGGAGCGTCGAACGATTGCGACTTCAGCGGCAGCCCATCCTTGTCCAGAGTTTCCTTCTGAACGGAAATCGTAGTGCAGCCATTAATCCACTTGTGCACGCCGGTAACGACGCCCTCGAAACCGCTGATTTTGTCTCTCGCCCTGTCGCCCGGTTTGAATTCGGCCATGGGATCTCCTGTTGTGAAAGTTTCCAGGGCCCCGGGAACGCCCCGACGGCCTACACAAGCAAGCTTTCTCACATCAGCCGCCAAGGCCCTGGAATTGCCTGGGGATGGATTCGAACCACCATCTGCCGATGAGTTCGGTCACGAATCAACGGCCGCTCTGCCATTTGAGCTACCCAGACCAAACCCGCCGCCCCAGTGCGGACGGCGGGCACCTAGGACGCAAACTAGCAAGGCGCCTGGCCGGAGGCGGCCGGGCCCGGTGCTGGTCACTCGGAGATTCGCGGGAGCCGGCCGGGGTGGGGACGCACCGGCCGGTGTTTCCATCGCCCGCCGTTGGCACGCCGCTTTCCTTCGGCTGCCGAATGCGATCCCTGCACCGCGGCCAAGTGCGCGGCGGGCGAAGTCGTGAATATCGCGAAATTGCGATCATGCGAAGTCCTTTTCGTTTTCTGTTAAACTGCCGGCTTCTGCTTGCGCGGCATTTTCTTTTCATCGATCTGCATTGCGCCGTAGACGTAGACGAGCGACAGCTTGTAGGGCTGCGGGTATACTTCGACCTCCGCGAAGTCCAGCGACTCCATGGCCTGCGTGTGCCGGCCGACTTCCGGAATCCAGCAACAGGGCGAGAGGGTCACGGTCGTGAACGACCTGTGGGTCACCTTGCCGACGTAGAAGAAGCCGAACGTCTGAAAGAAGTAACATTTTCCAATCTCAATTTCTTCCGGGTCCATCAGTTCATCCCCCGTAGCCTCAAGCAGCGCGTCGTGCAACATCCAGTGCGGAGTGCCGTGCCGGAAAAACTTCCGAACTCGCGCGCGAAAACAAATATCCAACCACGCCGGCGGCATCATGGGTTAATTGCTCATACTCCCGCTCCAGCTCCTGCTCCCGCTCCTGCTCCAGCTCACGCTCCCGCTCCAGCTCCTGCTCCCGCCCCTGCTCCCGCTCCCGCTCCCGCTCCAGCTCCCGCTCCTGCTCCCGCTCGCGCTCCTGCTCCAGCTCCCGCCCCTGCTCCCGCTCCTGCTCCAGCCCCTGCTCCCGCTCCTGCTCCCGCTCCTGCTCCAAATCCACAAGAACCACGCCGGCGCCAGCATCATGGGTTAATTGCCCCTGCTCCCGCTCCAGCTCCCGCTCCTGCTCCCGCTCCTGCTCCCGCTCCTGCTCCTGCCCCTGCTCCCGCTCCTGCCCCTGCTCCCGCTCCAGCTCCCGCTCCAGCTCCCACTCCCGCTCCCGCTCCCGCTCCAGCTCCCGCTCCAGCTCCCG
>DATGHS010000450.1:0-5670 GCA_035307785.1 Gemmataceae bacterium
ACTGAAGCCGCACCATTTCCTGGGCATCGTGGATGTGCATCTGACTGACTTTGAAAACGCCAAGGAAGCGGCCCGCGACGTAAGCGTGGGCAATTTCGTCTCCCTCATCGTGCCCAAGAAGGATGCCGAAGATGCCGAAATTCCCGATGGCCATGTCCTCTACCTGGCTTCCAACGGCCTGAAGGCGGCAATTGAGTTGGATGGCCATAGTCTGTTTGCGGAAACGCTCCTTCAGGGCCTCAAAGGCAAGGCCGACCGCGAAGGGTACGAACCCGACGGCTTGATCATGGCCGACGAATTGACCAAGTACCTCAAGGACGAGATGCCGAAGCTCGCCCGGAAGTTCGGTACGACAAAGGAAGAGAAGGAACAAACGGCCCTCATCATCGAAGGCCAGAATGTGCACTTCCCGCTGGGCCGCAATCCGGAATCGGCCAAACTCAATGAAAAACGGCTGGCGCAATATGCCGAGATCGTGAAGCGCGACGGCGTTCCGCAGGTTCTCGCTGATGAGGGGCTGAAGCTATTGGCGGCTATGCCGAAATTGAAGTATCAGCAGGAGCTACGCAAGGCGTATCAGCGGCTGGTTGACGGCGGCATGACCTCCGATGAGTTCAACAAGCGCCGCGAGACTATTCTGGAGGAAACCAAGGAGCCCACGACCGAAGCGGCGGCTTACGCCAAGACGGTGATGAGCGCAATCGACGTCATCGATGGTCTGTATTTCAAGGACCTGAAGGTAGGCGAGATGGCCGGCTGGGCGGTGAAGGAGCTTTACCGTGAAGCCGAGGAACAGCTTCCGCCGGAGTTGGCAGCGCGCGTGGATCAAGCCAAGGATCTAAGCGAAACTGACGCGACGAAACTTCTCACGGACGCCCGGCAGCAGCTCGGCAAGCGCGAGGATCTGGATTCGCCGAAGGATGCCGAGCGCTCCTTGATCCGGCTGTGCCTGCATCACCTCGACCGGCACACGGCCTATATCGACACCGAGACCGTTGGCCGTTTCCGCCGCGAAATTCAGGGCAACTACACCGGCATCGGCGTGACCATTCGCCGCGATCTTTCCCGCGATCTGGTGCAGGTCATTACGCCGATGAAAGATAGCCCGGCTTACAAAGCCGGCGTGAAGTCCGGCGACTGGATCGTGCAAATCACCAAGGAAGTGGACAAAGACGGCAACCCGCTGTCGAAGCCGGAAGTGATTGCGGGCCTGGGTTTGTCAATCGACGATGCGGTGAAAAACATCCTCGGCAAGTCCGGCACGAAGATCAAGATCACGTTTGAGCGCGAAGGCATTGAAAAGCCGCTCGACATCGAGATCACGCGTTCGGAGATCGTGGTCGAAACGATTCTGGGCGTTCGTCGTAAGGCCGACGATTCCTGGGATTTCATGCTGGACCCGGAAAACAAGATTGGCTACGCCCGGCTAACACAGTTCACCGCCCGTACGCCGACGGAATTGAAGCGAGCGCTGGAGGGCCTGAAGAAGCAGGGGATGAAGGCGTTCATTCTCGATCTGCGCTTCTGCCCTGGCGGTGATCTGCAAAGCGCAATTTCGGTGTCCGACTTGTTTGTGGACGATGGGGTTATCGTTTCCATCCGCAAGCGCAACCAGCCGGAATATAAGTTCAACGGCCACCATGCCGGCAGCGAACTCGACTTCCCGATGGTTTGCCTCATCAATGGCCAAAGCGCCAGCGGGGCCGAGATTGTCTCTGCCTGCCTCCAGGACTACAAGCGGGCCGTATTGGTCGGCGATCGCTCGTACGGCAAGGGCAGCATGCAGAACGTGCTGCCATTCGCGCGCACCGGCGGAATTCTGAAAGTGACCACCGCCACCTTTTGGCGGCCAAGCGGCGTGAATATCAATAAGGCCAGCACCAAGGGCCGCGACGAGGATGAGTGGGGCGTCTTCCCCGATGAAGGCTTCCGCATGAAACTCAGCCGCGCAGAGAACGATGAAATCTTCGAATATATGCGGAATCAGGAGGTCATTCCCCGCCGCGATGTGCCGCCGAAGGAAAAGCCGGTCGTGAAGGATACGCAACTGGAACAGTCTTTGACGTATCTTCGGGAACGGTTGAAGTAGTAAGCTAGCGAGCGGGGCGAGTACTGGCCCCGCTCGCCCAAAGCTTACGGCCGCGGTTCGCCCAAAAGGTCCACTTCCATCTCGCGCATGCTTTGTTGTACGATGTCGCGCAAGGCCGCTTCTTCGAGCAGATCAATCGCTTCTTCGGGCTGGAGCCAGACGCGCGTGCGAACATCACGCTCCGGCCAGTCATCAGCGACTTCGGTGACGTGCATGAGGAACACAGTCACCAGGCAGGTCCCGCCGTATTTCTGGTATTGATAAGTGCCAAGCGGAGCGGTCTGAAGGCGGCCCACCAGGCCCGCTTCCTCCCAGGCCTCTTGCATGGCGATTTCGGCGCTGGTTTTGCCGGGTTCGAGCATGCCCTTGGGGATGACCCAACGCCGGCCGCTGCTTGAAGTGACCAGGCAGACCTGTCCGTCCTTCACCGCAAGGGCGGCCGCCTGGTTGATCCATCTTGTGGGAGAAGACATCGGCAACCTCGCCAATGGGATAAACTGCTCACTCTTATCTTTGTGCCGACCTGCACATTCGTCAATTTGATTTGCCGAATCTCCTTGGATTTTTCACCAATTGAACACATTGTGCTGTTGAGCTGCGCACCTCATCCAATTTCTTCCTGCACTTCGGCTCGCGGCATATGATTATCGGCATCCGCACGGTAGTGGCAGAAATCGAAATTCCCGCCCTCCTTAACCCCTGAGCGCCGACATCATGGGCGAGCACGATGTACAAGGCCAACGGCCGAGCCGGGTACGCTACCTGGTGCTGGCAGTGTTTTGCTCGCTGGCCTTTATGCACTACCTCGACCGTTTATGTATGATGCGTGCCCAAAATGATGTGGTGCGCGATTTGGGGCTGAATCAACTCACGGCGGCCGACGAGGCGGAGCTGCAGGCACGTGGCCTGGCTAATGATGACAAAGCCCGCAAAAAAATGGAAGACGCGCGCGGCACGAAGCGCATGTCGTGGATTTTTAATATCTTCACGATCGGCTACCTGCTTTTCGAGATTCCCGGCGGCTGGCTGGGCGACCGCTGGGGCTCACGCAAGGTGCTTTTGCGGATCATAATTTGGTGGTCGGTATTTATTGCGCTTACGGCGTGGGTGGATTTACCGGTGCGGTGGTTCATCAGCCAGCCGGCCCCGTGGATACTGGTAGCGGTAGTATCGCTGGCGCGGTTCCTCTATGGGGCTGGCGCGGCCGGAGCGTTTCCGAACATCGCGCGCGTCTTGGGCCAGTGGTTTCCCTTTCGCGACCGCGGCTTTGCCCAGGGGTTCATTTGGATGTCGGCCCGTATGGGCGGGGCGTTCGCCCCGTTCCTGTTCGGATTATTGATGCTCCTGACCGGCTGGCGAATTGCGTTTTCACTGTTGGGCGTGGGCGGAACCATCTGGGCCATTCTTTTTTATCGCTGGTTTCGTAACCGGCCGGAGGAAAAGGCCGGCGTGAATGCGGCCGAAATCGCGTACATTCGTGCCGGCGCGCCGGAGGTGGATGGCGACGGCCACGCGAACGTTCCGTGGCGGCGATTACTGATGTCGCCAAATCTCTGGGCGCTTTACATCTGCCATGCCGCCATTTGTTTCAGCGGTTACTTTTTCCTCACCTTTATTCCCAAGTTTCTGGAGCAGCGGTTCGACGTCGCATTGAGTAAGTCCGAGATCATGACCGGCCTGCCGCTTCTCATTGGCGGCTGCTCGTGTCTGGCCGGCGGCCGGATCTCCGACTTCCTGATTCGCCGCACCGGCAGCAAGCGTTGGGGACGGTCGCTCGTTGGCTTTGCCGCCATGTCCTTGGCCGGCGTGACGATCTTGTTGGCAACCCAAGCGACCAGCGTGTGGGCTGCGGCGGCGATGCTTTGCGTGGTGGCCGGCTTTCAAGACTTGGCCGTGCCAATTTACTGGTCGCTGCCGGCCGACCTGAATCGCAAGTGCGCCGGCACTATTGGCGGCGCGATGAATATGGCGGGGGGCGTGGGGGCTGTTCTTGGGCCGTACCTGGTGGGCGAACTGGAACCGCTCTATGGCTGGAATTTCATCTTCGTGATGTTTGCCGCCGTGTATGCGCTGGCTGCGCTGTGCTGGCTGCGCATCGATGCGAGTGAGTCGCTGGAGATTCCACCGTCGGCGGGCATGAACGCGAAAACCGAATAGGTTCATGCGCTCAGGAAGCGCTGGTGATTTCACATTCCTGTCGAACCGGTGCTGCGGAAAACGAATCCGTTTGATAAGATGCAAGCACTGAATGTGACGGCCGAAGACTTCCGCATGCCACTGGCTGCGCCGGCCCATACTACCGAACATCCTTGCCCGCTCAGCCCGCGACGGCTGGCAGCGGGCACGAGGAGCTATTGCTGTGAGCGGATCGTTTCCGCCCTGCCCGCAGCCGCCGGATTGGCGCGTGGACTGGGAAATGTACGACGGAATGTATCCGTGGATACGCAACCTGCGCGGCTGCCCGCAAGACATGGCCCGGCATGCCGAGGGCGACGTGTGGACCCACGTGCGCATGGTCTGCGAAGCAATGGCCGGCCTGGATGCCTGGCGCGCGTTGCCGGAAATCGAACGCAAAATTCTTTTCACTTCCGCACTATTGCACGACGTGGCCAAGCCGGCCTGCCTGCGCACCGAGCAGGATGGCCGCATTTCCGCACGCGGACATTCCTGGCGCGGGGCGATCATGGCCCGGCGCATTCTCTGGCGCATGAATTTGCCATTCTCCTGGCGCGAGCAAGTAGCGGCACTGGTTCGGCATCATCTGGTTCCGCTTTACTTGATTGAACGCGAAGATCCCTTTCGCCTGGCCATCGAGGTGAGCCAGACGGCCCGCTGCGATCATTTGGCCATTTTGTCGGAAGCCGATGCCCGCGGCCGCATTTGCCCCGACCCCGACAAGCTGCTCAATAACATCCGGCTGTTCGCGGAATTTTGTCAGGAGAAGGAGTGCTTGCAACGCCAGTTTCCGTTCGCATCGGATCACGCGCGCTTTCTGTACTTTCACGGCAATGGCCGGCAGCCCGATAGCCCGGCTGACGAAGAATTCGCCTGCGAAGTCGTCTTGATGTCCGGCTTGCCTGGGGCCGGCAAAGACTTCTGGCTGCAAAAGAACTTGCGTGATTGGCCGGTGATCTCACTGGATCAACTACGGCTGGAATTGGGCGTGATGCCGAACGAACCACAGGGTGCTGTTCTCAACAAGGCTCGCGATATGGCTCGTGAATTTCTGCGGGCAAAGAAGTCGTTCGTATGGAACGCGACGAACCTTAGCCGGCAGGTACGGCACGAGTGCGTGCGGCTTTATACCGAATTCGGCGCCAAGGTGCGGATTGTATATCGGGAAGTGCCGGCGGATCGGCTCTTTCATCAGAATCGGCAACGCCGCAATCGGGTGCCGGTGTCGGTTATCGAACGGTTGCTGGACCGCTGGGAAGTGCCCGATCGAACCGAAGCCCAGCAAGTCGATTGGGTCGTCGAATAATCACTTTTCCAAAATCACGCCCACTTCAAACGTGCCGGCAAAAGTGCGGTCGCCAAACGGTCCATGCACTTGGAAAGAAATCTTGCCGCGAAGCCGCTCG
>DATGHS010000451.1:0-12817 GCA_035307785.1 Gemmataceae bacterium
TTCCCTTTGGCTGCTTTTTGCCGGCGTTTGACTTTAACGTAGACCTGGGTCATCCCGACCTTGGTTCCAAGCAATCCCATAGGCATGTGAACACACCTCAACGACCCGAGCGGTCCGGGCGGCAAACAAGGGTCGCCGGGACATCGGTGAAACAAATTGGTAAGAGATGTATTATGCAGAAATGTAGGGGAATTGTCTACCGAGTGTGGTTAACCGCGGCGGCGCGGTATTCGGAGAGAACGGAGTCTATAAAGGTAAGAGCGATGGCTAATGTAACGTGCCAACATTGTAGAACGCGCCAAGAGATCGCCGGCGATGCTGCATTTTGCCCGAATTGCGGGAAACCCTTTTCCGCAGTTGAAGCCCCTCGTTCGAGGGTCGGCTATGCGCTCGCGCCTGAACCGGCCGCGGACCAGGCCGGCGGCTCATCCCTAAAAGGCTCCGCACCGCAAGTGGCACCAAGTCGAAGGAAAAATCGCCGGGCTGTCCATACACAACCGGAAAAAGATCGGCTCTTTCTTCCTCCCTTGGCGGGCGTTTTGGGGGCGTGGTCGTTCCTGGTGCTCATTTCCATGTTCATGCGCATTGGTCTGGCGGCAGCCATGTTGACCCTTGGTTTTCCCCTTATCGTACTACTCGGCAGCTGGTTTTGGTTGGCTACCGTCGGCACTCAAGATGGCATGTCCTTGCAGTATTTCCTGCCTCGTATCCGCCGTTGGAAGATGGAGGCAATCAAAGAGTATGTTCGGCAGAATCCCAGACGGGCAGGCACTCCCTTTTGGATGTCCATGCTAGCGGCGTGCCTGTTTTTTGTCGGCTTTGCCGTGTTGCTGATTCGCCAGAAACTCGGATCGAGGTAATTGACGCTTCGCCGAAATGACCAGGAATGAGCGCAACGGGAGATGACCTCCCTCTGGCCATCCCAAGGATCTGCGAGGCGGCACGCTCGCTGACCAAAACTCGACATCGTTGAAAAAAAGCCGTTCCCCGCTATACAGTGGCATCGCTCGACTCAGCCGCCGGCTGATATCTGCGACACTTTCGGGCTCGCCCATGGGCTTGTCCTAAAAGCCCCCTTCCGCATATGATGCGGACAGAGCCGGAGGGGTGGCAGAGCGGTTGATTGCACCGGTCTTGAAAACCGGAGACGCCGAAAGGCGTTCATGGGTTCGAATCCCATCCCCTCCGCTGGATCGGGAACTTGCAGCGCCGGCAAGGGATCGACTCTGTAGTCACCGATTCATCAGCTCATCAAATGAAACCTCGGCGAACCGGCGAATGTCGTTCTGTCCATCTGCCTTGGTGTCGAAGACAAATTCCTTTTTGCCGGTGGGGTGGCCGTTGAAATCGAGCTGATCGATCCAGCCGGCCATAAGTTCCATCTTTTTGCCATTGGCGAGTTCAGCACGGCCGTTGAAATTCTGCGTCTTGCCATCTTGCTGGAGCTGAAACGTCTTAATGGCGGATTGGTAATCCTTCTCGATCAGTTGCTTCAACTTCTTCTCCAGCGGCTCCCGATCGGGGCTTGCGTAACCATCGGACTTGCAGTCGATTAGCCAATTTCTAACTCGGCCGCGGGTCCTCATTTCCGGCTTCACCGTCACGCGGTACTTGGACCCTTCCGGAGTTACTGCGATTCCAGCGTAGTAGCCTTCCTTTTTCTCCATTAACGTGCGCACCACTTTGATGTCGCTTTGGACGAATGTCAAATTTACTTGTTCGGTCACCTCAGCCAGCGCATTTGTGTCGGACTCTTTCTTGTTGCGGCCGGCGAGGGCAAATAATGCTAGGGCCATAGCCAAGAATGCGCAGACCATTCGGCAGGGCATCGTGACTTCCTCGGCCCGGCGTTTTGGGTGCGTCTCCCGCCTCAAGTTAGGCATAACGGTGCTTGAGTCAAGCAAAAGCTGCATTCGAAGGCGGTGGGTTACGCTCCGACTTTCCCGCAATGGACTTGCATGCCGTAATTCCTCCAATTTAACTCAGCCGCGCTTGACTCCCATCTCGATTTGCCAGCATTCTCGTTACATTTTGGATCTTTATGCATTCCGCTTGACCGCATGTCGATATTCGCTATGAGACTCGCAGCTGCATATTCTGGATCGTTGGAGTTATTGCCGCATCTTGCCAAGTTATTGCATTGCGCCGCACGATCCTGGGTATCTGCAGCGAATGAATGGATTGTGAAATCCTTCTGAAACCTTTTTTCCCCCGGGTTTCCGATGGCCAAAAAACGTGCGCGGTGCGTAGCGCTTTCGGTCGAGAAGCTCGAAGCGCGTGAGGTTCCAGCAGCCTCGCCGTGGTCGGTGCAGACCTTTGCTCAGGCGACCCCTGGGAGTTTGCCCAGCGACTGGTCTCAATACTCCACCGACTCCAACGGCTATCAGATCGCCAGCAATGCGTCGCTCACCGGCGGCTCGGCCCTGCAAAGTTCGGGCGCGAGCGTCTCCACCGAGCGCGCCTGGCTGAATGCGGCGTTGCCGGCCGATGCTCAAGTTAGTGCTACGATTCTCGCCGACAGCCTCGTGCCGGCCCAGGTTATCGCGCGCGGCCAGAACCTCGACACGTCTACGCCCACCTATTATGCCGTCTCGATCACCCGCGGCCTTCAAGTGCAATTAGTCAAAGTCGTAAGCGGCCAGGTGACCGTACTGGATACATTGCAGTCAAACCTCTATTTGAGCAATGAATGGATTCGAGTTACGCTGACGACGCAAGGAAATAACCTTGGTGTGCAGGTTTTCCGCACCGACACGGCGCAATACTTGAACGCCAACGGCGACTGGCAAACGGCCAGCACCGATGCGATATCGACCCAGGACGGCGCTGTCACCGGCAGCGGACAGGCCGGCCTCGCGCGGCCGGCCGGCGTGGCGGGGACCGTCACGTTCAACGATTTCGTCACCGCCGCGCCGGACAGCACCGCGGATCCCACCACACTGGTCGAAGAGAATTTCGGTACGCCGCAACCGGGTGGCTTGCCGGCCGGGTGGCTGCAACGGAGCAGCGGCAATAGCAGCTTTCAGATATCGGCCACGTCTCCTTCGCTCACCGGCACCGGCAGTTTAACGATCGCTAATCCATCTACTGACGAAACGCGCGCCTGGCTCGATACGGTGCTGCCCGCCAACGTGGACGTTAGCAGCAATATCTATGTGAATAGCCTCATCCCGGCTGAAGTGATCGCCCGTGGCCAAAACCTGGGTTCCGACGCGCCCAGCTACTACGCCGTCACGGTCACGCGCGGTCTGCAACTGCAACTGATCAAGGTGGTGGATGGACAGACCACCGTACTCGATTCGCTTAGCGCGCAGCAGTGGCTCAGCGGCGAATGGGTGCACGTGACTTTCTCGCTCAATGGCAGCAATTTGCAAGCGCAGGTGTACCGTCCCGGCAGCGCTCAATACCTCGATTCAAACGGCAACTGGCAAGACGCGCCGACGTGGGCGCTGCAAACGACCGATACTTCCTTGACCAACGGCGGCCGCGTCGGCGTCGGCAAACAGGGCGGCTATTTTGGCAGCGTGACGTTCGACAGCTTGGGCGTCACCCAAGCGGCAGTCCCGCAGTCGTCGTATCAAGATAATTTCGCCAATGACGTGTCCGGCAGTTTGCCTCTTCCCTGGACGCAATGGAACAGCAATCAGCAGCCCGGTTTCCAGGTCATCAACGAAAGCAGCCCGGGCAGCCCCAATTCGCTGGCGAGTGACGGGGCCAGCAACCAATACTCGCGCACCTGGCTCAACGCACAGCAAGGGCCTGATACGCAAATCAGTGCCGACGTGCTTCTCAACAGCCTCGTAACTGGCGAATTACTCGTGCGCGGCCAGAATCTCGACACCAGCGCTCCGAGCTACTATGCCGTAACCGTGACGCGGGGCCTGGAAGTGCAGCTTCTTGCCGTGAATAACGGCCAGACCACCGTGCTCGGCTCGCTTTCTTCAAACGACTGGTTCAGCGGGCAGTGGGCCAATGTGACACTCATCGCCCAGGGCAACTCGCTGCAGATCCAAGTAACGCGCAAGGATAATGGCGAATACCTAAATCAAAACGGCGACTGGCAGAGCGATCCGGCAGTGGCGATTTCGGTGACAGACAACACGCTGCCACAGAGTGGCTACGTTGGCGTTGGCCGCGAGGCCAGCTACAGCGGCGAGGTCCTGTTCGGCAACGTGCAGGTCAATTCGCTCAGCAGTCCGACGTCTCCTACCAATCCGCCACCGACAACGCCTCCAGATACGACCGGCAGTGGCAACGGTTCCTCCACCGTAACGCCGCCCACGACTGTGCCGATCGTCACTCCCATACCAAATCCAACCGGCGGCTCGACATCAGGGACTGTCACCCAGCCGGCAAACGGAACTCTGCCGAGCGTTCCGCAGCATTATCCGTACATTCGCGTTGCGGAACTGGCGTACTATGGCACACCGTTTAATGGCACTGCTCAATCACTTTTGCAGAAAAGCGTGGACCTGGTAGTGTCGAACCCTGCCTATTTGAACCAAATCAACCAGATCACGCCCAGCACGCCGCAGATGATTTACTCGAATGCCTCCAACATGTACGGCGGCATGATTACCGACTGGATGAATTACGCCAATCAGCACGGCATGGACCCGGAATCGGCGTTCCTGCACGTTTCGCAGGCGACGCCATTCAGCGGCGCCAGCGCTTCGTCGATGCCAGTAAATTGGTTCTGGAACGTGCAAACCAGTTCCAATGGAACATGGTCGAATGAAACAACGGCCGCGCACGATGAATCCGCGCCTGTGAATTTCGGTACAGCCGGGGAATCACTGGTTATTGGCTATCCGGAGCAGTTCAACCTGATTAATTTCAACTTGAGCACGCCTGCCGGCGCTGGGTGGTCGGCGGTGATCGAGTACCCCACCGCCGTAGATGCAAACGGTAACCCCACGGCTTGGAAAACGCTCAGCCCAAAGACCGATGGCACGAATGGCTTCACACGCTCTGGGCAAATCCGCTTCGATCCGCCTACCGATTGGGTGATGTCTTCCATCGGCGGCTCCGCGCTGATGTACCAGCTGCGCGTGCGCACGGTAAGCGATGGCAATGCTCCGGTCGCCAACACCATTCTGGCCGACGATTATGTACACGCCAATGGCGGCAGCTCGGGCGTGATCCCGGCGTTTGATTACAGCCTCGATACGAACCACACCGGTTACTTGACCGATGCCCAGTACGCCATCGCCGTCGCCCACGGCTTCGACGCTCGCTTCGCCTACCAGGGCCGGGCGCTGTATCCAAACTACGGCCAATCGCGCTACGCCACGAATGTCGGCAATGCGAGCTTCCAGCAATGGGCTGCTGATTACACCAAGCGGCTTTTGCAAGCGAACCCACAAGCGGCCGGCGTGTTCATGGATAATTCCCTCGCCAAAATTGCCCTCGATCCAAATTCGCTGGTCGAATCGATTGCCAACTACACGACTGACTATGCGACAACCCTGGCAAAGATTAACGCCGCCATCGCACCAAACTGGGTGCTGGCCAACACCTCGGGCGGCGGGCTAGCGGTTGATGCGTTGGCCAAAGCGGGAATTTCCTACCTCGACGAGGCGGCGATTCGGCCGCTGGCGGCAAGCTATTCGCAGTTTGAAGATGTGGCAGCCAATCTGGAACGTCGTCTCGCCCTGGGCAACGGAAACACGTATGCCGTTCTCGACAGCCTGTTGACGAATGGCTCGCCCACCGACGCGCGCACGCAGATAGCGACGCTGGCTTATTACTACCTGATAGCCGATCCGACCCGCACCATGTTAATGATCAACGGTGGCGCCGAGCCCAACAGCGACTGGTCGCGGCACTGGACCAATGCAATCAATTTTAATGTGGGTTCGGCGCCAGGAACCTGGTCGGTACTCGACACGGGTCAAGACCCGGCCAACTCCGCGCTAACCTACAAAGTCTACGAGCGGCAGTACAGCAACGCGCTGGTTCTCTACAAGCCTCTGTCGTACTATCGGGGCCAAACAGGCACGATCACAGACACCACGGCGACCGTCGAGAAGCTGAACGGAACCTACCGGCCATTGCAGGCCGACGGCACCCTCGGCGCTGCTGTGACGAGCATCACGTTGCGAAACGGCGAAGGTGCGATCCTGGTGCCCGTGTAAACCGACCGGTTGCGGCTTCACCGGCGTAGCCGCACGCGGCAATTCAATTCCCCTGAAAATCTTTGGCAAACGCCTTCGGGCTCAACTCTTCGCCCGTAGTGAACTTGGTCAGGCCGCGCCAGTCGAGCGAGCGACCTGGCTCGAAGACTTTCTTTTTCATGAAGTCGCCCACGCGCTTGTCGCCGACGTAGAGCACCGTGTTCGGATCGGCGTCTTTATACACATCGCGGCAGATCGCATGGTGGACTTGCGACGCGAACAGTTGGCCCATCATGTAGTTGTGGTAATACACTGGGGCGCTACAGATGTGAATCTTGCTGCCATAGTCCGGGGCATTGCGGCCGACAGGGCGCTTCACTTCCTGATACTTTTCCACCAGGTCCCACCAGAGTTTGTTCAAATCCTGGTCCGGATTTTCGTACATGCTCTTCTCGAAGCGCAGCATCACCTGGCACCAGCGCGAGAAAATCAGCAGTTGATTGCGCTGGACTTTCTTCGCTGCTTCGTCGAAAGCTTTGGGATTGTCGATTTTCAGCCCCATCTTCTCGATCCAGCCACTGGATTTCGAAAAGCGCTCGAACTGCATGGCCACGCCTTCCGTCGTAAGAATGTGCGATTCGCAGCGGATAACGTACGGCAGCGAGGCCGGAATGTTCTTGCTGCTGTAGACGGAATGGCCCAGTTCATGCAGCATAGTGCCCATCCAGTATTCGTTATTGACGATGTTGCCGAGCACGCGCACATCGCCTTCGCGGTCGATGTCGGTGCAAAAGGCGTGCGGGCTCTTGCCGGTCTTGGGATAAAGATCCGACCGAGCGATCACGTCGTCGATCGGCAGGCCGATGCTGGCGTAGAAATCACGGCAAAGCTGCAGCAAGTCGGCCTTTTGAAATGGCGTGTCGAGGCTGACGCCGAAGACGGCCGGCGATTCCTGGAAGAACGGATCGTGGTAATGCCACGGCATCAGTTCTTCGACTTTGATCCCGTATTGTTGCGCCAGGATCGAATCAATCTCCGCCTTTGCCCTATGGAACGGTTCGCGTGTGAGTTGATCCAAATCGTCGAACAATTTGATGAGTTCCGTTCCATCCTGCTCATTCAAGTACAGCTGCAAAGCGTGGAAATTGGGAAAGCCGAGCTTCTTGGCCGCTTCATTGCGCAGTTGAACGAGTTCCTTCAAATCCTTCTCGACCTTGGCGCCCACTTCCTTGCTGGCCTCCCACACGGCTTGGCGGCGGGCGCTGTCTTTTGATTCCTTCAGCACCTTGCGAACCTCGGCATCGGGCATCTCCTTGCCATCCACCTTGGCCCGAAAGACGTTGAAAGCCTGCTCCACGGCATTCGCCTTGGCCACGATCTTCTTCAGCAATGCCGGATCGACCTGCTTTTCGAGATACATCAGATACAACACGTCGATGCAGCGGCCGACGATCTTGTCGTCGATCTGGCCCTTGTCTTTCGTTTGCTTCAATTCCTTCAGTTCGGCGAATGCCGTTGGGTTGGCCAAGGAGGCATCGATGGCATTTTGGGCTTCTTCCTTACGCGCGAAGTCCTCATCCTTGCCCGAAATATTCGCGTCCCACCAGGCGATGCCGGCCCGGCGGTCGAGCGGCTTGAATTTGGCATCGTGGGCCGCGATAAATTTCTTGGCGCGATCGGTGGTGGTTTCGTCGGCCATGGCCAGGTTTCCTGTCAGAGTCAAAATGAACGAAATCAGCAATCCCATTCGTGGAAGGGTCATGGAAGATTCCTTGCAAGTGCAACGCCGCAAGCGGCTAAGTTGAATACACCCATTTTCCGAGTAGCAAGGCCGGCGGCAACAGCAATATGATGAGCAGACCCGACCAGCCGGCTTCGGCCGTGCAGAGAATGGCATCGAGCAACATCAGACCGAGAATCGCCCGTTTGACGACTGCCTGCACGTGCTTGGGCTCCGGCTGACGAATGGCCCGGTATGCCGGCAGCCCAAGATAGAATCCGAACGCGACCAGAAGATATGGAAATGCCGGGATCACGCTGCCCGGCGGGCGGTAGACTGGCAGCACCAGCGCTAGCGCCAACGTTATCGCAACGAAGATCGCGGCGCCAACCAGGTGCGCAGGGTGGCTGCGGCCGGCTTCTTGCCGGGCGAACCAGGTCACGCCGACAATGTACAGGCCCACGATTCCCGCCAGGTGCAGCCGCAGCAGCCACGGCGCTTCGGTCGTTGTGGCGAGCGACAAAGCAAGCAAAACATTGAGAAATCGACAGGTCGCCATTGCCACGGGCCCCAAGAACGTGCGTTTTAGCCAGCCGTCGTAGAGCAGCACGGCGATCGCGATCAACGCCGCGAAAACGCCCGGCCAGACTAAATAACTTCCCGAAGTGAATCCCGCCGCCAATGCCAGTGCCACGCCCACGGCCAGCAATATCGATCCCAATCGAATTGCCGCAGTGCGCGAGATTTGTCCGGCCGGCAGCGGGCGAAAGGGCCGCTCGCGCTTGTCTACTTCGAAATCGAAGTAGTCGTTCCACACCATGCCGGCGCAATAAAGGCAACCGGAGGCCAGCAGCAGAGCGGCAGCGCCGAACGGATGTGACTGCCACGTTGCTGCCGCTATCGTGCCAAGCAAGATATCGGCAAATGCGGTAAAGACGTTGGGCAAGCGCAACAAGCGGGCGTAATTCAGGAATCGCATGCAGGAAATGGTAGGGCTGAATTCAGTACACCGCAAGCGGCTGGTTATTCTTCCCGCGCCGGCGCGGTCGGAGCTGGTTCGTCATCCGGCGTCGGCAGCTCGGTTGCGTGGGCGCCGAAATTATTGGGGTTGATATCGCTCTTTTTCATGTCCAGTCGCTTGGCCATGAAATCGTCGGGGCGCATTCGGGACCACGGCCGATCGGGAGATGGTTTGTGCGCGATCTGCATTTCCACAAAGGAATCTTCGCTTTCGTAAGTCTGGTCGCGCCAATTCTTGGCGGTAAGCGGCATCATCGGCATCATGGTGGTAGCATTCGGCAACTCGACATCCAGCATCTGCGTGAAGTTGCCGTATAGATTCATGCGGTTGCCCCAAGAAAGCACCTGGCCTTTCAAGGTTTCACCGTCAATCCCCACACCGTGCAACAAGGGCCGGTTATTCGCCGCTACAAACCGGCACATCTCGCACTTGATTTGCAGACGGTTGAAGCCGGCCATCTTGCGATCTTCCTCGCTGGCCCGGAAATCGAGCCAGTAATCGCTGAGATAAGTCGTCACGTGGTTGCAAACAATCTGGCCGTCGGTCGCAAACGCGGTCTCCTTCGGTTGGCCGAAAATCGTCGCGAAGTTACCATCGAGCCCGATGAGGCTATTGTTCAATTCCAACTGAAAGGGCCGGCTGGGTCGTACGGTTAATAGATCGCCACGGCCGCGAATGAAGCAGTTATCGAGGCGGATGTGCGGCGGGCCCTTGTCGGTCAGCTGAGCCATCGCATCGGCATCGGCCGACAACAGCACGACCGCACTGGGAATACCCGTGTTATCGTCCATCGTGATCACGCAACGCTGGAACGTGCATTCGGCGCCGCCCGCCAGCATCAGCACCCCGGCCCATTTACTTTCGTGCAGGCCCTTGAGTGGCAAATGGAATTGCAAATCTTTGAAGGTCAGGCCGCCGCTAAAGAGCGTGAATAGCGCGGCTTGCGGTTTTACCGTTTCCGAATCCAATTCCAGGATCGGGCGGTGCGAGCCGTCGGGCTGAATCGTTAAATGCCAATCCGATTTGGCGCATTCGACGGGACGAACCAAGATCACTCCGGTGTGGCGAATCAGGATCGTATCGCCGCTCTTGGCTTCGCTGATGGCGGTTTCAAGGGTGCGGTAGGTCAGCGGCGGCAGCGTGGCGTCTGCCGTGAAGGAAGGATCCACCACCCGCCGATTCGCGGTGGCTACTGCAGACTCTTCCTGGATTACTGGGAGGCGCGCCGCATCATAGGAATCGCCCCAGGTGCAGCGCTCTACACCCACTAGTTGATCATTCTTCGGCGCCGCCCGCAAGTTCGCAAACCCGATTTGCAGCGCAAAAGCCTGTGCCGGCTGCTCGCGTACCAGCGACAGTGGTTGCGGGTGTTGCCACGGGCTGAATGCTAATTCAACCGCATGGGCGTCGCGGAAGGGGAATTGCAAATGCTGGCAATCGGCCAATTTCGCCGCCTTTTGATTGCCATCGGCCCAGAATGTGAGGTGATGGTACACATTCCGCCAATTCTCTTTTCCTTCCGGACCCGCAAAGATTACTTTGCCCTGCGGAACGGATTGCCGCACGAGCACGACTTCGCCCGGATCGCCGCGTTCATTGCCACTGGCAAACAAGGATTGCGAAGCGCGAATGGTTCCCGCAACCGCTCCTTCAGGTTGAAAGATCGAGCCATTCCGCATCATGACCGAACAGTGCGTCAATGTCGCCAGAAGCCGATCCGGATTAGGCGCGGCCTGCACCACGTTTTCCCGCCAACGGAACAGTACGTCATGGGGGCCAAACGCACATTGTTCCGCTTGCACGACGCTTCGATTTTGCAAATCGATGCCGATTGGGCCGTGAGACATGAGGCAGCGCAGGAGAGACACTACCGGCGGTTCCGCCCCGGTTTGCCCTTCGAAACGCACCAGTCCGCCGCTCTGCCGCGCGCCTTCATGCTGAAATTCGCAATCCTCGAAGCGAAGGCTTTGCAAGCCCGCGGCCGAGATGGCGTACTGCGGAATCTCGCTGCCATTGGGCTGGACTTCAAAGCGCACCTGCTTGAATGTAACATCCGCGTCCGTGCCGATTAATTCCAGGGCGGCCAAGAACGTGGACGAATCCTTCGCGGCGGGCGCGTCCCAGCAAATGATGGGCAAATTGGTGCCATCTTTTTCGCCCTCGATTTTCAATCGCCGGCCCTTCCAGCGCAGCTGCGGGTCGGCGCCCAGTTCCGACAAATTGTAACTCTTGCCGGTTAGCTTGATTGATTCCGCATGTTGATTGAGCAAACGCGCCAGATCCTGCACGGTTTCTGCCGGCTCCAAGGTTAAGGGCGACGGCACCGGCGGCGTAGCTTGTGGGACGGAATTCGTCCGGACGGCCCCACCGTTGATGCTCGCTCGCGACGCCACATTGGTATGCTCCGGCCAAAGCGACTGCGAATGCATGGCGGTCGAATGGAAGCCGTTCCAGCCCAAAATCACCACCAGTATCGTCAGCGCCGACAAAGCGACCACACCTATCATCCACGGCAGATAGCGTGGCGATTGCGGCAGCGGTGCGTCCAAGAACAACGTCTGCGTTGTTATCCCGGATTCGCCTAATTCCAGTTTGCGCGCCATTTGAAACAGATGCTGGACGAGATGTGCCGGCGTTTGATAGCGGTCCTTCGGATCCTTGGCCATCATTCGTGCCAGGATCGCGGCGAGCTCATCCGGAATGGCCGGGTTGAATTCCCGCGGATCCAGCGGCTCAACCTGCTGATGATGGTGCAGCTTCTTGGCCGCGGTTCCTTCGGGCACCGGCGGCTGGCCGGTAAGCAAGTGATAAAACGTGCAGCCCAAGGAATAAATATCGCTGCGAATGTCGGCCCCACGAGGGTCGATGGCCTGTTCGGGCGAGATGTAATCGAACGTGCCAAGCGTCACGCCGGATTGGGTGACGCCGCCGGCCACGTCGGTTTGCCGGGCCAGGCCCATGTCCACGATCTTCGCGCGCCCTTCTTTCGTGATCAGAATATTGGAAGGCTTCACGTCGCGATGCACCACGCCGCGTTCGGCCGCGTGTGCCAGGCCGGTGGCGATTTGCAGCATGAAGGTTACCGCCTGCTGCGGCGTCAGCACGCCGTTCTGGTTCAACCAGGTGCGCAGGTCGATGCCTTCCACATATTCGAAAGCGATGAAGTGCAATCCCTGGTCTTCGCCGCAAAAATAGACGCGGGCGATGTTCTCATGGTCGAGCCGGGCGGCAGCGCGGGCTTCGGCTTTGAAGCGGGAAACATTTTCGGGGTCGACCGCCATCTCCGGCGGCAGGACTTTGAGAGCAACGATACGCCCGAGTTGTAGATCCTTGGCTCGAATAACCGCGGCCATGCCGCCCACGCCAATCGGCTGATCGAGTTCGAAGTGGCCCAGTTTTTTGCCCTGCAGCGCGGCCGCCACCGCGTTGGGGTCTTTGTCCTTGGGACGGTTCGGGCTGATGATGGTCGGGGCGTTTTCGGTAGAATCGGGTTGCGGCAGGGCCTTGGCGATGGACGACACCTCGGAATTCGGGGGCGCCGGCGCTTCACCGTGGCGAACGACGGAAGAAGGGCGCTCCGAAGGTTCCGGTGTCGCAGGAGTACTCATATAAGGCCGCACGGGCCGCGGGTAGAGAGCCCGCGCCGAACCTCGCCAATCAGGCGTATGAAGGGAGCCGAGCCTCCCTGCCAAGTTTCCCCACCAACCTGTCCACAGGCCAGCTTGCTGGCATGAACCTCCTGTCATGCCGGCGCGGGGTTTACCGGATTCGATACGTGTCGTCCACTAGTATAGCTTTTCGCGACGCGCGCTGTCAATTCTTTAGAGGCTTTTGCGTCACGATTGGTTCCCTGCCAGCGCGGCCGGTGACACTACGAGGACACTGCGCATGCGCCGCCGCACCAGCCATTTGGGCACCCCAATAATCGCCGCAATTAATGGCAGCCAATGGGCAATTTCA
>DATGHS010000452.1:0-9002 GCA_035307785.1 Gemmataceae bacterium
CGCTGGGCCTGCTGCTGCTGGGGCTGGTGGGCGCGAGCGCCTGGACGGCCTGGGACTCGGCCCAGCATGCAAGGCTGCGCATTGCTCACCAGATCAACGGCGTGGAGCAAACGCTCAGCACCGAGACCACCTATCCGCTGACCCAGCCGGTGCTCGAAGACATCAAGGGGCTGTCCGGGGCCGAATGTCTTTTGGTGGAACCGGATGGCCGTCGGATCGCGACATTCTCGGAACAGCCCGATGGGCTGCCGATTGCTTCCATCGAACGTGGCGAAGCGTCGCTCGGAAGTCGGACGTTGCTTGCCGGTCGCGCCTATCTTTGCCGCGGCGTGATTTTGCGCGCGCCGCACAAGAATGCCGGCGCCACGCTTTATGTTCTCTATCCCGAATCGCAACTGGAAGAAGCCGTCTGGCAGGCGATTCGGCCGAGCCTGATTGTGGGCCTGTTCGGCGGGCTCGTGGCCGTGGGCCTTATGCTGGAGGCAAGCTGGCGGCTGGTGCGGCGCATTCGTGACCTGGAGCGGCGCACGAGCCTGATTGCCGGCGGCGACTTCAGCCCGATGCCGATGCCGCCGCGTAACGATGAGTTGCGCGATCTGGCCCGCTCCGTCAATGAGATGGCGGAGAAGCTGGTGAAGTACCAGGAAGCGGTGGGCCGGTCGGAACGGGCCCGTCTGCTGGGGCAAGTTTCCAGTGGCCTGGCGCACCAGCTTCGCAATGCCGTGACCGGCGCGAAATTGGCCGTTCAATTGCACGAACAATCGTGCTCAGGCGGCGACCACGAAGCGCTCGACGTGGCCTTGCGGCAACTGGCCCGGATGAGCGCCGACCTGGAGCGTTTCTTCGACCTGGGCAAGAACGGGATGCACCGAGTGCCATGTTCGCTGACCGAGCTTGTGGATGAAGCGGTCTCGCTGCTGCAACCGCAATGCAACCATGCACACGTGAAGCTCGTTTGGAAGCGGCCGGAGGTCGAAGTTACGATTGCCGGCGACCGGGGCCAGCTTGCTCACATGATTTTGAATGTACTCGGCAACGCCGTGGAAGCCGCCAGCCCGGGCGGCGAGGTGGAAGTACGGCTGCAAAAAACGGAAGGGTCGGCAGCCATTGAGATATTCGATACCGGACGCGGCCCCGCTTCGGAAGTTGCCAGCCGCTTGTTCGAGCCATTCGTTACTGGCAAGCCGGAGGGCATCGGCCTGGGCCTGGTGGTCGCACGGCAAGTGGCGGAAGCGCACGGCGGCGGCATCCGCTGGTTTCGAGAGAAAGACCGGACCTGTTTTCGTATCGAGGTTGGTTCGGTTGATACACCGAGTGGAAGAGGAAGCCGCGAAATCGCAGTTGGTACGTCGAGTGCTGGTTGACAGTACACATGCGCGAAACGCAAGCGGCCGGGGGTTGATGAGTAGCCGATGTCTGATCACCATATCCTCATCATCGATGACGAAGAGGCCGTGGCCTGGTCGCTGCGCCGCGCGCTGGAGCGTGGCGGCTTCCGGGTGAGCGTGGCTTCTTCGGCGGAAGAGGGGCTGGAACTGGCCGGCCGCGAAAAACCGGACGTCGTCATTCTCGACGTTCGCCTGCCGGGCGTGGACGGCCTTTCCGCTTTGGGACGATTGCGCGAACTCACGCACGACGCGCCGGTGATCGTCATCACCGCTCATGGCAATCTGGCCACGGCCGTGCGGGCAGTAGAAGGCGGCGCCTTCGACTATTTGGCGAAGCCGTTTGACCTTTCGCAAGCGCTTGATGCGGTGGCCCGGGCATTGAGCCGGCGAGCAGTTACTGCGACCGAGCCTTCGCGTGTTGGGCCCACGCCCGCGGAAGAGATCATCGGCCACAGCCCCGCCATGCAGCGCGTCTTCAAGCAGATCGCCCTGGTGGCCCCTCGCGAAGCCAGCGTGCTCATCACCGGCGAAAGCGGCACCGGCAAGGAACTGGTCGCTCGTGCCATCCATCGCCACAGTGCCCGGCGCGATAAGCCGTTCATCCCGGTTCACGTGGCGGCGCTGAATCCCAACCTCGTGGAAAGCGAACTCTTCGGCCACGTGAAGGGCGCCTACACCGGGGCCGCGCAGGGCCGGGAAGGCTTGCTCGCCTTGGCAAACGGCGGCACCTCTTTCCTCGACGAGGTAGCCGATATTCCCTTGCCGGTGCAGGCGAAGCTGCTGCGACTGCTGGAATTCAACGAAGTCTTTCCCGTAGGCAGCAACGTGCCCCAGCCGCTGAACCTGCGCATCCTCTCGGCCACGCACCGCGATTTGGCAAAGGAAGTGGCCGAAAGCCGGTTTCGCCACGACCTGTTCTTTCGGCTGAACGGCTTTCAGATTCAGTTGCCGCCGCTGCGGGAACGCGGCGATGACATTGTGGAACTGGCCGAGCATTTTCTGAAGACAATCGAACCATCGGCGATGCCGCTGCCGGCCGCGACCGTGGCCTACCTGAAGTCGCGCGCTTGGCCGGGCAACGTGCGCGAATTGCGGCACGCCCTGGAGCATGCGTCGATCGTGGCCCGCGGCGGGCCGCTGCTGGCCGAACACTTCCCATCGCCGGTCGTCCCCGGCGAGCCGGCCGATCTGCAGAAGCAAATGGCCGCGCTGGTCCGCCTTTGGGTGCAGAAGCGCATCGAGGCCAGCCCCGGCGCCGAGCCGGCCAATCTGTACGAAGAGTTTCTGAACGTGGTCGAGCCGGCCCTGCTGGGCGAAGTCTTGGAGCGGCTTCAGGGCAACCGCCTGGCCGCGTCCCGCTGGCTCGGCCTCGCCCGCGCGACCGTGCGCAAGCTGATTGCGAAGTATTTCCCGGAACAATCGGCCGGCAGCGATAGCGAGGATTGACTCGCCGAATATTCTGGTGGCGCGAGCTGTCACTTTTTGTAACTTTTCGGGCGCAACGCGGATCAAGCCGTGAATTGCAACGCGGTGAATGGAGTTTTTTCGGGCTGCGGCGCCCTTCTACGGCCCAGGCGATAAGGTCTGCAACGCTGGCAACCGCGAGAATTCGACTCGGCAAAGGCCGTTCGTCGCCCTGCCTCATCGATTCTGCCGTGACAGAGCAGTGCTAGCGGCTTTGGTCTCGGGGGCACTTGGATCGCCCGTTGCAAGGTCTTGCAGTAATTTGCACGCGGCCGGCGAGCCGATTCCCTCGAGTGCTTGCACCGCGCGCAGGAAGCGAATGGTTTCTGGCGGTACGATAAATGGCCCGGCCAGTAACCTCTCCATGCGACTGCGTTGCTCCGGCGATGGATTCGCTGCCAGCGCCGCTCGCAGTGCCGCTTCGCTGCGCTCGCCCAGCGCCGTTAACGCTCTAGTCGCTGCTTCCCGTTTGGCGAAAACCGGATCATTCAGATCATTGAGCCATTGCTGCATTTTTTCTTTGGGAATCGGTTGGATCGGCTTCATTCGCTCACGCAGCATGGCAACGGCGTCGGCACCAGCGTCGGCGAGTCCCCACGCGGCCTTTATGCTTTTTGACGCCTTGGGTGAAATAAGAGCTTCCCACGCTGCGTCTTTCTCCGTCTGGGTCGAAAGCGGCGTGGGCTTCCGGGGCACCGGTGGCACCGACCACAAGAGCACCGTCGAATCGGGCATGGCGGTTGCAATGGTCTTGCCATCCGGAGTGAACTCGATGTGTGCGGTAAAGGAAAAGGCATAGATACTGCGCGCCACGCGCCCCAGGGAGTGCTTCCAAAGCTGCTCGCCCGTGGCAACGTCCCACCCGCACAGGCTATCCCAATCGGCGGTTGCCAGCGTTCTACCATCGGGGGAAAGCGCGATGCAGCCAAGTTCACCGGCCCGGACGCGGGCGAGCTGCTGGCCCGTGACTACATCCCATACCTGGGCGCCTTCATAAAAAGTTTGGACGCGCCGGTTGTCAGTTTGTTGCCGCGAAATGCCGGCGGCCACGAAGTAACTATCGCGAGACACTGCGAATGACGGGCGTGACCACATCCCGCAATGGAAGCCCTCGGTTAGCATCAGTTGCCGCAAATCTCGATCCGTTCGAATACCCCTAATTCGGCCTTTTGGGCCGACGTACCAGGCACCATTCGGCGAAAGCGTGACATCATGGCCGACTTCTGGCACGTCGCGTACAAACACGACCTTGCCGGATTGGGCCTCCCATGCCACCACCGCGCCCCTATCAGAACCAACATTGCCAAATCCGTTTGCCCAAATCACGCCCATTATGTTGCGACCATCGGAAGACACGCGACAAGAGGCTAAGGAGCCGTGTTCGCCAACCCAAGTGCCGGGTACCGGGATGGGCAGGCGATTCACTTCGTGCCCAGTGCCCGCCCCGATTTGAACGAGTTCTTGACCATCACTAGCGAAAACATGCTCGCCATCTGGGGCGAAAGTAAGGACATTGATCCCGCGCTGGGACAGCGGAATGGTCAGAGAAAGCCGGCGTTTGGTCATGTCCCAGATGCGAACCGTGAGATCGTCGCCAAGCGTTGCCATTCGCCGACCGCTAGAGTCGAATGCTAGGCGCGAAATTCCGGCAGTATGGCCCAGGCCACGCTTGTCGGGCCACAACTCTTTTCCGGTGCTCAGATCCCAGCGCTGAAGTTCGCCGCCGCCTTGATAGATGCCGACAATTGATTTGCCGTCGGGGGAAACCGCCAGCCAGCCGGCCATGTCGGGGAGTGAGAGCGTCTCCTTTCCAATAGCCGGGTCCCACACGCGCACGCCTTTCGGCTTGGTCCCGATCAAAACGCGACCATCGGGAAGTAAGGCGATCGTTTCTTCGCCGGTGAGCTTGGGCCACGTGTCGCCGGCCAAGCTGCCCCCTGTTGCCGCATCCAAGCGTTGCAGAGTCACAACATTACCGAAGCTCCATCTTAAAAGTGATTTGCCGTCGGGAGATGGATGTACATCGGACCTTTTCGTCACCGTGCGGTGGATCCAGGGTTGTTTGCCCGTAGCCACGTCCCACATAAACAACTGCGTACCGTCCGTACTGTAAAGGCGCTTCCCATCTTGCGAAAGGATGACAGGGAAGTTAGTTGGATTGCCGATAGTCCGTTCTGCGCTGCGCGCTGGTTCCCACAAAACGAGCTTCCCGGTGCCCGACCCCTGCGTTGCCAGCGCCACCAAATCTCCGTCGAAAGAAATAGAGGCATTGATCACCCAAAAGCCGTCCGGCGGTTTCCAATGGCCGATTTCCTTTCCTGATTCCACATCCCAGGCGTGGTACGACCATTGCGAATCCCAGATTTGGCCGACCAGCACTCGGCCATTCTGCGAGAAGTGCAATTGCTGGGGGCGCTTGCCCGGAAGTTGCGTGGTCTTGAGCAGCCGCCCGCTAGCCAAATCGTAAGTTCGCACAACAAGCGAATCGTCCACGTCGAGGAACGTCTTGCCGTCGGCGGCGATGGCGGAAGCGCTGCCCCAACTCGGCCGGCGAAACTGCACGGTGCCGAAGCGAGCAACCGCCCCATTCGGCAGCGGGTCGCCGTGGTTATCAACGCGCGGTGGATCTCCGGCGTTGGATTGGGCAAACGTCGCCGCTGCGGCAACGAAGATGGCAATCATGCGGCCGGTGAAATGGAGCGAGTATCCCATGCGGCCTCCCTCCAAAGAGAATCAGGAATTGAGTTGAAGTGTGTGAAGTCATTGATATGAAACGAAGCACGCAATTTCATGCGAATTGTCCCGTGGGGGCGGATCGCCGGCACCGACCGGCACATCGACGCGCTGGTGTATGAGCTTTACGGGTTAACGAAGGAGGAGATTCGCATTGTGGAGGAAGGGACGGCGAAATAGACCAAACATCGTCTCAATGATGGAGACGGCGACCTGCCAACTGGCCCCGAAGGGGCCAAATTCTAAAGCCCAGGGCGCTAGCCCTGGGGTCGCGGTGGGCGATGGCATGAGCCCTGAAAGGGCGAAATAACGAGTGTGGCGAGCGAGATTATTGCGCCCCTTCGGGGGTTGGGTTTGGGTTGGGCATCTTACCCAGGGCTAGCGCCCTGGGCTTTAATATCACGCCCCTTCGGGGCTTGGTCCCGTCGGAATCCGTTCCCAAGCAAAAGAGACATCATCATGCCGAAATCCTTATCGGCAATTTATGTCCACCTCGTTTTTAGCACGAAAAACCGTGCTCCAATGATGCGCGCGGAGATTGAGGAGGAATTGTATAAATACCTTGCGGGCATCTTGCGGAATCTTGAATGCCCCATGCTGTGCGCCGGTGGCACGGAAGACCACATTCACATTCTGTTTCGCCTTGGGCGCAAAATGGAGATTGCCGATTTGGTGGAAGAGATCAAGTCCAGCTCCTCGAAGTGGATCAAAACTAAGGGAGTCACTTATCAGGCCTTCTATTGGCAGAGCGGCTATGGCGCGTTTTCAATCGGCCAATCGGGTGTGCGCGGAGTCAAGAGTTATATTGCCAAACAAAAGGAACATCATCGCAAGAAGTCGTTTCAAGACGAATTTCGCCAATTCTTGAAGCACTACGAGATTGAGTATGACGAGCGGTACGTGTGGGACTAACGAAGGGGAAGACGCCCCCCCTGACTTGGCCGGCGCTGGCAGCATCTTAGTTTTCTTCCAGCCTGCCGAGCTCCGCTGCGATATTCCGGCGGGCCGGCTCTTCCAATTCTTCCAGCAGGCAAAATATCTTTGGCCTTGCCAGAAACTTTTGCAGAACGCGCATGCGCCCTTTCTTAAATTCCGGCTCCGGTACCCAGGTGTATTCCTGGCGAATCTGCTCGGCGTAGGCGCGGTAAGCCGAGTCGGTGGCGCCCAGGATGGCGAGGTCGGCATCGATCAGCACCTGCGCGTCGGGGTCGTTGCCGGCTTCGTGGGTTCTTGTCTTCAGGACTAGTGACGCTACCCGTAGGCCGTCGGCAATTGATAATCGCCGGCACAAGTCCTCGGCGTAAGCGGCACTGCGCTCTTCATTGTCGGAAGCCTTGGAGTCGTAGATAATGTCATGCAGCCAGGCGGCGAGCTTCACAACAGCCGGATTTCGAGCATAATGGGAAAGGTTCTCCACATGGCGCAGCACTTCTTGAATGTGAACGAGCGTGTGGTAATGGCGCGCGGGTTCCGCGTAGTGCTCGCAGATTTCATCGAATGTCTGGCTGGCCAAGTGAGGATCGACGGCCCAAACCTGCAATAGATCGTGCCATTGTTGTCGCAGCGCTTCGATCATGGCTCGTGCCGAGTCACCGTGTATGGTATCAGTTTGTGGCCGAATACTCATTACTCGTGAACTCTACACCTACAATGACCGCAAGGAGGACTCCATCATGGCAGACGTGCTCGACAAATCGACCTTTGCTTCACTCTATGCCGGACAGGCGCCAAGGGACATTGGCAAGCCGCAGAAGCCGTTTCTGGATGTGGCCGATCGGATCACGGGCGCGGTTCTCGATGCGGGCTGCGGCACCGGCGATACCGCGCTGTTCTTCGCCGACCGCGGCTGCCAGGTCACCGGCATCGGTTTTCTAGAGGAGCCCATCCGCCGGGCCCAGCGCAAAGCGGCGGAGCGAAAAGTGCCGGTCACCTTTTTGGTCAAAGACGCCACGGCGCTGGCGGATTGGGATCAGCGCTTCGACAACGTCATTGATAACGGCCTCTTCCATGTCTTCGGCGATGCGGATCGAAAGAAATATGTGGCCGGGCTGGCGATCGTGCTGAAACCGGGCGGACGGCTTTTTCTGATGTGCTTCAGCAATGAAGAGCCGGGCAGCCAGGGGCCGCGGCGCATCACCCGGCAGGACTTGCACGATGCCTTTGCCGCCGGCTGGAGCGTCGAATCGATCCAGCCGGCGCGATTCGAGACGGCGCCGAATTTGAAAGACATCACGTTCTCCGAGGGCGGGCCGAAGGGCTGGTTCGCCGTTATCAAGCGAATGTGAGCAGCAAGCGGTTTGATGAAAATCCTTTTCCTGCATGGTTGGCATTCGGTCCCCGGCGGCGTAAAGCCGACTTATTTGAAGAACCACGGCCACGAAGTCCTCAACCCGGCGTTGCCGGATGACAATTTCGCCGATGCTGTCCGGATCGCTCAAACGGAATTCGACAAACATCAGCCCGAAGTCATCGTGGGCTCGTCGCGAGGCGGGGCGGTGGCCCTGAACCTGAACAGCGACAACGCCCGGCTTTTGTTGCTTTGCCCTGCCTGGAAGAAATACGGCGCGGCCAGGACGGCGAAGCCAGGGACGGTGATCCTGCACGCGCGGGCCGACGACGTGGTGCCGTTTGCCGATAGCGAGGAGTTGATTCGGAATAGCGGATTGCCGTTTGCGGCGCTGATTGAGGTTGGTAACGATCATCGGCTCGCGGACCCGGAGCCGCTCGCGGCGATGTTGCGAGCTTGCGAGAGATCGGTTTAGCAGGCGGCCCGAAGGGGCGCCCGCTAAACCTCACTTTTCCATTGCCATCCCCAGCTCGTTCGTTTACGATGCCACGAATCAGCCACACCCATCAACGGAGGGCGACATGTTTGTGCGCAGCGCGCTCTTTGCTTTCGCTTTCGTGCTCGTATCGATTACCGCGCGACTGGAAGCGCAGGACCCGCCGGCCAAGCCACCGGCTGCCGGAGAATTCGACGGGCAGTTCCTGGACGTGATCATGAAAACGCCCACGGTCATGAACGGCCTTTCCTATACCACGCACTATCCGCTGCAAAAGGTTCAGCGCAAGGCGCTGGGCGATCAATGGTTCCTGGTCGGCGAAGGCGTGAACGTCCCTGCCTTGCAAAAATGGTATTCCGGCACCACGATTTGGCTTTCAGTGAATGACATCTCCGGCATTCACGTGTTTCCGTCGTTGGAAAAGCTCAAGGCCTCGCTGGTGCCGCTGCAACCGAAACAGCCCGAAGACCAACCGCGCTAGCCGCGCTTCAACAAAAATTGAGGGATCGCCATGCGAACGTTGGTGGCCTTAATGCTGATGGCAGCGGTAGTAGTTTCCGCAGGCTGTCGCCCACGCTCTCGAGGAGCGGTGAAGCCGGCCGCAACCGCCAAGCCCGTCGCCCGCAGCGCGGCG
>DATGHS010000453.1:0-4256 GCA_035307785.1 Gemmataceae bacterium
CCCACATCCGCCGCGAACGCGCTCGCCGTCTCATAGCGGCGGTTCCGGTCCTTCTCCAACGCCTTCATCACGATCCAGTCGAGCTCGCCGCGCACCAGCTTCGTCAGCTTCGCCGGCTCCGTTTGCCGCTGGGTCGAGATCGATGGCAGCGTTTCGGTCGACTGCGCCAGCCGTGTGCTCGGCTTGGGCGGCTCCTCTTCGCGGATGATGCGGCGAATCTCGTCGTAGCCGGCTTCCTTCAAGCGCCCTTTGTCAAACGGCGTCGTGCCGGTCAGCAGTTCGTACAGCAGCACGCCCAGGGAGTAGATGTCGCTCCGTGTGTCGATGTCCAGATCACTCATGCCCGCTTGTTCGGGCGACATGTACAGGGGAGTCCCGATCATCTGGGCGATGCCGGTGAACAGCGTTTTGTCCGTCAACTCCTGTCCCAAGGCTTTGGCCACGCCGAAGTCGATGACCTTGACGATCGGGGTCGTATCATGGCGCGAGACCAGGACGTTGGAGGGCTTGAGGTCGCGGTGGATGATGCCTTTCTGGTGGGCATGCTGCACCGCCTGGCAGACCGACCCGAACAGCTCCAGCCGCTGCCGCGGCGTCAGCTGGTTCTGGTCGCAGAACTCGGTGATCGGCGTGCCCCTGACCAGCTCCATGACGAAGTACGGCCGGCCGGAACCGGTCTGCCCGCCGTCGTGTACCTTGGCGATGTTGGGGTGGTCCATGATGGCCAGGGCCTGGCGCTCGGCCTCGAAGCGGGCCACCACCTGCCGCGTGTCCATGCCGGGCTTGAGGATTTTCAGCGCGACCTTGCGGCGCACCGGCTCGGTCTGCTCGGCCATGAATACGACGCCGAAGCCGCCTTCGCCGATCTGCTCCAGCAACTTGTACGGGCCGATGACGGTGTCGGGGCTCTCGGTGGTCGGCGCATCGACGGTGGCACCGCCCCGCACCTCCCGCCCCACGCCTCCGAGGGGAGAAGGATGAGCCGCAGCGTCGTCCCGGAGAAAGCTGCCGACCTGGGGATGGGCCGCCAGCAGCCGATCCACCTGGCGGCGCAACTCGGCGTCGGTGCCGCAGGCCTCGTTCAGATAGGCGGTGCGCTCGGCCGGATCGACCTTGGCCAGGGCGGCGAAGAAAACGGCTTCGGCGGCGGACATCTCGGTCACGGTCGGCCTCCTCACGGGGTCGCGTCACCCTCATAGGCGAGAAAACAGCGCCGACCCCCTCATGCCTCGGGATTTTTTTCTGGAGAGGCATCGGCCAGATCGGCATAGAGCCAGGTCCGGGCGAACGCCCACCAGCGCTCGGCGGTGCCGACGGAGATGCCGAGCGCGGCCGCGGCTTCCGGGTTGCTCATGCGGGCGAAGAAGCGCAGCTTGACCAGCTCGGCCTTGGCAGGCTCCTGGGCGGCGAAGCGAGTCAGGGCATCATCGAGATCCAGCAGTTCATCCGGAGAGGTATTGACCTCCTGCACATCGACGAGGGGAACCCGGCGACGACCGCCGCCGTGACGCCCGGTCGACTTGCGGCGGGCGTTGTCGATCAGGATGAGGCGCATTGCTTCGGCGGCCGCGGCGAAGAAGTGGCGACGGCTCGCGAACTGTCGGTCGCCGACCAAGCGCAAGTACGCTTCATGAACCAGGGCTGTGGCGTCGAGCGTCTGGCCGGGCTTCTCCTGGGTCAGCTTCTGTGCCGCCAGCTTGCGCAGCTCGTCGTAGACCAGCGGCAGAAGCTGCTCGGCGGCGTGTGGATCGCCGTGTTCGATGGCGGACAAGATGCGGGTAACGTCGTTCATCGGAAACTCTGCCTGGGTTAGCCTTACGTATTCCGATAGTGTAGCCGCGGTGGTTTGCATTAACTACCGAACGGCTCGTGGATTACTGGGAGTAGCAAGCGACCTGCCGGTGAAGTGGGACCGGCAGAGGAATCGGGTCTACAAGGGGTCTGGCGGCAGGAACCTACGAAAGAAGCGATGTCGCCCCAACGTCACCGCGAAGGTGTTGCCAAATGAGAAGTGCTGATTTACATAACTTATTGGTACAAAGCGACTTACAAGCTGAGGAACTAGGATTAGAACCTGGATTCCCCGTTTCGCAATTCTCGCGGCAGTGCCCAGCAGCGTCCACGGTCTAGGGAAAAAACAGGTGTCAGTTCATTTTTCCGAGCGGATTTCGGCTGGTCGAACCTTGCTCAGTGCTTTGACAATCTCAAACGGGATCGTACGTTTGTCGGGGTCAATTGCGACGCCTTCCGATGGGCGGACCGGCGCCAACGGTGCAGCGCGCGCACGACTCAAGCGCGCCAGCGCCCGCATATCTGAAGCTGCAGAATTCACCACCAACTCGGCAACCTGGAAAAAGGGGGCAGCCGGAATTATTCTGACAAACGATAGAATAATTCCGGCTGTCCCCTTTTTTCAGAATCGCCGCCCCTTGGCGCAAGTGTGGCAGCTGCAATAAACTAGCGCTTGAGGCAAATAGCTTGCCAAAGCTATGCCTCACTGGGAGCAAAAGCAATGCCTGACAAAGATGAGTTCAATTTGGGTCCTGAGATTCTTGGCACGCGCCTGACAGTGTATCACCTTCTGGATTCGTTTCTGAATCCAGAGGTCACCGAGAGCGAAATTTGCCGGACCTACAACCTTCCGGAGAAACAGGTAGCCGCTGCGCGCGCGTTTGTGTTGAGGAACCCGGAGACCGTTCTGGGGAAAAAGGGGGCAGCCGAAATTATTCTGACAAATGATAGAATAATTTCGGCGGTCCCCTTTTTCCCCCTTTTTTCCACGGCCTGGATTCCGGTGGCCGAATGGCGCGGTTCGCCAGCCGGCAATTCGAACAGCTTCCGCGCCCCTGCACGCGCGCATCGGCATTCTCCGCATTCACGACCTCGCCGCCGCGAATTACGTTATCGACCACGATCACGGTTCCCGGCCGGCTCAGGCGCAGTGACCATCGCACATATTCGGCTTTGTTTTCCTTGTCGGCATCGATGAAGACCAGGTCGAAAGGGCCTCTTTGGGGCCTTCGGGACATTCAATGTTTATCTGCCGGCCGCGAGATTCCGCGAGGGCAACTGCCATCAGCCGGCGTTGCGCGAAGCTTGCTCGAATTCGTCAACGATGTATCGGCAGCTTGGGTTCATTTGCGCGATGCCTTGCAGCATCTCGACGAACTCACCCGTGCGATCACGTTCATCGGCAAGGTACTCGGGGAGCAACTCGACATCGTTCAACAATTCAGCCACTCGGCTTTCTCCTGCCTGACTGGCTTGCGATTTGGCATGAATAATCAGCCGCTGTAGGGCTCGGAGTGCCTGGGGATATTGTTCCAGCCGAATCATGGGTTGCCTCCGAAATCAAAGCCAATGTCTTCGATCTTTGTGCCCAGTTCACTGCAAGGTTCCACGCTGATGGGCGGATACGGTAAGACGGATTGCTTCGCACCGGCCACGACTCGATCCCAACGTCTCTTATCCGCCGGGGTAACGCGGCGAATCAGGGCCTTGGGCGAGCGAAGTGTATCGAGGGGCAATTCTGCCTCACCCAGACTCTGCCCGTTTCGATCGATCACTTCCGCCCGAATCTGCGAATGCGCCAACATATGGGCGGCTTTCGCGCGCCGCACCCCTTCCATGATGCGATACAAGGTACCTGGCACATGTGCAAAGCGACGCATTCCAAGTACCCTGCGGCTCGTCGCGGTTTCCTGACTGCGCCCCATTATAGCCTTGCCGTGAATGCATACAAAGAGGACGTTCGGAAAGCGGTGCCATTCTTGGATGCTTTTGAGCGAAGCCACCGAGCCCTCGTCGGGAATCCGCGGTTTCCGTGGACACCTTACCTAATTCGGCCGACAAACCCCAGCATTGCGAATTCATTTTTTTTGACCTTCCGCAAGCGGATCGTACACTTCTGCGGTTGGATTGCGCGCTTCGAGGGCGCTAGGCTCGGCGTCCTGCAGGTAATCACTTTTCCTGTCACCAATTTAGACGGAACGGCCTCCTGCCGGAGTGCGGCCCATGCCACTTTGCATTGCATCAATTGCATGCCCTCAACCTGGTGGACCGGTTCAGCCTGGCCCATTGGGACAGTATGCTCTTAGGCGCCTGCCAGGCTGCCGACGTTTCGGTTCTCTACACGGAAGACATGGGCGCGCCCAGAACCATCGACGGCATTGAGCTAACCAACCCTGTTGCCTGAGGTTACCTGCTAAAGCATTCGGGGCCATCGCAGGTTTCGTAGCACGTCCTCCGTCGCTTCC
>DATGHS010000454.1:0-4222 GCA_035307785.1 Gemmataceae bacterium
GCGCTTTTGCAACTCGCCGAGCTGCACCGCGACTTCGTTGGCCTTGCCGTATTTCATGACATCGGTGAAAGCCGGGCCGGAAATGATGAGCGGCGTGCGGGCTTCGTCGATGAGAATGTTGTCCACTTCGTCGATAATGGCGAAGTTCAGCGGCACGCGCTGCACCTGTTGGGCGCCGGGATGGAACATGGCGTCGCCGCGGCGGGCCGGCTTCATGTTGTCGCGCAGGTAATCGAAGCCGAATTCGCTGTTCGTGCCATAAGTGATGTCGCAATCGTAGGCTTTGCGGCGGGCTTCCGGCTCCATGTCGGCCTGAATGTAGCCGGCCGTCACGCCCAGCGCATTGTAGATGGGCAGCATCCACTCGCAGTCGCGGCGGGCCAGGTAATCGTTCACCGTGATAACGTGAACGCCCTTTTGCTCCAGCGCGTTGAGATAGGCCGGCAGCGTGGCCACGAGCGTCTTGCCTTCGCCGGTGACCATTTCCGCAATGTTGCCACGGTGCAGCACGATGCCGCCGACGATCTGCACGTCGAAGTGCCGCATGTTCTTGGTGCGAAACGCGGCCTCGCGGCACGCGGCAAAGGCTTCGGGCATCAGATCGTCCAACGTCTCGCCATTCTTCAGCCGGTCGCGAAACTTGGGCGTGAGGCCTTTCAGTTCCTCGTCGCTAAGTTTTTTCATCTCTGGCTCAATCGCGTTGACCTTGTCGAGCAGGGAGCCTGGGATGACACGGTTCGGTTGGCCCGCCTGGGCGGAGGCAATGAGCCCGAGCCGCTTGACGAAGCGATCGTTGCTGGAGCCGAAGATGCGTGAGATGAAAACGACAGCTTTTTCGGAAAACGCGCCAAAGCCGTCGCCGATGCGTTCCAAAACGCTGATGTCGCCGGTGTCCGTGCTGGTGTCGGTGGCCATCGGCCTTTCGCCTCCTGGGTCAAGTAAAATCCGGCAAATTCGGCAATTTTCAGTCTAGGTTCGCCGGCAAAATCGGTCAATACGGACAACTTACGCCCCTTGCGGCTTCGCCAGGAGAGCGCCGGCGAATCCGTAAGCAGCATATTGAGAACCGGACGTATTCGCAGCCGCTTCTCGCCGTACAATGGATAGGAGCCCACCTGGAGGAGCCTTATGGCGTTGAACTTCGTCTCGTGCCCGTATTGCAACGCCACGTTTCCGCGTCCGGACGTGATTCCATCTTCGAGAAAGATCGACTGCCCCCGCTGCGGCGAAGCAATTCCGGCCCCGGCCATCACCGAATCTGCCCCAAACGCCCAAATTACCACGGCAACCAGTTCGCCGCCGCAAACCGTCAAGCGAACCAGCTGGCGGATCGGGCTTCTGGTCCTCGCGGGAATGCTAATAATTGCGGCCGGGGCGCTCATCTTCATTTTAAGCACCCGGTCAAAGCGCGGGCTGGAGCCGCTGGCCGAACTGCCGACGTTGGGCTATTTGCCGAGCGATACGAACGTGATCATTGCCGCCACCCCCCGCGTGGCCGACGAGACGCCCGAAGGCCGCGAGCTGCTCTATCGCGTGGGGCTTGGCCAGGCCGATGATGTGGATTCACAGAAACGAGTCGGCGCCAAGCGCGATCAGCTCAATTGGGAAGAATTCACTGGCCTGCGGCGCGATCAAATTGAAGACGTCGTCTTGGGGATGAAAGTGGATGCGAATATCCCGCCGCAAGTGCGGCTGATTGTCCGCACCCGCAGCGCCTATGACCCCGACCGTTTGCGGCAAAAGCTAGGGGCCACGCGCACGCGCCAGGAAGGCAACAAGTACGTCGATTACATCAAGCCGCAAGGCTGGCCGCTGGGCGAAGCCGTGCTTTGGTGCGCCACGCCCAAGACGTTCATCATCTGCCTGACCAGCGAAGACATGGCCAAGATCCCGGAACAGCCGGCCCCGAATGTCGATCACCTGATGCCGCCCATCGCCGACTTGTTGAAAACCCGTTCCGACAAGGGCACGTTCTTTTACCTGGTCGCCCACGCCGAGCATTGGGACAAGACGATCCTCAATCTGTTGCTGTTGAAATGGTCCGAGGAAGACCGCAAGACGCTGTTCAAGATTCAAACCGTGGGCATCGGCCTGCGGGGCGACACCGGCGCGACCACCTCCCGGCAGCGCCCGGCCCGCATTTCGGAAGAAGTGAAGCCGGAAAACAAAGGCATCGCCGTGGATCTGGTGGTGACCACGCAAAGCGATCTCGACACGGTTGTTGTTCGCAACGCCTTGGAAGGCGGCGTCGAGCGATTGAAGTTGAGCATCCGCAACAGTGGCAGCTCCGATAATCGCTACTCCGCCGAACTCTTCGGCACACCCGCCGAATGGGAAACGGCCCTGCAAGCACTAAAGGCCAAGGTGCCGGGGTTGAAATAAGATTTGAACCACAAAGAACACAAAGAAAAATTCTTTGTGTTCTTTGTGTTCTTTGTGGTTCAATGCTTTTCTCATGGCTTCGTGCTCGTGCCATCTTGTCTTCGCAAATTCCCCCAGCGCATGTCGAAGCTCGGATCATCCTTGATCGGGAACTTCGCGGCCAGCGTTTCATCCAGGTCGATGCCCCAACCGGGCTTGTCGTTGGCGTAGTAATAGCCACTCTTCAATTCCGGGCAGCCAGGGAAGACATCCTTTTCTGCTTGCGTGAAATCGCGCGCTTCCTGAATGCCGAAATTCGGCGTGGCCAGGTCGAGATGCACGTTGCACGCATGTCCCACCGGGGACACATCGCCCGGCCCATGCCAGGCGGTGCGCACTGCGAAGAATTCGCACATTGCGGCCACCTTGCGTGCCATGGTGAGGCCGCCGACTTGCGAAATGTGGATGCGGATAAAATCAATGAGCCGGCCGGTCACCAGCGACACCCATTCGTTCGGGTTGTTGAATAATTCGCCCATCGCGATCGGCGTGCTGGTCTGCTTGCGCATGTTCTGGAAATAACCCACGTCTTCCGGACTGAGCGGATCTTCGAGGAAGAAGAGCTTGTACGGCTCCAGATCCTTCGCAAGTTGGATGGCAAGGATTGGCGGCACGCGTTCATGCATGTCGTGCAGCAGTTCCACGTCGTCGCCAAGCTTCTTGCGCAGATGCTCGAACAACTTCGGCACCATGCGGACATACGGCTTCGGCTCCCAAACTTCGGCCTTCTGATTCGGTGATTCGTCCTTGTTCGCTCCCCCGCCGCCGGCGCCATAGGTCGCCTGGCCCGGCACCGCCGCCTGCGCGCGCACCACGCGCCAGCCTTGCTCCATGTATTGGCGAACCTTTTCTTCGACCTCTTGAAACGTCTTCCCGCTGGCATGGCGATACGTGTCCACCGCAGTGCGGCATTTGCCTCCGAGAAGTTGATACACCGGCATTCCGGTGACTTTGCCGAGAATATCCCACAGAGCCATGTCGATGCCGCTGATCGCATTGCCCAGTACCGGCCCATTGCGCCAGTACGAACTCACGTGCGACGACTGGTAAATGTCTTCGATTTGAAATGGATCCTTGCCGATGAGGAATGGCCGCAGGTACTGTTGCACTGCCGTCTCCACCACGCGCGCTCGCTGCGTGAAGGTCGCGCAGCCGAGGCCATAAATGCTCGGTTCGTTCGTTTGGACCTTCACCACCACGAGCCGAATGCCGGCCGGAGCGGTGAGGATGGTCTTCACGTCGGTGATCTTAAGTTTCGGAAGCTTTCGGGCCGGCGCGACATTGTCGGCCGAAAGTCGAGATGCAGCCAGCCCGGCAGCGCCGGTGGCCAGCGCTGCCGTCTTCAACCAATCACGGCGAAGCATGGGAGAGGTCCTTTCGAATTTGGATTATTTGAGCCGGGAGCGCGGATGTTGCTCGGGCTTCATCCGGTCGCTTGCATTGCGCTCCCGGCTCACACACCCTATGCACTCTGGCGACAATCGTGAATTTGTTTCCGCACATTTTTCCCATTTTCCTCTTGCATGCGCGCCAAGCTTCCGGTACAAAACCTCAGACAGTCTGCCTGAGGCATATTCCTGCAATCCCGCCTGCCTGTGCGCGAGAGGAAGTCGCTATACTGATAGTTGGTGATTTCGCTCGCGGTTTCGAGTTCGTCCATGACGCATTGGCTTTGTCGTTCACGTATGCTGCTCCTCGCAGCCCTGCTGGGGTTTCTTCTCATCAGCACGGGCTGCCGCAAGGAAGAAATTCGAGCTTACACGGTTCCTAAGGAGCATGTCCGCCTGCTGGCGGCCATTCT
>DATGHS010000455.1:0-25742 GCA_035307785.1 Gemmataceae bacterium
TGCCTGGCGCTGGAGCGGCGCTGGGGCGTTTCATGGCTGGCGCAAGCCAGTTCGTTGTTATTGCCGGTAGCGACCCTCGCCGCGTTGCACTGGCTCTGGCCGGCGCGCCCGGAGTTCTGGGGCGGCGTGCTTGCCGGCGAAGCTTTTCTTTTCGTGGTGCTGGAGCGAAAGTGGCAACCTACTGTGGCGCTGGCCTCGTTGCTGGCCGCAGTCATCCCGATGATCGCCGTTGTCGGACAGTTCGCTCCGGTCGATTCGATTGGCCACGCTCTGACAGCGGTAACACTGTCTGCCGTGGCGGTTGTGTACGCGATTCGAGAACGAGAAGCCGGCTACGCCTGGCTCGGCTCCTTCGTATTGCTGTTCGGTCTTGGCCAGGCGCTGTTCCTGGTCCCTGCTCTGAAGCCCGCCATGCCCGGCGTTTTTGTGTTTCTCATTCATGCCTTGCTCCTGCTGCCGTTCCTGTTCGCCCGGAAATGGGAACGGCTGGCGGTAGTCGCAAACGCGCTGTGCCGTTCGGCACAAATCTCTTCGGTGGCCGCCGGAACGCTCCTGATCTTCCACATCACACCCGAAAACCTGCTTCGGCTCCTCCTGGTGAGCGGAGTGCTGGCTGCAGTCTGGTTCCTTTTTGCCCTTGCGGAACGAAGCCGCGCCTGGCTCTCCGCGTTGCAAATAGCCAGCGGCGGGGTCTTGATATTCACGGTTGCATGGTTGCGAGGCAGCGCGGAACCGGATCTCGGCTTCTCCCGGTCATTTGATTTGTATGGCCTGGGTCTGGCTGGATTGATTTTAGCCTGGACTGCATTGCGCCTGGCATTGCCCGCGAATGAGCTTCTACGAGCAGGGTGGGCTACTTTGGAGCGGCTTATCCTTGGAGTGCTGGTTGCAGCCGTCGCGATCTTGATGGTGGTGGAAACCATGCCGGCGCTGCTGCGGGAATTACTGCCGGCCCGGCAATTTAATGAGCGTTGGCTGGAACAGGCCCCGCATTTCTTTGGCGGCTTGCCACTTGGCGCCTGGTTTGTGCTGTTGGCACTGAGTGCGGCGTTGGCCTTGAATCTTTGGGCAGTGCGTGGCCGAGCCGGGCAGACGTTGCTGCTACTCGGCCTGTTGGTGCTGGCTTCGGCAGCACCGGTATGGGCCAGTCAATCGTGGCTGGAGGCACGGGCTTCGGCCTCGGCATTGCGCTGGGGGCTGGCTGGTGTTTTCGCACTGCTCTGCCCGCTGTTTTGGTGGCGGGAAGGATTGAGCCGACTGGTGCTGCGCTTTGGCATTCGTGTCGCCGACGAAGACTGGCCCCTGGCTTTGTCGCCCGTTTCTCTTTTGCGCGGCTGTGCCATCGTCGTTGCGGCCGGCGTGCCTCTCGCGATTACGCTGCTCACCATGGCGATGTTGCTTGGTGATTCGGTCCCTGCGGGGCCACGTGCGAGTTCTGTCTTTCGAGCAATGGGAATCGTCGCCTCTCATGGCGTTCCGCTGGGGCTGATCATGGCCGGGCTGGCGGGTCATGCGATTCGCGAGCGGCAACCGCGCTATGCCTTTGCCGGCGGGCTGATCGCCCAGTTGCTCGTCTGCGGCGGCTTTGCGGTCGGCGTGGCCACCCTACACCTCGCGTTCACCAGCGTCGTTTGGGTGCAACTCTCTCTGCGGGCAGCGCTGACCGCCGCTGCCTGGGCGGGCGGTTGGCTCCTCATTGCGAACGGCCTCGGCCGTTTCCGCGGTTCCAGCTCCGGCCGCGCTCGCATGCTGCCTTCGACCTGGTGGAATTGCCAAATCGTTCAATCCATTGTGGCTCTTGGCCTCCTGCTCGCGTGCGTCGCCTTCAGCCTGATTGTGCCAGGCGAACCGGACGCCGGCCTGAATTCCAGTTATCCCGCCGTGCAGGACTGGATGGTCGCAGCCAGCAGTTGGCTCGGTTGGTCTGCCCTTGCGGCCACCGTTTTCGTGCTGGTCGTGCGCGGCGTATTGGCCGGTGAACGCCGCTGGGGCTTGCTGGTGGGATTGGCCGCACTCGCGGCAATTGTCCTCGTGGCCCCGCACATGCGGGCGGAGCACGGCTGGGCCTTCCGTACCTTGCTTCTGGGCGGAGCCGGCTGCACCTGGGTGTGGAGCGCGTTCTCCAGTCGCCGGGAAGAGGAAAGCGATCATCTTTCCGTTTGGGCCGGCGCCAATGCGCTGCTGACACTCGTGGTCGCGGGAATCGCGGCGCTCTGGTACCACGATCGCCTTTGGCCGGCGCTTGCTCTGGTGCTCGTCAGCAGTTCGGAAATTTGGCTGGCCCGCCTGCGCCGGCGCGATGACTGGGCGTTCATCGGTGGACTGGGTGTGAACGTCGCGGCTTCGCTCATTGTTTGGCACATTTTCGACGGCCGGCGTTTGGACCGATGGTTCATCTACTTGCTACAGGCCAATGCGCTGGCGGCGGCAGGCGTGGCATACCTCTGGGATCGGTTCCGCACTCCGTTTGCCGGCGTGCGAAGCCCGGTCTCGTTCCTTCAACATTCTCTGGCGGCGGCCTTGCTGACCGCTTCGTTATTGCCCGCAACCATATTCATCCTTGTCGCCGCCGGCGAACCTCTGGCTCAATCTCTGCTCCCTACAGGCTCGTGGCTTGGTTGGGCGGCGTTGGCAAGTGTGGCACTGGTCACGCTCCTTTGGGTGAAGTGTGAAGATCCCCAGCGACTGCATCAGGTTGGCGGTGTCGCCGCGCTCTTCGTCGGGGCGACCGCGGCATGCACGCTAGCGCGTTGGGACACTGGCAACTGGCTGGCATTCCGTGCTTTGCTTATCTCTTGGGCTGTGCTAACGGCTGCGCTGTTCCTCATGAGATCGAAAGACCGGCCGCACTGGGCTGCGATCTTCGGGTTCCTGGTGATCTGCATGTCGCTGGGTGCCAGCATGTTCGACCCCTCGCAACCTCAAGCCGCGGCACTCGGCATGGCGATACTGGCCGTAGTTATCATGGTTCTTGCAGACAGGGAAGCGCACCCATGGTGGAAGTACGCCGGCTTCAGCATGCTCACGCTGGCACTCGCGGAAGTGGGCTTCGCGCGCGTGGACGCGGCAGCCGCTGCCCCGTGGCTGCATCGCACGGTAGCTCTGCTCGCCGCCATCACTGTTGCGACCGTCGGCTACAGCTTTGGCGTCGCCCGGCTGCTCGATCGATCCGGACGCTGGGCCAGCGCCGCCCGGCAGATGGGACCGGTGCTGGGGCTCATCGCCGCGGCCGTCGTGGTCTTGGCTATTGCCCAGGAAGGATTGCATTTCGACCAGATTACGAAGAAGACACCGCTCGCGCCATTCGAGACTGCGATAGTGTTGGCGTCGATCGCGGGGTTGATGGTGGCCGGCATTGCCTTCGCCGTCAAACCCTGGCTCGATCCATTTGGTTTGCCGGAAAGCGGCCGCAAGCTCTATGTGTACGGAGCGGAATTGCTGCTCATGTTGCTGTTCCTGCACGTGCGCTTCAACGTGCCGGGCTTGTTCCCGCCGGTTCCCGCGACCATCTGGCCATTCCTGGTGATGGCCATTGCCTTCATCGGCGTCGGGCTGAGCGAATTCTTCCGGCGTTACGATCTGCCGGTGCTGTCGGAACCCTTGCAACGGACCGGTGTTTTTCTGCCCCTGTTGCCGCTATTGATGTTCTGGCTGAAGCCGCCCGCGGCTCTGCGCGAGCCTTTGGAAGCCAACATCCCCGGCCTGGTGCCGCTCATGAAGTACTTCGACAGCATGCCCCACCACTTTGGCAGCTACGCGCTGCTCTGGTTCCTGGTGGGTATGCTCTATGCCTGGCTGGCGGTCACGAAGCGATCCTATCGTTACGCCCTGATCGCTTCGCTTTCGGCGAATGCCGGACTTTGGGCCATGTGGACGCAGCACGATTTATCGTTCTTTGTACATCCGCAGTTGTGGCTGGTGCCGCTGGCGCTGATCGTGCTGGCCAGCGAATGGTATCACCGCGCGACGTTGAAGGTGGAAGTTTCCGCCGGGCTGCGCTGGTTGGGTTTGGGCTTGCTGTACCTCTCGTCCACGGCCGACCTGTTCATCACCGGCTTGGGGCAATCCACGCTATTGCCGTTAGCGCTGGCGGTGCTGGCCGTCTTCGGCGTGCTGCTGGGCATATTGCTTCGCATTCGCTCGTATCTGTTCCTGGGCGCGGGGTTCCTGGCACTCGACGTATTCAGCATGATCTGGCATGCGGCCGTCGATCTCGAACAGACGTGGATCTGGTGGGCATGCGGCATTGCGCTCGGGGCCGCGATCCTGGCGCTGTTCGCCCTCTTCGAAAAGCGCCGGCCCCAAATGCTCCACATGATGGAAGAAATGCGTACGTGGAAATAAGGCGGTCGATCATCACGGCGGCGCTACAGGGTCGGGCGCAGGCACCGGCCAAGCCTTTGCCCGCATCTTAATCGACGGCGCAAAACCGCATTATGAACGCGCGAATGTGATATCAGGATATGTTGTGCGCCGAGCGGATTTTGTCGGGTGCGTTGAGCATGGATGCGAGACTCGCCGTTGCACGCCCAATGCGCTGGCTTGAGCCAGATTAACCTCGGATGGCCCCGTTTTCCCCACGTTGACCGTGGGCAGTTCTGGAGCAAACGATGGCAGCGGGCCCGCTCAGCCGTCCTCCAATTTCATGAGATCATCCTGTTAGGAATTCCGCATCCTCATGCTTTGACTTCAGGTGGTCAAGGCGCGCTTACCTGCCGGGCGATATCGGCCCTGTTGTCGGTTCCGCATCCAACGCGGTTTTCGCCTTCCGCATCGGGATACTCCTTGCCGATTTCGGCTAGACGGAGATGCATTTTGTTCTTCTGATCAAGCAAATTGAATCTCAGATTCGGGCATTTCACCAGTAAGAACCGAAGCGTCTCGGTATCGATAAACCCCCGGCTTTGACCATCGTTTACATGAAGCTCCAAAAGCTTTAGATTTGGCAACTTCGCAAGCTGGCGCAATCCCTCTGGAGTGACGCGCCGCTGATTCGCCAGGTACATGTGTGTAATTTCTTGGCATGTTGAAATCAGGCGCAGGTCGGAATCCGTAAAACTACCGCCTGGTTGGTCACCCACGGTCCCTTCGGCAACCAGGAGTTGCTTCACGTGCATCCGGGCAAAGTTCATTCGCACGGCCCAATCGACTGGCAGATCACAATCGACAATATCTAATGTGCGCAAGTCGTCACAATGCCGCAACATGGCCAAACATTGGAGTATGCCCGTACGCATCCCTAGGTACCGCACGTGGAAATACCGAGTTCCAGGAATCGCCAATCGACTGACATCTATCGCCGACAAGTCTCTGCCCCCGACAAGAGTGCCTTCCATGTTTTCCATGACATCGAAGTCGACGTCCAAAAACGGCGCGAAGTTTGCCCCAGCATTTTTCCAATCCAGGATGGCCAAGTGCATTGTCCTTCCATCACCGAAATGGACTCGGCGGACCATTACCTTCTGGTCCTCAAGATCGCGCACAGCTCTTTCAGAAGCCTTTTTCAGTTCTTCGCTCGTATACAATCTGGGTTCAATGCTGAATCGTCCGTTACCCGGGACAAATAACAATGGTCGCTCCACCAAATGCTTCTTCTCCGCGTCATCCTGCGTCAGCTTGATGTGCGCCATGCCCGGAATGCGTCGTTTTGTATTCGATTTGTCGGCGAATTTGTAATAAAAGACCAGCCGGTAGTTGGGATTCGGATTCTCAATTTCCCACTCGAATTTCAGCATGGCATCGGGATTGGGCGCTGCTTCTTGTGTTTTCGGTTCAAGCATTCGTACGCGCACTTTGACTTCATCGCGCTCGCACACGCCCGGCTCATTCGCAATCTGCGCCGGCGGCTCCGGGATCGGCGTGCGAGCGCGCAGTAACCACCGGTCAACAGCTGTCGCCGCCAGCGCAACTGCGACAAGCAGCAATATGATCCGCCAACGGCGTTGCAACCACCTTAAGCTGGAAATCCAAAAGAGCGCCGCGCGCGAAGTCGCCTTTTGCGCGCCCAACAACTGCTTCAAGTCATCGGCCAGCTCCGCCGCGCTGGCGTAGCGCCGCCCAGGCTTCTTCGCCAAACATTTCAAGCATATCGCCTCAAGTCCCGGCTCAACCGTGTTGTTTACTCGTCGCGGGGAGCCTGGCCGGTCGTCCAGCACCTGCCGCATTATCTGCACCGAGTTCTCGCCCTCAAATGGCGGTCTTCCCGTTAGCGCGTGGTACAGCGTCGCCCCCAGGCCGTATACATCCGTCCGTGCGTCGATGGCCTTGTTGCCGCGCGCTTGCTCCGGCGACATGTACGACGGCGTGCCCAGCTCCGCCCGGCTCGGCGTCGCTTGCATTTGCAGCGGCTCAAGCTGCTTGGCGAGCCCGAAATCCGCAATCTTGCCGCTTAACGAACTCGACGAGCCGGAAGCGTAAGCGACGGATGCGCCGCCGTCGCTTACGCTTCCGGGTCGTTCGGAACCCGTCAACAAGATATTCCCCGGCTTCAAATCGCGGTGCAAGATGCTGTGCTGATGCGCATGATGCACGGCGCGGGCCAGTTGCTCGAACAGCACGGCGGCTTCTCGGCTCGCCAGCGGACCGGATTCGAGCAACTTCGAAAGCGAGCCGCCGGGGACGTATTGCATGGTGAAATACGGGCAGCCATCGACATCTCCCACGTCGTAGACCGTCACCAAGTTTGGGTGATCGAGCTTGGCCACGGCCCGGGCTTCGGCCTGGAAGCGCGCCACCGCCTCGGCCCGCAGCTTCTCCGGCAAGCCGTCGAGGTAATCGGGCCGAATGCACTTGAGTGCGACCAATCGCCCGCCGGCCTTGATTTGCCGCGCCTTGAAGACCGCCCCCATTCCGCCTTGACCGATTTTTTCGAGAAGCTCATAGCCGTTGATGGTTTGGCCAACGAAGAACGGCCCCGGCGACCAGGCAGACGACAAGCCGTTTGGCGGCGGCGTGGACGGCAACGAATCGACTGTCGATGATGATGGCCGGGCGGTGAAGACCTCGTTCACGATAGACGTGTAGTGTGGAAAACGCTCGGCATACTCCAATGCTTGCGGATTCTGGCCCAGCGCTTGCCGAAGTTCCACTTCCAGCTCTAGCAACTTCCGGAAGATGAATTCCCGATCGGCTTCCGCCAAGTTTGCCAATAGAAGTTCGATCTTCGACGCATTGCCGGCCCGCCAGCCGTCTTCGAGCCGGTCGCAGAGCGCATTCGCTTGTTGCAACAACGCCAAAGGCGGCGAACTGGAAATGAGGGGGTCAATCATGGGGTTTTCCCGACGAGCCGGAAGCGTAAGCGACGGATGCGGCTGGCTCCGTCGCTCACGCTTCCGGCTCGTCATCTTTGCGACGGATGCGGGAATGTCCGTCGCTTACGCTTCCGGCTCGTTATGCTTGGTTTCGTCAATCCTGTTGTCATAATGCGCCATCATTTCACCCTGCTCGTCGATAACGTATGTAACTTTAGACTCCAGTGCAGCCCAAGAGTTCAAATAAATCGTGCTGCCGTGTTGTGTCCAGCGGTCGCGGTCGGCCGCTTCGACGAAATCTTCGCGCAGCCGGCGACTGGCCCAAGCCTTGAAATCGGCCATGACTTTCTCCGGCTCCTCGCGGGCAGTTACTACGACGTGAACATGGTTGGTCCGAACATGCGCCGCCCACAACCGCCAGCGCCGGTGAGCCGCCACTTCGCAGATGGTTCGCAGCACTACGGCACGCCGCGCTTCATCGAGAAAATACGGCTCCTGCCGCATGGCCATTCGCCGAGCCCGCTCCATTTTGGCATTAGCTGGCAATAAGGGCTCGCCGGGCAAATTGTGTTGCCGGTCCACGGAACCCTCGGGCCGGCCATGCAGCCAAGTGCCATATGTTGTGAACGTCAAGAAGTACGCCAAAGGTTCCCCCACATGCGTCTCCAATCAGCACCCACGAGCCGGAAGCGTAAGCGACGGATCAAGGTGGGATCCGTCGCTTACGCTTCCGGCTCATTATTTCGCTCGCGTAGTATATGCGACGGAGTCACTGCGGTCCGTCGCTTACGCTTCCGGCTCGTCATCCCGATTTGTCCCTGCGCTCGCGCAGAATCGCTCGAATCAATTCCAGCTTATTCGCCACGGTGCGCAGCGCGCAGCCCAATCGGCGCGCCATTTCCGAATGGCTGATGCCTTCCATTTCCCAAATCGCGAGTTGTCGCAGCTTGTCGTCACCCAGGGCGTCGAGGAACGATTCCAGCTCGTCCTTCATTATGGCGACGAATTCGGGCGTCGGCTCCGGGGAAGTGAGATCATTCAGCGTGCCCGCGCCCACTCGCTTGCGGCCTCCACCGCGCTTCCGGGCGTTTTGCGTGTGCAGCGAGTCGGCGATTTTTTGCCGGGTGATGAAGATGAGCAGCCGCCAGAGGTCGTGCCGGTCGCCGAGCTTGGGGAAGCGGCCGGCCCGCATGCCGCGCCAAAAGCTCAAGAAAGCGCTATCGGCAATGGCGTCGCTATCATGCACCCCGGCCGGTAAATGTCGCCGGGCCATGCGCACAATCTGCGCGTAATAGCGCTGCCACAACGGCTGCAAAGCCGCATCATCGCCGGCCTTCAGCCGCTCCAGCCAGGGCGTGACTTCTGTCTCTTTCCGCGCCATCGCGAACCTCTCCGATGCCGGTATGAGATAGAGCGGGCGAAAAAAGTCAAGAATTCTTGGGGCGAGTTGCACGATTGGGGGGCGGATGGGGAGTAGTAGAAGGACCGCTGGCGGTTTGCCCGGTCGTACGCGCACAGCTTAACATCTAATGAGGATCGCGTATGAAACGCTCCGTGCTGGTCTTGGCAGGGTTGGTTTCTTTGGCCGGGCAAGCAGAACGCGCTAGGGCGGGGTTCTTAACGTTAAATGACCCGCAGGCCATATATGGGACCTATGCTTCGGGTATAAATGGCGGCAAGATTGTCGGTTATTATGAAAACGGTGCGGCCGGCACCCATGGGTTCGTGTACGATGGGACCACTTATACTACCCTCAACGATCCCTTGGCTTTGCAGACGTTAGCTTACGGCATCAGCGGCAGCAACATTGTTGGGACTTTCTACGATGCGGCCGGAGCGCACGGCTTCCTTTACGACGGCACAACGTACAAGAGCTTGAATGAACCCTTGGGCGTACATACCTACGCTTACGGAATCAGCGGGAGCAATGTCGTTGGGGCATACTACGACGGAACGAACTATCACGGATTTGTCTACGATGGGACAACATACACGACGCTCGATGTCCCAGGGGGCGTTAACACGAACGCTTTTGGAATAAGTGGTGGCAAGGTTGTCGGGTCTTACTTTTCGGGTGGCGCCTTACACGGTTTCGTTTACGACGGAACATCGTACACGACGTTGAACGACCCCTTAGGCGCCAGAACATTCGCGTATGGCATCAGCGGCAGCACCATCGTTGGGCGTTACGACAGCGGACTTGGCGACGCGCACGGGTTCGTGTACGACGGGAGCACCTTTAGGACTTTGGACGACCCGCTTGGGCCGGGCGCGACAGTTGCGCAGGGCGTCGATGGCACAAGCATCGTCGGGTATTATTCTGATGCTGGCGGCACGCATGGATTCCTGTACCAGCCCGACGTGACGGCCACACCTGCGCCATCGAGTTTGCTGTTGGGCGGGCTAGGGTCCACAATGGGATTCGCATTCCTCGGCTGGCGGCGTTTGCGCCAGCTTGCAATGCTTCGAGCATCACCGTTCCCCGCCCGAATGACTGCGGAATAAATGTGTTGCTTCTCGCATCGGGAACGGAACATAATTCTTAAGGGAGCCCCGGATGTTGCCAATTTGGATCCGAAATCTATCCTCCATCTCTCGATTGACTCACACATCCAAGAGACGGTCGCATTCGAGATACTCGACTCTGCGGTTGGAGCGACTGGAAGACCGGGCTGTGCCAGCGTTTGTACCGATTAACTCAACCCTTGATTTTGGCGCACATGCCGTTGGAGAAATCAATTCGACAACCTACTTCAATTTCGGCGGAAACTTCGCCGAGTCCTTCCCGAACACAGTGCCACCCAGTTATGATTATTACGCTTTCGGCGACGGCACTTGGAACATCCCGACAGCTTCGACCCATGCCGACGCGAATGCTCAGATACATGAAAATCAGCTTTCCCAAAGCCCCGTCCTGCAAGGCGGGGCGCTGACCGTATCGACAGATGCGACGGTAGCAACTGCCTGGTCTTATCCCTTTTTGAATCTTCCCTTCGCTACCGCAAAAGCCCATTCGGACTGGACATATGAATTCGCAAGCGATGGGCGCTTCGAATTTAACTTTCAGGCGGCGTACGCCCCCAACTTCAACTTCAGTTCGTTCGACCCAACTGTTTCAATCGTAAATATGGCCACCGGTGCGTCGCAATCTTGGTCCGTTTCCAGTCAGCAAGCTATTGATGAACTATTACCGGCTGGAACGTACACGATGTCCATTTCTCAAGGGTTGTCAATTTACTCTTTCGGCACTTTTAGTGCTTTCTGGGCCTCGCAGGGCACGTACCAGTGGCAGCTAAAAGCGCTGCCCGATCTCGCGGCCACCTCCCTAGCCTGGAACACAACCAACGGTGGCGTCGATTTCAGTTATGCTGTGAGTGGCACCGACCTGCCTCAGAGCTCCACGGCAGCCCTGTATTGGTCGCCAACCTCAACTTTTGATCCGCAAACCGCTACGCTGGCCTACGAAACGCCGCTGCAACCAGCGCTGGGAAACTACTCGGTTCATGTCGGCCCAAGCGATTTCATTTCCGCGCCGCCTGCCAACACAACGAACTTAATTCTTGTGCTTGATCCTGCGCAAACGATAACCGAGTCGGATGGCCCCAATGACATGAATAACACGCTGGCCCTGAGTGGCCAACCAGTCGCTTGGGGGCAAGCGCTTTCGATGGACTTTATCAATAAAGTTGAGGCAATAGCACGTGATCTTAAGACCGACGCAAATTACCTCATGGCCGCAATGGCGTTCGAAACCGGAGAAACATTCAGCCCGTCCATTCAGAACCCACAGAGTAGCGCGATTGGCCTGATCCAATTCCTGCCCCAAACCGCAAAGAACCTCGGTACAAGCATTGGTGCACTGAGCGCGATGCCGGCTGTTGAGCAGCTTGATTACGTCGAGCTGTATCTAGCTCCGTATGCAGGGAGATTAAACAGCCTGCAAGATGTCTACATGGCCATTCTTTACCCTGCCGCAATTGGCGCTTCAAGCGACTACGTACTCTTCGACGCAAACAGCGCTGATCCACACATCAGAAAGGCATACAGGCAGAACAGTGGATTGGATTCCAATGGCGATGGTCTTATCACTGTCGCAGAAGCAACGCAGTTAGTCAGTCGCGAGCTCGACAAGGGATTAGGGACGCTCTACGTGGGCTACTACTTTGGGACATGAATTCTCAAAAGTCGGTGTATTCAAGGCATGATTGAAATCGAATCCCTAACTGTTCCCTATTCCGATTCAGATGACCCACTCAAGCGTGAATTGCAGAAGCTAAGAGCTCAGGTCGCCATTTTGGAAAAGCAGATTAAGCGACTGAGTGAGCAAATGGACCAAGTTCTGGATCAGTTTTGTGGCGGGGAAAATGATCGAGCTTGCAAAAGTACTCAAGTGGAAAAAGGGTGACATTGAACCACGGCGTCTCCCTCCAAATTGCCTGTACATCCTTCCAAACTCAATTCGAAACAACCCCCAGTCCCCCCTTAGAAGCAGGCTTACTCACGGGGTCCAATCTTTCCCTTTGGTTGCGGAATTCCCGGTCAGCTGGACTTTACTCATCATTGTAAGGAGCGTCCGACAATCGGGGACATTCTTGGTTTCGCCGGCACGACCATTGTCAATCACCTTTGCGAATCCCGATGGGACAGTCGAAGTCGAAGAGACCGTTCGGGAGAGGCGCCTACCGTGGCACCAAACGCGCCCACGCTTCCGCATAGTCTGGCCGGTGCAAACGCGCAAGCAAGCTGACCGGCGTATCCATGATGGAGTCACCGGTCCGCAGGCCCATTGGCAATGCTTATTAAGCCGCACCGCACTTGGTGCGCAACGACAGCGGCACGGGCGACTATTCCGCCTTCTTGGGTGCATACCCTTTCCACACCCATTCAATGGCGTGGGGGAGAAATTGCGCCCTGGCATTGCCGACGCCGTGGCCGGCGCCGCGACAGAACAGGTATTGGTATTCGTAGCCCTTGGCCGCCAGCACCTTGGCCATGCGGTTATTGGCTTCGACCCAGTCGTGCATGCCGTCGCGCATGACGTTGGGGTTGAGCAAGTCCTGGTCGCCGACGGAGAGAAAGATGCGCAGGGGTTTCTTGGGGCTATTAGGGATCAGCGTCTCGTGAAAGCCCCAGGCGCCGTCGGGGTACTTGGGTTCGAACGGCCACTGCTGGTTCACGAAGGTGCCGGAGATGGTCAGAACGCGGTGGTACAGATCGGTGCGAAACCAGGCCATGATAAGTGCGGCCGAGCCGCCGGAACTGGTGCCCATCGCCGCGCGGCCGTCGGGATCCTTGGTCAGCTTCACGTTGCAGTTTTTCTCCACGCGCGGCAGCACCTCGGTCTCGATATACTCGGCAAAGACGCCGGACATCGTGTCATATTCTTTGCCGCGCTCGTGCCCTTGAGCGTCGCCACCGCCGTTGGCGATCTGGATGAGAATCAATGGTGGAACACGCTTTTGAGCGATCAGGTTGTCGAGGATATGCGGCATTTCCATGTTCGGTTTGCCCGTGGGACCGTCGTGAACAACCATGAATGGCGCTTCACTTCCCGGTTTGTATTGAGCGGGAATGTATACCGTGATCGTGCGCTTGTAGTCGATGTTGTGCGTCTCGACGATCAACGTCTTCGGGTTATTCGGATCGACCTTGCCGAACTCCTTGCGGGCAATGCCGGGATTCAGCAGTTTGGTCTCCTTCGAATCGATTTCGAACTGCTCCACCTTTCCCTGCGGAACGCCTTCGACTACTTTGCGTTCCGGGGCCGGCACATACTCCGGCCCGATCACGAAATTGCCATTCACGTCGAGCGGGGGGTTCTCGCCTTTGTTCAAGACCTTGAACGGCGGCGAACCCGGATCGTCGTACTTCCGCACCGGCGGCGCCGCCAATATGCAGGAGCATGTAAGAACGTTGATCCAAATGACCGTCTGCAGCTTAAGCATGAAACACCTTCGATTCTTTCGTATTGGGGAGTGCTCTGAGAACATGTGGCAGATCAACCAATTTACCGATGTTGGTAGCGGAATTCGCAAGAATTCCGATGTTGCCCTATCGGAATTCTTGCGAATTCCGCTACCCGCACAGGAACGCCAAATCACTGGGGAGGCGCGGCGACCAGAGGCAGCTCGACGAAGCTGCTGCGGTCGGGCGCGTGGTAGATTCGCTGCGTCGCCAATCGGTAATCGTCCGGCTTGGCCCAGAAGATATTTGGCACGAAAGTCTGCGGATTGCGGTCGTACAGCGGAAACCAGCTCGACTGCACTTGCACCATGATTCGGTGGCCCGGCAAGAAGACATGGTTGGCATTGGGCAGGGCGAAGCGATAACGAAGCGGCGTATTGGGAGTGATTTCCTTGGGACTTTCAAAGCTCTCGCGGTAACGGCCCCGGAAAATGTCGGCAGCAATCATGAGTTGGTAGCCGCCCATCTTGGGATCCTCGGCGACCTCGTCGGGATAGACGTCGATCAGTTTCACCACCCAGTCGGAATCGGTCCCGCTCGTCGAGGCAATTAGGTTGGCGATTGGCTCACCGCTGATCTTCATCGGCGCCGTCAGTGTCTCGGAAATGAAGGCCAGCACATCCGGGCGCCCCGAAGCCTCGCGTTGGTCATCTACCAGCCATTGCGACCAGGTGTTGCCTTCACCGTAACCCATCGGTTGAATGGGGCGAGCGCGAAACGGGACGGGCTTGGCAGGATCGGAGAGGTACTCCTCAAAGTCCCCCTCTTTGGCAGCCGGTGCTTGGAGACTAAGCTTCAGGCCGGCGCGGAGATAGAGGGGAATCGTTTTTATCGGTTTGTCCATAATAATATCCGACCTGGGAGGCCAGGCCGACAAGCGGCGCCAAACATTCGTTCCAGTCTCGAAGGCGGTAACAGGGGCGATATCCGCCTTCGGGGCGCCGTCTTTCAGATACTGGTCGAGGAACGGTCGCAGAATCTTCTGGCGGAAGTACCGTGCCGTGTCGCTCCCAAACTTGAGCGCGCCCAGCGAACTGCCGTTGCCTATTTCCTGGCCGTGGTGCCACGGGCCCATGACAAGGAGGACCTTGTCCTGAAACGTGTCCCTCGGCTTGATCGCCTTATAGACTGCCGGAGCGCCGTAGATATCCTCCTGATCCCACAGACTGTGGACCAACATCACGGGTATTTTCAGCGGCTGCTTGGCCAACAGCTTGTCCACGGCCTGCTCGCGCCAGAACGAGTCATAGCTGGGATGGTCGAGCATTTTTTTCCAGAAGCCGAGCTGCTCCATACCCCGGCGGCGACCGAGTTCGCCGGCCGAGCCCGCCTGCATGAACATGTCGTAATCGTCGTAATGGCTCGTGTACCACTGCACTTCCGACTTGCGCGTGGCCGTCTGGTTGTAGATGTAGCTCATGTTGATTTGGCGGAAGGCGCCGTTGTGGAACCAGTCGTCGCCCATCCAGCCGTCGACCATCGGATTCATCGGCACCGACACCTTGAGCGCCGGATGCGGGTTCACCAGCGCCATCAGGGGAAGGAAACCATCGTAGGAAATTCCCAGGATGCCGACTTTGCCGTTGCTCTCGGGGACGTTCTTGACCAGCCAGTCGATGGTGTCATAAGTATCGGTCGCATGATCGACTGGAGTCGAGTTGAGCGGGCCGCGCAAGGGGCGGTTGACGACATAGTCTCCCTCGGAGCCGTGCTTGCCGCGAATGTCCTGGACCACGCGCACATAGCCGCCTTCGATGATCACATCCGTGGCGTTGTCGTAACCCTGGAGGATTGGCCCGAGATGTGAGCTTTCGGCGTGGCTGGTGAGCTTGTCGGCGTCGTAGGGCGTTCGGGTGAGGAGGATCGGTGCCTGCTTCGCGCCTTTGGGGATTAGGATGACCGTGTGCAACTTCACGCCGTCGCGCATGGGAATCATTACATCGCGCTTGGTGTAATCAAAGCCATAGTTTGTGGGCGTAAACTTTTCCGGGGTTTCGCTTGGAAGGGCCGGGTAAGTGGCCGGCGGCTTGGGTTCGTTCTGGCCCGCCGCCGGTTCGGCGAACAAAGTAATGCCGGCAAGCACCAATAGAAAGAGCAGGACACACCCGCATTGCGCGTCGCCCCTGGCCATGGCCCGGCGAGGCTGTAACAAAGTTTGGAAGCGATGTGCGAGCCAGAAAGAAACGTTATTGAGCGTCATGATGGCACGTCGTCGTTTAGGTAAAGTACCTACACCCCAGCTACCGCGACGGTCTTGCCGAGGTGTTAAATGGCCGGCTCAAGGCAGCCGTAGCTAGGCATGGAAGTCGTTGGTGGCCATGATATGGCTTGGTGGGAACTCAAGCAACCAGCTGTTTGAGCACGTTCCGCCCAGGAGTCCCAGCGGAATTCCACAAGCAAACGGCGAACGGTCGGTTGTGGGAAACAACCGGCTTCAAATGATCGCAAAGATCAATCGGACAAAGCGCCGCCGTACATGGAAGGCTTGCAAGCCCGCAGTCGAGCCGGCTCAAGTTCCTCGTTTCCAGTTGAAAAGTGGTGACAGCATGGCGAAGTCGCAAAGGCCGAAGGACATTGATGCGTATATTTCAATTTTTCCGAAAGATGTTCAGGCGATCCTGAAGAAGGTACGAATGACGATTCGCCGGGCTGCACCCGATGCGAAGGAAACAATCAGCTACATGATGCCCGCGTTCAAGCAGCATGGAATTCTCGTCTACTTTGCAGCGTGGGAGAAGCATATCGGGCTTTATCCGCCGATTTCCGGTGACAAAGCGATCGAGAAAGCGATCGCACGCTACGCCGGACCCAAGGGCAATCTGCAGTTCCCCTTGGATGAGCCGATGCCTTACGACTTGCTTGAGCGGATCGTGAAATTGCGCGTGAAGCAGGATGCGGAAAAGGCCGCGGCAAAACGGAAAAGTAGCGGTCGGCGGCTGCGCTAGCCGCCGGGTTTATCCCGGTAGGGTTTTCTACAGGCACAAGCCTTGCCGCTCACTCTGCTCGCGAGGCAACTCGGCTTGATACAATTTCTCGTCGTCTTCGCCGAAGCAACAGAAAATCACTTCGGCCGGAAACTCGTGGTTGCACAACCAACCGGCCACGGTCGAGACTGCCACCGCGCAAGCCCTTTCTTTTGGGTAGCCAAAGATACCAGTGGAAATACAAGGGAATGCGAGGGCGCGCATCTGGAAGACCTGCGCGATTTCCAGGCAACAACGATAACAAGATCGCAGCAGGCCTTCTTCGGCGGTAGTTCCACCCTGCCAGATGGGGCCAACCGTGTGTATAACGTATTTCGCAGGCAGCCCGTACGCCTTCGTTATGCGCGCTTTCCCCGTCGGGCACGCACCAAGGGCCCGGCAAGCCACCTCGAGTTCCGGCCCGGCGGCGCGATGAATGGCGCCGCAGACTCCGCCGCCGGCCAACAGCGACTCGTTAGCCGCGTTCACGATGGCGTCAACCGTCAAGCGAGTAATGTCGCCGCGCACAATGCGCATGCGGGGAGAAATGGGAGCAGTCATGGGCAGCCTCGTTTTTATAAATCGCCGAGGGCCGTCAACATGCGCTTCAGGGCCACTTGCCGGTACGCCTCGAGCAACAGGGCGGCCACCTCGTCCCAATTCGTTTTACGGCTGAGGCGGAGCGACACCCAGCCCTGACGGGCGGCATACGGCGTGGGATAGAAACGCTTATCTTGCAGCAATTCTTCCTGCCGGTCAAAGCTCATTTTCATGCCTAGGCTCAGGCCGTCGGCATCCTCGCCGAAACCGGCAAACATTTTCTTGCCGGCGCGGAAAGTCGGATGGCCCCAGGCTTCCACTTCTTTCGCTTCCGGTAATGCCAGGCAGATGGCGCGTATTTTGGCCAGTGCAGTTTCATAGGCTTTTGATTTCATGATGGCCTCGGCTCTTGGCTGTCTACACCGGCGGCATGGCGGCCGCGAGAAAATCGGCCGCACGATTGCGGAAGATGCTGAGATGATCCTCGTCTGGGTACCAGTGCACTTCCGCGTTGGGCAGCGCATTCACCATGTATTCGGCCATCTTCGGCGGGGCGTTTTTGTCTTTGCGGCCGTGCAGCAATTTTACTTTCGTGGGCACTTCCTCGAGCCACCAGCCCCACGGTTCGCCCATAAGCGCGGCCGAACGAACCACTTCCCCGGCTCCTTGCTTGAATGCCCCCAATACTCGGGGCACACTGTCGCGCTTGATTTCTTTCTTCTCCTCGCTCATGAAGAGTGCGTAAAAGGGCAAGCGATCGGGGTGCCGGAGGGTCGGGGCGGCCGAGCGATTAATGAGAAAGCGCGCCATGGCCGGGTGATTCTCGGCGAGAGCGGCTTCATGCGTGGTCAGGTTCTTCTTGCCGTCCATCGATTCGAACGGCGCCACGGTAGACATGCCGGCCACCACGCCAACGCGCTGAGGCATGGCACGGGCCACCGCCAGGGCATACGCCACGCCATCGGAGTAGCCCGAAGCGGCGAAGCAGCCAATGCACAGCGCATCGGCCAGCGCAGCCAGGTCGGCCGGCCAGGAGAGATGGTTGGCATTCGGGTCGGGGTCCGAATCGCCGATGCCGGGCCGATCGGGCGTGATGATGCGCACTCCTGGCGTACATTGCAGGGCCGAGCGAAAGCGCGCCCCCTCGGGTCGTGAACTCGGGTTACCATGATGGTGAAAGATGGTCCACGAAGCATTGGCATCGCCGATTTCCAGATAAGCCAGGCGCCGGCCATCGGGCAAGCGAATGCAGTCATTCCGCTCGATGAAGTTGAACGACGGCGCGTCTTGAGCGAGTAATCGAGACAAAAAAAGACCGCCCGTACCGGCAAGCGCAAGTGCTTGCTTCAGGAAGCCACGACGAGAATATTTTGTGGAAGCGATTCCATTCACAATTGGCACGTCCTTGGTTGCAAATCGTATGATCCAATTTCGGCGCGCTGGAAGATACATCGGAGCGCGAAATTAGGGAACTTCACACGAAACTTTGAGCGTGGTCATCGAACTACAGGGGATTTAACTTTCCTGCTTGTTTTTGGCGACGATTTAGGATATCCTAACAAAGATAATTCGTTTAGCCTGAATCATCGCTACGGATATGCTAACGGATTGAATCGGGTAAGTCATGGCCACGAATGGAGATGCGAGCGTGTTGGCTTCGAGCGCGTCTGAGTCTCCGTCGACGCCACCGACTTCGCGATCCTTGGAGGGTTTGCACGGCACGGTTGCCGTCCCGCCAGCCGGCTCCAGCTTCTGGCGGAATTATCGGGCCTTCGTGGGACCGGCCTTTCTTGTGAGCGTGGGCTACATGGATCCCGGCAATTGGGGCACCGACCTTGATGCCGGGGCGCGCTTCCGCTACGACCTGCTCTGGGTCGTGGGCTTGGCGAGCATGATGGCCATCGTCATGCAAATCATCGCCGCCCGGCTTGGCATCGTCACCGGCAAAGATCTGGCCCTGGCTTGCCGAGATTATTATCCCAAGTGGACGCGCTGGCCGCTTTGGCTCGGCAGTGAAGTGGCCATCGGCGCCTGCGACCTGGCCGAAGTGCTCGGCAGCGCGGTGGCCATTCATTTGCTGTTTCACATTCCACTCTTCTATTGCGTTTTAATCACGGCCTTTGATGTGTTGCTGCTGCTGGCGCTGCAAGGCTTCGGCATGCGCTTTATCGAGGCAATTGTCCTCGTGTTGGTGGCAACCATTGGCGGCTGCTACTTCGTGGAGATCTTCATCCTTCCGCCGGTGCGGCCCGACTTCGCGGAAATGGGGCACGCACTTATCTCACCGACCCTGCGGGAAAACGGCATGGTGTTCCTGGCCATTGCCATCATCGGCGCCACGGTCATGCCGCATAACCTCTATCTCCATTCGGCCCTGGTGCATTCTCGACAGCTCCAGGGCGACGAATCGTTGCAGCAGCGGGCCATCAAGTTCAACACGGTGGATACGATCATTGCCTTGTCGATTGCCTTCCTGGTGAACGCGGCCATTTTGGTGCTTGCGGCCATGGTCTTTCACGGGAAAGACCACGTTGCGCTCGCCAACGGCGACATCGTGCCCTTCAACAAAGACACCGATTGGGTTCCGGTTGCCTATCTCACGCTTACTCCGTTGATGGGTGTAGCAACGGCCAGCATTCTGTTCGCGGTGGCGCTGCTGGCTAGCGGGCAGAGCAGTACGATCACTGGCACGCTGGCCGGGCAAGTGGTCATGGAAGGATTCATGCACTGGAGAATTCGGCCCTGGGTTCGCCGGCTGCTCACCCGCGCTCTGGCTATCCTGCCGGCCATTCTGATCATCGGCTTGCGCGGCGACACAAAGGTTACAGACCTCATCAATCTCAGCCAGGCGGTTCTCGCACTCCAGTTGCCGTTCGCGATGATTCCGCTCTTGCACTTCACCAGTTCGCGGAAATGGATGGGGAACAAACGCAATGGCTGGTTCCTGCTCGCGGCCGGCTGGGGCTCGTGCCTGCTGATCACGGCCCTCGATATCTACGGGTTGCCGGATTCGCTGCGCAGCGCGTGGGCGGTGATTGCGGGGTCGTGAGAGTAGCACCGGTGAGTGCAGATTCGAGCCGCTAAAAAAGGCGAGCGGGGCCAGTAATGGTCCCGGTGACGACGACCGGGTCACCGGAGCCATTACTGGCCCCGCTCGCCTTCGGCCGGTGTGCTCCAATACAATTGCCCCTGCACCCCATGAGGAGCCGCCCATGCCACAATATCTACTCACCGGCCGCAATCCCGAAGGCAAGACCGTCACCGAACGGGTGGACACCTCGTCGGCCGACAAGGCCGTGGCGATTCTGCGCGACCGGGGTTACGAGGACATCATTCTGCACACCGACGACGTGGGTGCGCGCTATACGAACCAGCGGGCAGTGGAGCGGCATATTTCGCCGAAGGAATACGTGGCCTTTCGCCATTTCCGCGGCCGGCACGACCACGCCTTCTTCATCATGCGGAAGTTGTTCAGGCAGAGCATCTTCCTGCTGCTCATTGCGGCGTTTTGGCTCGGCTTTCGGCGTTGGTTGAAAATCCCGTTTGGCTTTTGGGACATCTTCGCCATCATCATTGTGACCATGCCGGTTGTTACTGCGGTATTCTCGCAGTTTTTCAGCCCCGGCGCGAAATACCGGAAGCTCATCGAAGCGGCGTCGTGGTTTCGCTGGGAGGAAGTACTACGGCGATTGCCAGGCCTGCGCAGTTCCGGTCTATCGGAGGAAGAATTGGCGTTCCGCGAAGCGCAAGCCCTGGCGGGGCTCGGCCGGTTTGAGGAGGCGATGGACCTGGTGCGGCCGTTCGCCCGTGGCCGGCGCATGCCTGAGTGGCTCTATTGGGCCCGGCTGGCGAACCTGTACCAGGCCACCGGTGAGATAGGGCAGGTGATCGCCGTCACCGAAAAAGCGGCTGAGCTAGCGCCCGAAAATCCCACGGTCTTGCTCGACCTGGCCGCGGTGCTGCTGCGTTACCAACGCGACACCGTACGCGCACGAGAAATGCTCAACCGGGCTCTCCAACACGCCATCAGCGATGCGGCGGCGCCATTCGTGGTGATGATCAAAGGAATGCTTGCGTTCGAAGAGGGCAAGACTCAACAGGGGGTTGAGCTGCTCGAAGAATCGCAAAGGCAGATGGAGAAGTTTCGGCATGCAACGCCAATCATAGGGGCCGTCGTTGACCGCACGCATGCTTATCTCGCCCTGGCTTATGCGAAGCTTGGCGATAAGGAAGCCGCGATTCAGCATTACCGGCTGGCCGAGCCGCGCATGCGCGCAATGATGGCCGACGATTTGCTGCGCCGCTGCGAGATGGCAATTGGGCCCGCGCTTTCCGAAGTGGAAGGATGAGGCCAAAACTCGAAGTTCGAAGCACGAAATACGAAACAAATTCGAATATCAAAATCCCAAATCTAAAACCCACGAGGGCACAGATTTTGGTCATTTGAATTTTGGGGTTTGGATTTGTTTCGGATTTCGAGTTTCGAATTTCGGATTTCGCGTCATTCATTTGCCGCCGCTAATCGCTTCTGAAATACCACCATGCCATCGCCGTCGGCGTAGAAGTCCGGCACGATGCACGCTTGCGCGTAATGATATTTCAGATAAAACTTCCGTGTCAATTCATACACCGGCAGCGACGACGTTTCGATGATGAACATTCGTCCGCCGAGCTGGGCGATGTGCTCTTCGGCATACTTGAGGAGCTTGGCCCCCACTCCCTTTGCCTGTGTCGTCTTGTCCACAAAAATCCAGTACAAGTGCCAGGTGCGATCGGTCATGGGCGTCGGCGCGTAATAGGCGAAGCCGATGGCTTTGCCGTGACGTTCGTACGTGATCGCATGGTGATTGGCGTGGATGTTTCCCTTGTGATAATCGTCGAGCACTTCCTGTAGCGCTTCGATTTCGATCGGCTTGAAGACATTGGTGCCGCGGGCCATTTCCTTCAGATATGCGGTCTCGTCGGGTTGGGTGGGGCGGATCATAGTCGGCGTTCCTCGATTGCGATCTCTCGAGAATTAGAGGGCAGAGGTCAGAAGTCAGAGGTCAGAAAAAACCTGGCTGACCTCTGACCTCAGACTTCAGACCTGTGTAAATCTAGCAGTCTGCACCGCAGCTGTCTCCGCGAGTGCCCGCACTGGACGCGGTTCTTATAATGGTTGCAGTACCTTAATATGTCTCAAACCCCGCGACGGGAAGGAAGGTTTCCCTCATGCACGATTTCCCCACCGACGGTTCGCCCTGGCAGCCGCAATTGCAGCGCTACCGGGATTACGCCCGGCAACGGCAGATGACGCTCGGCGATTTGCTGCTCGAGAACCGCATCATCTTCATTGGGAGTGCCGGTTCTTCCGTTTACGAGCCGGTCATTAACGACATCACGGCCAACATTATTATTCAGCAACTGCTCTTCCTGCAGTACGAAAACAAGAACCAGGAAATCCACTTTTACATCAATTCGCCCGGCGGCTCGGTCTCTTCCACGCTGGCGATTTACGACACCATGCAGTTCCTGGAATGCCCGATTTCCACGTATTGCATGGGTCTGGCCGCCAGCGGCGCGGCGGTCATTCTTGCAGCCGGAACCAAGGGCAAGCGCTACATTTTGCCCAACGCGAAGGTAATGGTGCACGAACCGTGGGGTCAGGTGGGCGGACAGGTTTCCGACATTGAAATTCTGGCTACCGAGATCTCGAAAGAGCGAGCCAAGCTGAATGATATTCTCGCCAAGCACACGGGCCGCACGGTGGCCGAGATCGAATTGGCCACGTCGCGCGACAAGTATCTCGATGCCCACGAGGCCAAGGAATTTGGACTGGTTGATGAGGTTCTGATCAAAAGTAAGTAATGCAAGCCATACGACCGGCAAATTTTGCCGTGTCGGCAGAATAGGTTCAAGTGCTGCTGTTGGAGTGGCCCAGTCAACCGGGTTGACTCCTTTAACCCGCATTCGCTCATTCGCCCGTTGCCCGGCATCCGATGCTCTTGACAAGGCACCGGGCGCGGCTTGGAGGTAAGACATGCCCTCGGTCCCCGTGGTAGTGGAAAAGTCCGGCCAGGAAGAACTGGTCTACGATATTTACAGCCGCTTGATGAAGGAGCGGATTATCTTCATGCAGGGACAGGTCAACGATGAGAGCGCCAATCTGATTGTCGCCCAGATGTTGTTCCTGCAAACGGAAAACCCGAAGGAAGACATCCACTTTTACATCAACAGCCCCGGCGGCTCGGTCACAGCCGGCATGGGCATTTATGACATCATGCAATGTTCGCCCTGCGACGTGGCCACTTACTGCATTGGCCAGGCCGCCAGCATGGGTGCCATGCTGCTAACTGCCGGGAAGAAAGGAAAGCGCTACGCCTTGCCCAATTCGCGGATCATGATCCACCAGCCGCTTGGCGGCTTCGGTGGCACGACGACCGATATCCTGATTCGCACTAAAGAGTTCCTGAACATCAAGAAGCGGATGAACGAACTGCTGGCGAAACACACGGGCCACACGATCGAGGAGATCGAGAAAGACACCGATCGCGACAATTTCATGTCCGCCGGTCAGGCGAAAGAGTTCGGGCTGGTGGACCAGGTGTTGGAGCGGCTACCGGTGAAGACGGGATGACGACTTTCACCCCTCTCCCCTCGGGGGAGAGGGGACGGGGGTGAGGGGGAGAGAGACGTGGCGCGAGCTGGCCACCTCTCCCCCTCACCCCGACCCTCTCCGCCCAGGGGAGAGGGAGCCCGCGGTGTTCAACGGAGTGAACCATGTTTCCTGGAGCGCGGAAAAGCTGGACGCTGCGGTCCGTTTCCCGCTCCATGTGCCTATTCATCGGGCTAGCGGCCTTTTGCGGCTGCCGGCATAATTCGCAAGACCTTCTCGAAGCTGAACTTCGCACCCGCGAGCAGGAAATCGCGCGCCTGCGTACCGACCTCCAGCGCGCGGAAACACTCAATTACGCCCTTACCCATTCGGTTCCCGGCCCCTGTGCACCGGGTGGTCCGGCGTCGGTGCCCGGTGTGGTCGAGGGTCAACCGACTGCCGCGATGAGCGGCACAGTCAAGGAAGTGACACTCGGCCGCGGCACCGGCGGACTGGAAGACGGCACCGGCGGCGGCGACCAGGGTCTCGAAGTGGTCGTGGTGCCACGCGACACCGACGGCAGCGCCATCAAAGCCCCGGGCAATCTTCATGTCGAAGCATTTGAAGTTTCCTCGGAAGGCTTGAAAATCCCCCTTTCGACCTGGGAAGTTTCGTCGCTCCAGTTGTCCCGACAATGGCGCAATGGGCTGTTTTCCACCGGATACTTCGTGGATTTGCCCTGGAAAGCGGTGCCGCATAGCGAGAAGCTGCGCGTCATCATGCGTTTCACCACGCTGCCCGACCGGCGCAACTTCGAAGACGATAAAACCGTCGTGGTGAAATTGCCGACCGCCGCACGGCACGGCATGCAGCCACCTGACGGCGTTCCGTCCACTACCGCTCCGGTGCTACCGCCGACCGTGGTGCCGGAGGTGGGAGAAGGACCGTTCTTCCCCACAACCTCGGCGCCGGCCGGCAAAGAACCGGCCGCTCGGTTAATGCCAGCCCGGCCGGATGACGGTTCGTCGTCCCAGCCGGTGCAGCTACTGAAGCCCCAGTTGCCGCCGCAGCAATGAGGGCGAAGCAACAAAAAGTTCACGATGGAAGGAGATGGAATTCGCCCGAATTCCGCCTTCGCACAATTGAGCTCATGCGAGTTCAGCAACGGCGGCTTGCATCTTACCTTGTCGGCACGCCTCGCCATCCGGAGAATAGGTCGCATGAGTCCGGATTGGTTAACGCGGCGACGGCGGCTGGACGCAATCATGCGTTTGCAAGCTTCCGCGACGCTGGGCGACCCAGCGCGGGAAGAAACTATGCGCCTACTGGTGGAAGCCCTGGCCGATCCGGATGACGAAGTGCGCGAGCAAGCGGCGGCCGCGCTCGGCGAATTCGGACCGGAAGCTGCCGTCGCGGTGCCTGCACTGATGCAGGCCATTTACGACGACGACATGATCGTGCGCCGCCGTGCTATCCGCGCACTGGGCGGCATGGGGGAGGCGGCCGAGGACGCAATTCCCGCCCTGGTGGCCGCGACCGAAGACCCAATTCCCGGTGTGGCCCTCCAGGCGCTGGCGAGCCTGGCAGACCTCACACCGCTGTCCGTTTCCGCGCTGCCGGCATTTCTATCTGCTTTGTGGACCGGCGACGTGCGCGCGCGGGCTGTAGCCACGGTGGCGTTGGTCCGTCTTGGCCCCGCGGCCGTGCCTTCTCTTTTGTCTACGCTGGTACACCCGGCTCCGGATGTGCGCGCGAAGGCCGCGAACATCTTGGGCAAGATCGGCCCCACGGCCGCCGACGCAAAGCCGCTGCTCGAAAAAATGCTGGGCGAAAAAGATGAGATGCTGCGCTTGGCGGCAGGCGAGGCTCTGCGGCAGATGGATGAACCGAGCTAAATTGCTTAAAAGCTTCGAACTGTAGCTTGGAACTCTAGCCGCAGGCTAAGGCCTACGGCTACTTCTTCCCCAGCCCCGCCAGAGGATTCGGCGCTTCGGTATTGTGCTTCGACGGCATAGCCGTTAGGCGATCTAAATCGGCCTGCACCATCATTTGCACCAATTGCTGGAAACTCACTTCGGGCTTCCATCCCAAAGCTTGTTTCGCCTTGCTGGGATCGCCGATGAGCAAATCGACTTCGGCGGGGCGGATGAGGGCCGGGTCGGTTTTCACGTATTTCTGCCAGTCGAGATCGACGTAGGCGAATGCGGTTTCCACCAGTGCGCGCACCGTGTGCGTTTCGCCTGTGGCAATGACGAAATCATCGGGGGTATCCTGCTGTAGCATCTGCCACATAGCCTTCACATAATCGCCGGCATAGCCCCAGTCGCGCTTCGCATCGAGGTTGCCGAGCCGCAGCTCTTTCGCCACGCCAAGCTTGATCCGGGCTACGGCATCGGTCACCTTGCGGGTCACGAATTCTTTGCCGCGGCGCGGGCTCTCGTGATTGAACAG
>DATGHS010000456.1:0-4690 GCA_035307785.1 Gemmataceae bacterium
CGTCCGTCCATGGAGAACCAACTGAACCGCTCGCCGCCGCACGGCTTCCAGTTCGGAAGCAGATCCTTTGCTTCTCATGGCGAGGATGTAGCATAGATCACCGACAAAGGTCGATAGCTTTATTTACCTGCGAATCAGTAGATCTTTCAGTCCCCTGTCGGTCAGTTTCGTGCCGTTGAGGCTGAGCTCTTTCAAGCTCTTGAGCGTGGCCAGATCTTTTAGCCCCGCATCCGTCACCTGCGTGCCAGCTAGGTTGAGCGATTGCAAGCTTTTGAGCGCGGCCATCTCTTTCAGCCCGCTGTCTGTCACTTTCGTGCCGACAAGATGGAGCTCTTGCAAACCCTTGAACCCGGCCAACATTTTCAGCCCCTCATCCGTCACCCGCGTTGAGCTGAGGTCGAGCAATTGCAAACTCTTGAGCTCGGCCAGTTCTTTGAGCCCCACGTCCGTCACTTTCGTGAAACCAACGCGGAGTGTTTGCAAGCTCTTAAGCCCGGCAAGTTCTTTGAGCCCCGCGTCCGTCACCTTGGTGAACGCAATGTGGAGTGTTTGCAGGTTTTTGAGATTGGCCAATGCTTTCAGCCCCGCGTCGGTCACCTTTAAACCCGTAAGGTGGAGCGATTGCAGGCTTTTCAGTTCAGCCAGTTCGTTGAGCCCCGCGTCCGTCACCATTGTGGAATTTATGTAGAGGGTTTGCAGGTTCTTGAGATTTGCCAGCGCTTTCAGCCCCGTGTCGGTCACCATTGTGCCCCATAGGCTAAGCGATTGCAGGCTCTTGAGCCCGGCTACCTCCTTCAGCCCCTCGTCCGTCAGATCCGTGCCGGTGAGAGAAAGCGATTGCAACCCCTTGAGGGTGGCAAGCTCTTTCAGTCCATCGCAAGTCACCGTTGTCGAGCCAAGGTTGAGCGCTTGCAAATGTCTGAGCCCGGCCAGCTCTTTTAGCCGCGCTTCCGTCATCTGCGTCTGGTGTAGGTCGAGGCCAAACGGCATAGCGGGTTCGGGCAGGTTGGCGAAACTTTCTGGCAAGGCGATAAATCGAAAGGCCGGTAGCGCCCCCGCCAGCCCGTCTGGTTTCTCGGCAAAGCCTAGATTATTGTTCATCCAGCCGACCTGAGCGCCGGCTTTCTTCCAGGCCGCCACGACCTCGGCGGGCAATGGCATGGGCTTTTCCTGTGCGCCGGCCCGGCCGGGGAGGGTGGCGACCGCGACCACCAACATCGCCAGCACAGCAAAGAACCGCAGCCACGCCGCCGTGGCGGGCGCCCTCCCGAACCAGCTCCAACGGCTCGACAGGCAACGCACTGCCGGGTGCGGATGCCGATCAGAGAAAACTCGGATCATGGTCCGACTCCTGTGTAAAGGGTTTCCGGGTGAGCTGACCAACCATGGATCAGCCGCGAAAAAAGCGTTACGCTTGGCGCCGCCAATGTCTTGCCTTGCTCGCGCTGCGGGCTCCGGTTACCCTTCGATAATGTCCCGAATCACCTGTCCATGCACGTCCGTTAGCCGCCGGTCGATGGCATTGTGGCGCACCGTAAGCTTCGTGTGGTCGATGCCGAGCAGGTGCAGCACGGTAGCATGGATGTCGTATACTTGCGTGGGGTGCTCGCGATCTTGCGGCTTGTAGCCCCACTGGTCGCTGGGGCCAAAGCTCACGCCGCCCTTGATGCCGCCGCCGCAGAGCCAGTTGGTGAAGCAATACGGGTTGTGATCACGCCCTTTGCCGCCCTGGGTGGACGGCATGCGGCCAAATTCCGTCGTCCAAAACACAATAGTGTCTTCGAGCAGGCCGCGCTGCTTCAAGTCTTGAATGAGCGCTGCGGCCCCGCGGGCCATGCCGGAGGCCAGCGGCCCATGATCGCGCTCGACATCTTCATGCGAATCCCAGTTGCGGCGCGGGAAACCGTTGTCGTTGCCCGACCAGATTTGCACAAAGCGCACGCCGCGCTCGAGCAGCCGCCGCGCCACCAGGCACTTGCGCGCGAAGTAGTCAGTCTCTTCCGGAGCATTGATTTCCTTGGCGTATCCCGTCCGGTGATGATCCAGGCCATAAAGCTTGAGAATCGACTTGGGCTCATTTGAGATGTCGAGCGCTTCCGGCGCGGCCAGTTGCATGCGCGCGGCAAGCTCGTAACTGCGAATGCGGGCATCCAGCCGGCCATCCGCTTCACGCGTGGTCGCGTGTTGGCGATTCAATTGTTGCAGAACGGCTTGCGTGTTGGCTTCGCTTTGCCTGGAAATGAAATCGGCTCGTTTGCCGGGGAACAAATCCTCAATCGGGTTTTCGCTACCCGGATAGATGATGGTCCCCTGATGCTGTGCCGGCAGAAATGCCGAGTCCCAGTTCTTGGGACCATTGGACGCGAAGCCGCGATGGTCGGGCAGCACGACAAACGTCGGCAAGTTCTCATTCATGCTGCCCAGGCCGTAGCTGATCCAGCAGCCCATTCCCGGGAAGCCCGGCATCTGAAAACCGGTGGCCTGAAGATAAGTAGCCTGGCTATGCACGCCGGTCTTGCCGACCATGTTGTGCACAAAGGCGATGTCATCGACGCAGGCGCCGAGCGCGGCCACCGGTTCGCCGAGCAACTTCCCGCACTGGCCGTGTGGTTTGAATTGCCACACCGGCCGCAGCCACGGGCCGAGGCCGTCCTGGAATGCCTCTACGTGTTCGCCGAAATTCGATGGCTGGCCATGCCGCTTGACGAGTTCCGGCTTGAAGTCGAAGAGATCGATATGGCTCGCCCCGCCGGCCATAAACATTTGGACCACGCGCTTGGCGCGGGGCTGGAAATGCGGCAGCCGTGAAGCTGGCTCCGAAGCGAGCAAGCCCTCCGAATGCAGCAGGCTCGCGAGCGCAATGCCGCCCAGGCCGCCGCCGGCTTGCCAGAGGAATTCACGACGAGAGAACATATGGCAATTCGACCACAACGTTCCGTTCAAATCACACAACCGATAATATACAATAATCGAATTCGCAATGGCGCGAATCGAGGAACACCATGAAAGAAACGGTAACTCTTGAATTGCCATCCGATCTTGTGCAATCGGCACGCGCTGAGGCCGGGCAGTCGCACAAGCGAATCGAAGATGTGTTGGTCGATTGGCTCTATCGAGCGCGCACGCCCGACACGGACGTGGAGTCACTTTCGGATGCCGACGTTTTGGCCCTGTGCGATAGCCAAATGCAACCTGCGGACCAGGAAGAACTGAGCGAGTTGCTGGACGACAACCGCGAGCGAGCGCTGTCCAGTGAAGGGCGCGTGCGGCTGAATCAACTCATGGATTCCTATCGGCGGGCGCTGCTGCGCAAGGCCAAGGCTTGGAAGGTAGCGGTGGAACGGGGGTTGCGCGACGGGGTCGCCTGATATGGTTCGTGTATACATCCCCGTGGCCATCGAGCGCAGCGTTCGCCTGGTTGCCCGCAATCGGTGCGGCTACTGTTTGACTCCGCAGTATTTGTCTCCCGCCATCTTGCAAGTGGAGCATATTATCCCACGGTGTGAAGGCGGTACAAACGATGAAGGCAATCTTTGGCTTAGTTGTTCCAGGTGCAATTCCTTCAAAGGCGATCGCGTATCGGCCATTGATCCTGTAACTGGCATGATCGTTTCGCTCTTCAATCCGCGCACCCAAAATTGGTTTGAACACTTTCGTTGGTCCGAGGACGGAATCCGTGTAATTGGCCACACGCCGATTGGCCGAGCAACCGTCGCCGTACTGCACCTCGATGATGATCCAATAGCGTTAGTCGTGCGCGGATATTGGGTGATGGCCGGTTGGCACCCGCCCATCGAATAATGCCGGCGTCGACATCACTCAGTCCACGAAAACAAATTCATTCAAGTTGAACAACAGCCGGCACAAGTTTGGCAATCCATTCCGTTCGGTGTATTGCGCTAAAGTCTCGCGCTCCGCAACCGACGGGCGGCGGCCGAGGCATTCGTAAAAGGCTCGCTCCACTTTCGCTGCCAGATCACCATCGCATTTTTGTAGGCGCTCGGCGTAGTGCCGGGCCATCACAATCATCAAGTCGTTGTTCAGCAGCGCCAGCGCCTGCAAGGCCGAGAGGCTTTCGTTCCGGCGGGCGACTTGCATCGACGGGTCAGCGCAATCGAGCGTGGTCATGAACGGCTGCGGCTGCGAGCGCACCGCGAAACGGTAAACCGACCGACGATGCGAATTCGGATCTTCGGGGTCGTGCAAGTGATACTCGTAATGCGGCGAGTGCTCCGGCTTGTCGATGACGAAATCGCGAAAACTCGGCCCGTACATGCGGCTGTTGAGCTTGCCTGATATTGCGAGCACCGAATCACGAATCGCCTCCGCCTCCAGCCGGCGGCGGTTCATATGGGCGAGGTATTTGTTGTCCGAATCACCCCGCAGGCTCGCCTTGCTCGCCTGCGGGCTTGGGATCGACGATTGTTGGTAAGCGGCGCTGCAGACCATCATGCGATGCAGGCGCTTAATAGAGCCGCCATTGTCGCGGAAGTCGGCGGCCAGCCAGTCGAGCAGCTCCGGATGCGTGGGCGTGCCGCCGTTTTTCCCGAAGTCGTTGGGAGTATCGACGAGGCCTTTGCCGAAGTGGTATTGCCATACGCGGTTGACGATGGAGCGCCACGTCAAGGGGTTCCGCGGATCGGTCAGCCAGCGGGCGAGGGCAGCGCGGCGGTCACTCTCGGTGTGATTC
>DATGHS010000457.1:0-21657 GCA_035307785.1 Gemmataceae bacterium
TGATGTAATCTTCGGTTTGGCGAATGTTGGGCCGCGTAAAGATCTGGTCGGTCGGGCCCGACTCGATCAGCCGCCCTTCGTAAAAGAAGCCAGTGGAATCGGACACACGCGCGGCCTGCTGCATGTTATGCGTAACGATGACGATGGTGTAATCTTGCTTCAGCTCGAAAATCAAGTCTTCGAGCGCCGCGGTAGCGCGAGGATCGAGGGCCGACGTCGGTTCATCCATCAACAAGACCTGGGGGTCGGTCGCCAGCGCGCGCGCAATGCACAAGCGCTGGGCCTGCCCTCCAGAAAGGTTCAATGCCGAATCACCCAGCCTGTCTTTCACTTCGTCCCACAAGGCAGCCTGGCGGAGACAGCGCTCCACCAGTGCGTCGAGTCGGGCACGATTGTTGATGCCGGCCACACGCGGTCCGTACACCACGTTCTCGTAGATCGACTTCGGGAACGGATTCGACTTCTGGAACACCATGCCCACCCGACGGCGCAGATCAACCAGGTTGACTGAATTATGGTAAATCTCCCGGCCATCGAGGTGGATCGTTCCGGTATGGCGCGTACCTTCGATCAGGTCATTCATTCGGTTGAGAAGGCGGAGAAATGTCGATTTCCCGCAGCCTGACGGGCCGATAAGCGCCGTCACCGAACGCTCCGGCACTTTCAAGGAAACATCAAACAGCGCCTGCTTGTTGCCGTACCAGAACGAGACATTCTTCGATTCCAGCTTGTCTCGTGCCGTGCGCAGATCGGGCGAAGACCGCCGCTTGATGGCTCGGCTGCTGATAATGTCGGAAAAAAGGCGCGTCATCGAAGCACCTCAAAGCCAAATGGGGCGCGAAGTCATGCTGGGCCACTCGTTTTATAGTGACGCCATGTGAAGATCATATGAAGGAAATGTGAATGTCACGCAGCGGCTCGCGGCAACGCTACCGTGAATTTTGAGCCCAAACCGAGCGAACTTTGCGCCGTGACCGACCCGTGTAGGATTTTTGTGAGGTTTTTGACGATGGCGAGACCCAGACCGGTTCCCCCCAGCTCACGCGAGCGGGCTTTATCGACCCGGTAAAAGCGCTCGAATATGCGGGGCATATCCTCTTCCGGGATCCCGATCCCGGTGTCTTCCACCTCAATGCAGATTTCATCGCCCCGGCCATACCACCGCACGCGAATATGGCCGCCTCCCGGAGTGTATTTGATGCCGTTGTCGACCAGGTTATCGAGGATCTGGCTCAGCGCCTCGCTGTCGGTGCGCAGTTCCTGGGCAGCGGGTTCATCGGGCGGCAGCATCTCCAGAATCTGGTTTTTGGCGTCGGCGCGCGGCCGGTGTCGCTCCAGGCAATCAGTGACCAGCTCGGCCACAATAACTCGCTCAAACTCCATGGTTTCCATACCGGATTCGATTCGCGCGAGGCTCATTAAATCGAGAATCAGGTTATGCAGGCGATCGGAATGTTCGTTGATCTGCTCGAGAAACGATCCGCGCACCTCCGAGTCTTCAACGGCCCCGTCTTGCAACGTCTCGACGCACGCCTTAATGACTGCCAGCGGCGATTTCAGCTCATGGGAAACATTCGCCACGAACTCTTGGCGGAGCCGCTCCAGGCGGCGCAGTTCGGAAATGTCATGGATCACTAGAATTGCGCCGTGGTCGGGCAGCCCGGCAATGGGTGAAACGTGGACGGCCAGGCTTTTGTTGGCGACTCCTTTCCAGTCCAACTCTTCACGCAACGGGCTCAGCGTGTCGAGGACTTTTTCCACCATCGTCAGGACCTGCTTCTGGCGTATGACCTCCCAGAATTTTCGACCTACCGCGGTGTGCGGGTGGAATTCAAGCAACTGCGCGGCCTTCTCATTGGTGAATAGCAACGTCTGTTGCGCGTCTATGGCAATCACGCCTTCCACCAAACCGCTCAAGATGGTGTGCAGTTGTTCGCGGTCTTCTTGGACTTGAGCAAACTCCGCCGCCAGGTGCTCGCTCATGTCGTTGAATTCGCGCACCAGGTCGCCGAGTTCGGCACGATGGATGGCGTAGACTTTTTGACCGTAATCGCCTTGCGTGATCTGCCGCGTGGCTGCCTTCAATTCGCGCAGAGGTTCCGTGAACCAGCGCCGCACGAGAAACGCCGGCACGATCGCGATCAGCCCGCACAGCAGCGCCAGCATGCCGACACGAAGCGGCGCGGCATTCGGCAGCAGCAACCCGCCCACTATGACCACGAGCAGGAAAACCAGCACGCCGTTCAGCAGAATCACTGTACGCAGCATATATCAAAGGGCACGGGAACGGGACGAATGTATTTTAGGACTGTTGTAACGAGATGATGAACGTGCGACGAATCCTTTTGACGCTGGGAATGGCAATGATGCTGGCTTCTTCCGTGCAGGCCGACATCCGGCCGTTGCCGGAAGCGCAACCCAGGCGCGCCAAAATCGAATCGAAATGGGGACCGCGCTGGCTGTGGATCGCCGGCGGCAGCGCGGCCGGCGCCGTGCTAGCCGTTGTCGGTGCGGTTGTCCTACGGGCAAGGCGGAAATGAAGCATGCGGCGCAGCTTAACCTGCCCGGGCTGCCTGAAGCACCCGCTTTCCTGCGGCAAGCCGGACGCCGAAGTTCAACAACATGACTACCACGATAAGCACCAGCGCCGCGGCCCACGCCTGGCGATGCCAGTCCTCGTATGGTGCGATCGAATACGTGTAAATGAACAGGGGCAGCGAGGGCGTCATGTCATTTGGCGACTTCGGCCAGTATTGGTTGCTGGAAGCGGTCAGCAACAGCGGAGCCGTTTCGCCGGCGACACGCGCAATGGCCAAGAAGACCGCCGTAATGATTGCCGGCAATGCCGAAGGAACTACGACGCGGAGCACGGTTTGCCATTGCGAGCCGCCCAGAGCGTAGCTGCCGTGCCGGATTGACATGGGAACCAGCTTCAGCGCTTCTTCCGATGCCCGCATGACAATGGGTATCATCATTACGCCCAGTGCAAATGCTCCGGCCCAACCGGAGAAATGCCCCATCGGTTTGACGAGCAAATAATAACCAAAAATGCCGATGACAATCGACGGCACGCCGCTGAGTAGTTCCCCCACAAAGCGCACCGCCGGTCCCAGCCGATCGCTCCGGTATTCGGATAGGAAAATGGCCGCCAGAAGTCCGATGGGAACTGCGAAAAATGTCGCCAGACCAACCATCACACCGCTGCCGACAATGCCATTCGCAATGCCGCCGCCGGTGCGGCCAACCGGGGCGGGCAAGCGTGTGAAGAAGTTCACGTCGATCGCGCGGACGCCCTGATAAATCAGGAAACCGAGAATTACCAACAGCATGCTTGCCGTTCCGAGCAGGCAAAGCAGCAAAATCACCGTCATCACCTGATTCCACAAGCGGGCGAAACGTTCCTTAACGGGCCGGGGTTGAAAGGAAGCCAGCTCGCCAGGCGGAGACAATGCTTCTCCATTTGTGTGCGCGTCAACGCGGGGAAGGTGCTTCTTTCGCAAAAGAACCAGGCCTTTTCCCGGTCGAGTCACCCGCCAAATCAGGAGCCGCGCCAGGGAATTCATGATCACGCTGACCATGAGCAAGACCATGCCGAGTTCACAGAGAGCTGACAAATAGAGATCGTAGTCGGCCTCGGTGAATTGATTGGCAATCACACTGGCGATGGAGTTGCCCATGGCAAACGGCGAGAAGCTAATGTCGGTCTTGTTACCGATGAGCATGGTGACAGCCATGGTCTCACCGAGCGCGCGCCCCAGCGCCAAGAAGCAGCCGCCGATGATGCCGGGGCGAGCGTACGGCAGCACGGCCGACCAAATCATCTGCCAACGCGTGGCCCCCAAGGCATAAGCGCCTTCCCGTTGGGAATGCGGTACGGCACGACAAACGTCGAACGAGACGGACGCGATATAGGGCACAATCATGATCGACAGGATAATTCCCGCCGTGAGGATGCCCACGCCGCCCTGATTTGGCCCTCCCAAGGGCTCGAAAATGTGCTTCTGCATGAACGGCGCTAACACAAACAAGCCCCAGAAGCCATAGACGACGCTGGGAACCGCGGCGAGCATTTCGACCAGGAACGACCCGATCCGGCGGAACCAGGGCGGCGAGATTTCCGCAAGGAATAGTGCCACGCCGACGCCTAGTGGAACGGCAATTACCATGGCGATAATGGAAGTGGCCACGGTTCCGAAAATGAAGGCCAGCGCTCCGAATTGCCGATGCGTGGATTCGGGATCCCACTTGGAACGGAAGAAAAAGCCCAAGCCGTTGTGCTGAATGGATTCCCACGACTTCCAAACAATTACGCCAACCAGCAGCGCGAACAGAACAATCACCAACCAGGCCGCCGCCTGGCAGATGAGCTTGAAAATCGCGTCACCGGAAACAGGCAGCCCGCGTTCCAGCGCATTGGGGCGAGTTGAGGGCGCTGGAGTGCGGGCCGGCCGGAATGACTCAGACATAAGTAAATGTTCTCGCGGTCTTCGTTATTCGTACTTGACGGAATCAGTTTTCCTTTCAACCCTTTCGATCAAGCCCTTGGGCAGACGGGAATACTGCAACGATGCACAGAATTCCTGACCCTCATGCGTGCACCAGCGCAAGAAATCCACCACGGCCTTTCCCTTGTCCTTGGATTGCTTGACGTAGATCACTGCCCAGACGGTGCCACTAATCGGGTAGGCGTTATCGCCCGGCGCGTCGGTAATTGAATAACGAAGGTCTTCAGGAATGTCCTTTAATGAGCTATCTGCGGCCGCTGTTACCGTTTCCAGGCTTGCTTGGATCGTCTTGCCCGCTTTGTTCTTGACCGAGGCAAAGGCTATTTTGGTCTGCAATGCGTAGGTCAATTCAATGTAGCCAATGGCCCCTTCGGTGTCATGGACCTGACGGGCCACTGCTTCGTTTCCTTTTTGACCGATCCCCACAGGCCAATTCAGTGAGGTTCCTTTGCCAACTTTGTCCTTCCACTCATCGCTAACCTTGGAGAGGTAATCCGACCATATAGCAGTTGTCCCGCTGCCATCGGAACGGTGAACTACGGCGATGTCCAGGTCCGGCAGACTAACGGACGGATTCAAGTCTTTAATCGCTTTGTCATTCCATTTTTTGATTTTGCCGAGATAGATGTCGGCAAGGACCGGCCCTGAAAACACCAATGTCTCTTTGACATTCTTCAACGTATAAGCCGGGACCACCGCGCCCATTACTAGCGGAATGTGGATGACTTCGCCGCCAGACGATTTGGCCTTTTCCAACTGCTCCTCGTTCATGAAAGCATCGGAACAGCCGAAATCCACCGTCTTCGACGTCATCTGCTGAATGCCGCCGCCCGAGCCGATGGATTGGTAATTGACTTCAACGTGTTTCGCTTTGTTGTACTCATCCGCCCACGTGCTCATCATCGGAAACACGAATGTCGATCCGGCGCCGTTGATGCGCGATACTCCTCCTGGGCCGCCGGAATCCGAATTACAGGAGCAACCCGCGATGGCCGCAACGCTGAAGCCAACCAGTGCCACCGCATAGAGTAGTTTTTGCCGCATGATCTCCCCTCCCTCTTTGCGCAGTACTTTGTTCGCCGTTTGGTAACAGCGTCAGGCTATAAGACCCGCGCGGCAGAATTGTGAAGAAATAGAGAAGGTTCAGTGAAGACAACCGGGCCGTGCCGTTTCAAGCAGGCCTGGTAGCTGATCGCTCTGCCTCGATTCCCATGGCGAGAATCGCTACCAGCACGTGCTTGGCTACCACTAAGGCCAAAATGGCCGGGATCACGCCCATGGTGCAGAACCATGCGGTCAAGAATACAGTGATCGCCGTATAGAAGAGCTGCTTCATGCGCAAGTGCATCCGCCCGCCAGGCTTTTCGTCCATTGCAATAACGGGGAGTTTAGGGGGAGGAGCGACGGACTGCATGCCTTGCCTCCGAGGGTCTGTGCGGCTCATTACCTCGCCGATATTCTTATTGTCTCAAATGGCCAATATTCAAGTCAAGCAATTGGTCTTCCAAAAGCGCTGGGTTACTTGTTTTCCTCCACTTCGTACGACTTCACCATTTTCGACTTTCCATTTTCCATTTGCAAGATGTAGAGCGTTCGCCGGGCGGTGCCGTCCTTATCCATTTGAAAACCACCAGTAACACAGTTGAACTTGAAGTCCTGGGGCTTGGCTAGTTGGTCCGTCAGCTTCGACGGTGATTTGGCTTCGAAAGTCTTGGCAAGCCGGGCCGCCGAAAGCAGCAATTTCGTGGCATCGTAAGAGAGCGCCACGAATACATCGGGCGCTTGCTTGCTGGTCGATTCAAAACGATGTGCGAAATCCTGTGTTTTTTTGTCATCCAGCGTAAAAGCGCTTGTGAAGAAGACCCCGTTGCTGCGAGCGGGCTCATTTTGGAACACGAATTCCTCTTCTTCGCCTGCAAAGAACCAAGGCACGGCTTCGGCCAAACCCTTTTGCTTCAGGGTCGAGCGCAACGCGAGCAAATCTTTGGCCGTGCCGCAAAACAGGATTGCCTTCGGCTTGCTGTCAAAAATGCGATTCGCCCGCTCCGCCAGTTCGTCGGGCTTGTTGAACGTCAATTCGGTGCGCAGCGTACGGTCGGCATGGCGAAACTCGGCGGCGAATGCTTCCGACATCGCCGGAAAAAGGGGATTCGACAAATCGGTAACGGGAAGGATATCGTTGATCTTCTTCTCGCCAACCGCGAAAGACGCCAGCAACCGGCCGCGCTCTTTCGCGGCGAGACCGACGGGATAAATGAGCCGGCTCGTGCCCGAAGCCAGTCCCCCGCTCGGCGTAACCAACACGACCTGATGCGCTTGCAACAATGGCAAGACCGAATCGAGCTGGGCAGAATAGTTCACACCGATGAGCGCTTTCACGCCGCTTACGGCCAGGAGCCGCGTCGCCTGAAATTGCAGACGATCCGGCTCTGACCCCGTATCCCCATGAATGACCGATGCCGGCGCATTGGCGATTTTTTCCTTTTCGTTTTCCTCCGAAACCGCCATGCGCACGGCCATTTCCGACCGCAAGCCTAGCGCCTGATCCGGCCCCGAGAGGGGCGCCAAATGGCCAATGAGATGCGGTTCCGGCGTCGATTTGAACCAGCTGCATGCGACCGGGACGGAAAGAAGCGCCAGAAGCAAAAACCCACGAGCCAAGGCCCGTGGGTGGAAGTTATGAGCCATACGGTGATTTTAGCGAAACGCCGGTCGCGGCGTAGCGACTATTAATGCCGGAACAGAAACTCCCGCGTGTTCAAGAGCGCCCAGAGCACGTCTTCCCACGCCTTGCGCTTGTCGGTGGCTTTGTTCACGTGTCCCAGCGCGGCATTCACTTCGGCTGGCAACGGGGCTCGGGCCAGTGCCGTGAAATAAAGCTCGTTCAGCATTTCCGCGTCGGTCTTCTTCGCGGTCAGGAGCTTGCCCAGCCGGTTGTTGGGGTTGCGAATCTTTTCGTTGATCGTCGGCCCGTTGATTAGTTGCAGCGCCTGGGCGAGGTTGCTGTCGCTTTCGCGCTCGCATTCGCAAGCCAATTCGCGGGCCGGCTGGCCGAACGTCTTGAGGAACGGATGGTTCACTTCGCCGTCGGGCAACTGAATCGCCCGCGTTCCGAGCGGCAGCCCGGCGAATTTTTCCGGCAGCGCCGTCACGTCGCACAAGGCATCCAGCAATTGCTCAGCCGTCATCAGCTTCGTCACGGCGTGCGAGAAGTAGCGGTTGTCGTCCTTATTGGAAGCATTCGTTTGCGCGCTCAGCTGATACGTGCGCGAATTCATGATCGTGCGAATCAGCTTCTTGGCGTCAAACTTGTTGGCCACGAAATCCTTGGCCAGAGCGTCGAGCAATTCATCATTGGCAGACGGATTCGAATCGCGGAAATCATCCACCGGATCGACAACGCCCTTGCCCAACAGGTGATACCAAATGCGGTTCACGACCGATTTCGCAAAAAACGTGTTATCGGGCCGGGTGAGCCACTCGGCAAAGACGTCGCGCCGGTCCTTGCCGGCGGGAATATTCGGGACTTCGCCGCCCAGGAAGCGCGGCGGCATTGTCTTGCCCGAGCGCGGCTGCACCATGTCGCCGCCGCGCTCGCTGAAGATAATTTCTGACGTTTGGGCCTTGTTCGCATTGGGGAAGTCCGGGTCGGGCTTCTGCTTTACGCGGAAGAAGAATGCCGCCAGGCTGTAGTAATCGTCCTGCGTCCATTTTTCGAACGGATGGTTGTGGCATTTGGCGCATTGCATGCGGATGCCGAAGAACAATTGGGCGGTCGTCTCGGCCAGGCTCGTCGGGTCGCGGGCAATGCGGTAATAGTTGGCCGGCGGATTCGTGAAACTGCTGCCGTTGGCGGTGAGCAGCTCGCGTACCACGGCATCGAACCCCGTATTCTCGGTCACGTGATGATGCAGCCATTCTTGGAACGCGTGAATGCCCTTTACCTGAATGGTTTTGCGGCTCGAACGCAAAACGTCCGACCACTTGAGCGTCCAAAAATCGGCATACTCGGGTCGCTCCAAAAGTTGATCGATCAGTTTGGCCCGCTTGTCCGGCGCCTTGTTCGCCAAAAAAGCCTTCGTCTCTTCTGCAGTCGGCAAGAGACCGCACAAATCGAGATAAGCCCGGCGAATGAACTCCGAATCGGTGCACAAGTCCGACGGTGCGATGCTCAGCATCTTGAGCTTCGCGAAAACGAACTTGTCGATGTAGTTCGTTTCCGGTGGGTTGGGCCATTGGAAGCCGGGCTTTGGCTCCAGATACATCAGCCGCACCGCCTGCATCTCGCCGAGGTAACGGCAGAGAATTGCGGCCTCGCCCGATTGCTTGAACTCCACGAGGCCATTCATGGAAACTTCGGCCACGGCTGCGTCGCTGCTGGAAAAGACAGTGAGCCGAGTCACATCTTTAATCGAGTTGTCGCTGTAATGGGCCAGCACGGCCAGCTGTTGCCATTTGCCCGGTGAGTTCAGCACCCGACTACCTGGCAATACTTCAATGTTCTTGATCGTCGGAAGATTGGCCGGGTCGTCCTTCAAGCCTTCCTTCAGCCAGTTGGTAATCGTTTCGGCCGGCACGCTGTCGGCAGAAAAACGCGTGCCACCTTCGTGGGCAATTCGTCCCAGCGCCTTCAGCAAGATCAGGCTATCGGCCGGGTTTAGCTTGTCGGTGCGCCGGCCGAAGACATCGCGGGTCAACTGCAGATAATCGGCCGCCGGGTCGTAACCGCGCAGGCTCAATTTGAACCCGTTTTTGCCACTCGGTGTGCCATGGCAAGCGCCCTGATTGCAGCCGCCCACGTTCAGCGATGCGATCACTTGATTGCGAAAACTCACTGGATCAGCTTTGTCGAAATTGACGACTGATACTGGAACCCGCGCTAATTGCCCGCCGACTTCGATGAGTAACACCGTGCTGCCATTTTGCTTCGGCTGCAGGAAGCCGTCCTGCACGCCGGCGAGATTGGCGTTTTCGGCTCGTATCGTCGCAAATGGCGTGAGGTCGCGAATGGTTCCATCAGCGTATTTCCCGCTGATGATCAACTGCTGCATCGCCTTCGGGCCGGCGAGCGTCACTGCGGCCGGCTGGACGACGAGGGCCGTCGGCTTGCCGATGGCGGCCTCGCGTTCGTCCTTCTTGATATTGGGCGCCGAATAGAGAAAGCTGGTGGAAATCGTCCCAATTACGATAGCCGAGAACCAACCACAAGCGCGGCAGCGGAGAGAGCCTGACATGGCAGGAAACCCCCAGAAGGATAAGGCAGGGCAAGTTAGGCGGGAAAAAGCTAACGGTTTTTCGGGGAGCCGTTGAAACTCCGGCAGGATGCCATCCGTCTAAAGTGTAGCGGAATAGTCCGGTAATTGCGAGCTTTTTTGCCGGAAATTTTGTGATTCCGGGTGCGAAGTACAATAGGCCGTTACGTCGCGGTTACAGGTAATTGGGTTCGATTTTGCCGCTTAAATAGTCTATATATGGGTAGATGAAAACCGCCGACGTCCCCGCGCAAGTTAGAATTCTCCTGCCGTCCTGCGGTTACCGCTAACCGCTTCTCGATATTGAGTGTCTCTCCCATAAAGGGCTGAAGATTGCCATGCCAGGCCAGCATGTAGACTGTGCGACGTTCGTGGCGCGACTCCGTGAAAGCGGGCTCGTGCACGACGAACAGCTTGCCGCCGTCGATCAGCTGGCTACCGCCGCCGATCGTGGCCGAACATTGGCCCGGGCGCTGGTCGAGCATGGCCTGCTCACGCGCTTCCAGGCCGAGATGCTGCTTGGCGGCCGGACTGATGGCTTCATCCTGGGACAGTACCGGATCCTTGAGCAGATTGGCCGCGGCGGCATGGGCCGGGTCTTCAAGGCCGAGCACGTGACTATGAACCGTGTGGTCGCCCTCAAGGTGCTGGCGCCGAACCTCACCCGCACCGAGCGGGCCAAGATGATGTTCCAGCGCGAAGTGCGTGCGGCCGCCAAACTCATCCATCCGAACATCGTCACCGCTTACGACGCCAACCAGAGCAGCGACCGCCACTACCTCGTGATGGAGTTTGTGGACGGCCCAAATCTGCAAGAGCTGGTGCAAGAGCACGGGCCGCTGCCGGTGGGTCAGGCGAGTGAATTCATCCGCCAGGCGGCACTGGGCCTGCAGTACGCTTTCGAAATGGGCATGGTCCACCGTGACATCAAGCCGGCCAACCTACTCGTCCAGAAACAGTCGCCGGGCAACGGCTTCCAGGTAAAGATTCTTGACTTCGGCCTGGCTCGGCTCCAGGAACCGACCGAAGATTCGCCGCACAGCGGCCAGGACTCCATTCCCGCCCGCGAACACTCGGTCATGGGTACGCCGGATTATCTTTCACCGGAGCAAGCGCGCAATCTGCACTCGGTAGATATTCGCTCCGACCTTTACAGCCTCGGCTGCACGTTCTTCTTTCTGCTGACCGGTCAGGTTCCATTCCCCGGCGGCACGGCCCTGGAAAAGATGGTCCGCCACAGCAGCGAAACGCCGATTCCGGTCCATCAGCTGCGAGCGGATATTTCGCTCGAAATCTCCGGCATCATTCAGAGACTGGTGGAAAAAGATCCAGCTCGGCGCTTTCAAACTCCGTTGGAGCTGGCACGAGCACTTGAGCCCCATTGCCATGTGGATTCCGAAACCTTTGCGGCGCTGAACACCGCCGCCCCCGAATGGAGCGCAAGCACGGCCGATTCACCTTGGGCCGAGATTCTGGACGAAAGCGACCAAAGCGCGCTCGCCGGGACTCTGCCGGCCGATGGCTCGCTCACGCCGATCTCTTCTTCTATTGTGCTGCGGCCATCGCCCTATCGCCGCTGGCAGCCTTCCGCCCAAAAACGTCGCTGGCTGACGTGGGCCATCGCCGCCGCCGCCATTGCAACCGCGGCGGGAATTGGCGCTCTCCTGATTGTGCGCTAGTGGTTTGTTTATTGCAATTCGATTGTCGTGTGCCGGTAGCGGAATTCGCAAGAATTCCGATCGCGCCCAAGCGGAATTCTTGCGAATTCCGCTACCAAAGTTAGCTGCAATGAACCAGTGATCTTCTACGCAGCAATTACAAATTCTCCGGGTTGCGGTCGAAGTTGAAGTACGGCAGGCGCACGCCGCGAACGAATTGCTGATCGGCTCGCGGAACGCTGGACGGAGTCCCGTAGCCCTGAGAACTGAAGTACGTAATCACGTCATCTTCGTTCACGCCGTCGCCGCTGACGCCCAGGCCGCCGATGAGGGCCGCGCCGGCGCCGTAAAGCGGACTGCTGCCGGGGAAGAACACGACGCCATTTTGGTTCAGCGGATTGGCAACCTGGTGGAAGTTCGTTTGCGGATTGAAGGCATCGTAACCGACGACCGTGCCGAAATAAGCCGACGCCGGCAGCGGCGGACCGGTTTCCAGGGCCGTATTGGGATCGATGCCGGGCGAGTTCAGCTGTGAGAATGGACCGGGTGGATCGCCGTCGATTCCTTCCGGGAAGCGCGGCAGACTCAAATAGCGAATGGTGCGGTTCGTAAACGCCGTTCCAAGCGGCACACCGGGAACCTGGTCGGCCGGCTGCAGTTGGGTCGGGTCGGCGTAGTAGGCCACGTTGCGAGCCTTGGCCACGGCCACGCCGATTGAAAAGTAAGTGGCATCCGGCATGCGAAAGAGACCGAGCACTTCACCAGCCGAGTCGGTCACCGAGAATGCCATTTCCGCGTGCTGGTTCGACGGCAGCCGAATTTGCGACCGCACCAGGTTGGCCTCATCGATCCCCTGCTGAATAATCTGGTTCACTTGGGCGGCACTCAGGCCGCCACCGGCATGCGGCGTCACCAGGAAGCCAAACGGCACGGTAACGCCGGCCAGGAACGCATGGTCGAGCGGCAAGCCGCGCCCGGCCCCGCTGGCGGCACTGCCGATGCCGAAGCCCGGCCCTTCCGCGAGGACTTTTTGCAACCCGTCGATTCCGCCCGGACCGACAGTTGGCAACGTGATGCCGGCCAGATCGATTCGCGGCAAGTTCAGGGGCACGCCATTGGCGGCGAGCGGGCCGGTCGGCAAGCCCGGAATGAAGAAGCCGGGCGTAACGCCCAGCACGCCGATATCGGTTGTGGGAGCGCCCGTTATCGGTAAGCCGGAAGCGGCCAAGGTCGCAATGTACTCGGCTTCCAACGTCCGGTCGGGTTTGGTGGGATCGAAGTTGGTGCTAAATGACGAATTCTCTTCCGAAGCGTAGCCGGTCTTACCGGGGAAAAAGACGCCGATCCCGCCAACCAGGCGCGGCTGGCCGTTGGCGTCTTTCTTGTACAGCGGGATGCCACCCGGCAACGTGCCGATGCCGCGGCTCTGGGCTGCCGGTTCCAGACCCGACGAAAGGCCGTACGACTCCGGCGCGAAGATCGTCTGCCCCGGCGGGACGAAAGCCGGGTTGATGTTGAAGCGCGCCGGCAGCCCGGCCGCGCTGTCGCGGTTGGTGTGCTCAATTTCGAACAGATCGACCTGTGGCGTGTTCATGACGCCGGGCGGAAAATGGCCCATTGGCCCGATCGGCGCGACGAACCCGGGGCCAGCCAGCGTGGAAGCCGGGCTGGTGATGCTCGGATTCGAATCGACCTCACGCTGTGTGATCGTGGATTGGCTGATGAACTGGATGGTGCGCGAAGTGAGCGGCGCCTGGTCGTTGGCAAAGTAGGCCCCTGTCCGTGCCAGCGATACGGCCCCATCTACCGCGAAGACCAGATTCAGGGTGCTGCCGGTTATGGCCGGATCGACATTGCCTTCCACGCGAATGCCGAGGATTCGCCCCTGGCGATCGACCACCGCCACGATGGCGTCGTCGCTCGCGGTGGCCGCCGCGGCTCGCTGCAGCAGAGCATCCACTTCAGCCGGCGCGAGCGGAGTCTCGGGAATCGGCGGCGGGTCGCCGGGAACGGTATTCACGACATAGTTGGCATTGGCCGTGACCGTGTCGGCCGGGGTCACGCGCTGAATGACGCCGCGGCCCAGCGTGGCGTTGATGGTGGCCGTGCCGAAGCCGGCATCGACATAATTGTTGCCGCTGCCGGTGATAATGGTGACGTCGGCAGCGCCGGCAATGAGCTTGTCGTTGCCGGACCCGCCAATCAGCGTGGTGGGGCCGCCGCCGGCAAAGAGCAGATCGTTGCCGCTGCCCGCTGTGATGGTAGCAGGCAGAGTAATGTCCGGAGCGATGCGCAGAACATCGTCGCCGGGGCTGGGCAGGATATTAATCGCAGTGACGGCCGACTCGGCGAACGTGGCCACGGGCACGCCGGAGTCTTCCACGGTAATGGTTTGCGCGAACGGGTCTTGCACCACGTCGATGCGGTCGCGGTTCGGCCCACCGCTGATGGTGAGCACGCTGCCCACCAGCACCGCGCCGGCATTGGGCACATCGCGGCTTTCCAGCCGCTCTAGCTCCAGGCGCACAAACCGACCCCACCGCACACCGCGACTCCTTTCGCGAGACACCGCGAGCGCAATCTCCGCGCAGCAGCACAATCGGAATTATCGGCAGAGATTGCGCAGATTATTGAGGAAAAATGCAAGTTGGGGAGGAAAGTGTGAAGGAGCCGATGCCCAAACGTTAGGAATCCAGCTTCCGCGAGCAGCGAATGTGACTGCAAACATATCTTTTTGTGACTTTGACCGGCCGCGCGCCACGGTGCTGCATCCCGCAAGTCTCGAGTTTGCAATCGGTTGCGGCGTGCGCGCGAGGCCTTCGCAAAGTTGGTCATAATTTGAATGCCGCATGGTTCATGGGTTCGTGGTTTCACGGGTTCATGGGTTCGTTGATTGATGGGTTCATTCGTTAGTGGGTTGCTGGTCATCGAAGTGGTTCCTGACCTGGTTGGGAGCTGCGGTGATGCCCGCGCCAGTGGCGCGCGCCACCCTTCACCGGCGGGGAAATGAATACCGGCCGTGGCAAAGGTACGATCCGATTGGCTTGCGGGCAAATGGAAAACCATGACCATTTGCATCAGAGACGCAGCGTCATGGCGAGGATGCGGCCAACTGATTGAGCCATTCTTGCGGCGTGAGAACGGGGACGACTAGTTTTCCCACGAAATGCGCCGCATTCCAGGTCAGCAAACAATTGGCCCACGGGCCATGCTGACCCACCTGGACTGCCAAGACTGCATCGCCGAGGGCCATTTGCTTGCTCATCTGTGTGACAAGATCCTGAACCGTGCAGCCCGCGTAAGCGGGATGGGCTTGCAAGTCCGGGCAAACGCTGAGGCCATATTGCAGGCACAACTGCTGTGGCAGCTTCGGAATATTGCCGGCCGAGACATTAAAGCTGAGGATGCCAACCACTTCAAGAAGTGCGTGGGCCGTGATGCCTACCGCCAGCTGCCGGTTGTGGATTTCCTCAAGGGCCTTGCGATTCGTGGCAAAGCGCTGGTCACTGGTGTAGCGCACGTCAATCAAGAGCACGTCTGCATCCAACAGGATCACGGCCTCTTCCTCGATTGCCGCAGCGCTTCTTCCGGAGACGGAAACACCGGCGGCGCGGCGTGAATCTCTTGCAGTATTTCCCGCCATTCCTGGGCTTCCTGTTCGGTGGGCCGGCGCAAAGAGGTCGGTACGACTACCTCGACCTTTGTGCCGGGGGGCAAATCAATTTTTTGCGTGGGTACGAACACGCGCCCGTCAAATTGAGCCGCGATTGTCGGCATCTGCAGGTTCTCCAAAAGTGTCCCAGCGGTATTCTAGCAGGTTAGCCGGAAGGAGCGAACTCCTGCTCGCGAGCGGGCCAGCAGCCTTGCTTGGCCAGCGCCATCGATTATCGGCTCACGAAATCTAATACCAGAACCACCCCGCAAGCGCCATGGTGGCGCGGAAGTGGCGCTGCTGAAGCTCCGGCAGCGGCACGCGATCTTACCAGGGCACAGGAATGATTTCCAAACAAGTCCAAGCTTTATTTTGTCCTTGGTGCTTCCCAGATTTGTACGCTGCCATCGACATTGGTCGAGGCAAGCTTTTGCCCATCGGGGCTGAAGGCCACGCTAAAGATGCGCTGGCCGTGGCCTTGAAGTGTCAACGTTTCCTCTCCACTGCCCACTTCCCAGAGCTTGACGGTCCCATCCCAGCTTGCTGAGGCGAGCCGCTGTCCGTCTGGACTGAATACGATGTGACTCACTTTGCCGGTGTGGCCGCGGAAGGTGCGGAGCAGCGCGCCGGTTTCCGCATTCCACAGTTTCACGTTGCTACCATTGCTTGCGGTCGCCAACCAATCGCCTTTGGGACTAAATGCAACCCACCACACCGACAAATCGTTTGTCGGCCAGTTGTGTTTTTCTTGGCCGGTCTCCACGTCGCAGATTCGCACGGTAGTGTCCCAGCAAGCCACGGCCAAGCGCTTGCCATCGGGACTGAAGGCTACCCCGCTTGCCACAGGACTTGCTCCCGCGGCATGTTGAAAGTCAATTCGCTTAATCTGCTGTCCATCATGGGCATCCCATAGCCTTAGTGTTGAGTCCTCGCCGACCGACGCCAATTTACTGCCATCGGGGCTGAACACGACAGCCCAGACCTGTTTCGTGTGGCCCTTGAGAGGGAATTTCTCTCGGCCAGTCTTTACTTCCCACACGATAACGGTGTTGTCGTCGCTGGCGGTGGCCAGCAACTGGCCATCGGGGCTGAACGCCACGCCGTTGACGCTTGCCGTGTGTCTAGGGAGGGCCCGGATCGTCTGGCCGGTGCTCGCGTCCCACAATTTGGCCGTGCCGTCCTCACTGCCCGTAGCAATGTGACCGAATTGATTGAAGGCCACGCTATAAACTTCCTTCTGGTGGCCTGTAAGTGTAAGCGGCGCTTGCCCATTGATCGCATCCCATATCCGAACCGTTCGGTCACCACCGGCCGAGGCGATATGTTGCCCGTCGGGACTGAAGGCGACGGAGTAAATTCCGTCGGTATGACCACGCAAAATGAGAATTTGCTCGCCGATTGCTGCGTCCCAAACGCGGACCGTTTGATCAGCACTCCCTGATGCCAGGCACTGACCATCCGGGCTGAAAACGACAGAATTGACGCGGCCTTGGTGTCCTTCGAGAAGCCTCGGGCTCGCTCCTGTGGCAGCGTCCCACAGGCGGATTTTGCTGTCTGAGCTCGCCGCTGCGAGTGTTTTTCCGTTTGGACTAAAAGCGATTTCAGTCACTTCTCGCGTGCGACCCGATAAGTCGGTTGTCTCGCCGCCATTGGCCAGGTCCCAAATGTTGATCGAACCAGAATCTTCGTTATTGGGGTTTTTGCCCTGGAGCGCGCCGGCCGCGGCGAGCCGTCCGCCGTCCGCGCTATAGGCTACGCAATTGAGCTTGCCGCCCGTGCGGTACTCGCTTGGTTTTTCTTTTTCACTGTCGATATCCCAAACGCGGACAATCCCATCCGAACTCCCTGTGGCCAGATGCCGGCCATCCGGATGGAATGCTGCACATTGTCCCTTTAAAGTCCGTTTCAGTTCGCCATTTTGCACTTTCCACAACCGCGTGTTGTCGTCGTTAGAGCCAACCGCGACCAGTTTTCCGTCGCTGCTGTAAGTCATGGAATCGATATTACCTTCCTCAATGCGCCGGGAGATTAGTTCCTGGCCGGTGCTCGCATCCAGAATGTACCACGAGTCCGCATCTCGACAGGCGATTTGCTTGCCATTGGGGCTGTAGATCACGATTTGCGCGTCCAACTCGAACGTCCGCATTGTATTAAGACAGCGATGGCGCCAAAAATACCATTCAAAGCCTCTTATATCCCTCCCGCCTGTGTTTTCCGGCCGCTGTCCGTCCAAAGCTTTCAGGAGCCAGCCGATTCGGTTTCCCTCCCAATACGAAGGTGCTAGGCGCATGTCCAAGAGGCTTTTTTGTAAGCTCAACTTCTCTTGCGACGTCTTCTCCAATTTCGCAAGTGCATTTCCTAACTTGCCGGCAGCCTCTTGCGCCTTGTTCCGTTCCCGATTTGCATCACTGTGCAGTTTTGCAAAAACGACGAGTCCCAGCAGAAGCAATAGGGCAATCCCTGCCAACCCATATGCCAAGGTTCGTGTCTTTCCCGCTTGCACCCGGGCCTTCGCCGCCTCGGCTTCGGCCCTTGCAGCTTCGGCTCGGGCCAGACCGGCTTGCGCTTCGGCTTTCGCTGCCTCCGCTTTTCTACTCTTCTCTTCCTGCTCGCGTCGGTACATCTGGATTCGTTCGAGCACCGCGCGGGCATTAGCCGGCCGTCGTTCGCGGTCTTTTTGCAAGCACTCTTGCGCCAGCTTGATTAGATCGGGATCAGCGCCGCAGCGCGTGAGCTGGTCACATGCAGCTTTCGTATCGCCGTTTTCGGCAGCAAAGCGGATTTCCCCGCAGCACACTTCACGGCTTGGATGCTCGCTCCAGTAGGGCGGCTGGCCAGTCAGAATCTCGCACAAGATTGCACCCAGGCCGAACACATCGCTGCGGGCGTCAATCTGCTCGATCAGTCCGTTCGCCTGCTCCGGTGGCATCCACGCATACGTGCCCAGTGCGCCATCAGTGGATTCTACCTTGCTTCTTCGCGGAGTATTGATGACAGTGCCTGGGGCGGGAGCGCTGGCATCACCTTCCGAAGCTGCGGGCCGGACCTTGCCGATGCCCCAGTCCATCACATGGACGATATGGAAGCGCTCATCCACCATTACGTTGCCGGGCTTCAGGTCGCGGTGCAGCACGTGGTGTTCGTGAGCATAAGCCAGGCAATCGCACATGCTTTCAAAGATTTGCACGAAGCTGAACAGGTTCGTCGAGGGCGCCGGCCGACCCTGCAGCAGGTCTTGTAGCGTGTCGCCCTTCACCCATTTCATGGTGAAGAACGGCCGGCCATCGGGCAATGTCCCGAAATCGTGAATGGGCGCAATGGCCGGGTGCTGCAACTGGGCCACGATGTGGGCCTCATCCACAAACCGGGTGATTACTTTCGCGTCGGAAAGGTATTCGATGTGAATGGTCTTGAGGGCAACTTCGCGTTTGAGCCGAAGTTCGCGGGCTCGATACACAATGCCCATGCCGCCCTGGCCGAGTTCTTCCAAAATCTCATAGCCCGGCACAATGAACAACGCGCCTTTGGATGCCCTGGCCGAGCTGTCCAACTCGTCGGGAGTCTGGCCCCACGTGCCATCCGGCGGCGCCGCGCTGGTAGGCGGCGCGCCGGGAGTGTTGGTGACGGTCACGTCATTGGCCGGCGAAGGGAGCTTTTCGTTCGGGGGCCGTTCGGCAGACATGCACTCCACCCTCAATGGCGCCGGCAGTCACGATTGTTGGGATGAGAGTGATAGTATCCCGGTTCCAGTGGGGAATCAAGGAATTCGTCCTTTGAGCCGGCAGCGCGAGCGACCGGGTATTGCCGGATGCGGCGCATTCATCTCGAGGTCAAGTGGTTGCTGACAATTAGCCACGGTGCGCGCTCCGCAGTGTACGATCCGGATCGTGGAAAGTCACTCAAATGTACATTTGATTTCACGAAAAAGTGTTTCGTTTCACGGGGGGTGTGTCTTTTTCGGTGAAACGGAAACGAAACGCCCCTTCACTTACGCAATGGGCGCTGGGCCGCCAAATAGGGCGATCCCAACCGATGTTTTGCGCCCTACATCCGGTCGCTGGCGCTCCCGGCTCAAAGTCTATTTCCTCATCCCCCGCATCTTGCCCACCTCGCACAGGCCGCAAATCCGTCAAGATTCGCGCTGAATTTACCGATATTCACTGCGTAAGCCGGAATTTCTCAAGAAGGAGGCGGTGCGGCTCAACAGGAAGTGATTTCAGGATGAGGCACGTGCGCGCTTATGGCTGGGCCATGGGGGCAGGAGTGCTTGCGCTCCTGTTCGGTCTTCCGGCGTGCGCGCAGTCGCCGCCCGAACCGCCGGCGCCCGCTTTTTACTTGCAAGGCCAGCCCCCCTCGACGACGCAAGCGAGCGCTCAGCTACCGGAGAAGTTGCCGCCGCCGGAGCCGGAATTTCCATACCAGCTTCCGAAGCTCACCGATCCGTCGCTATCCCAAACGCGGCCGCCGGTGCTCACGCCGCCGGACAAGTTGCCGGCTCAGCCGGCTGCGCCGGCTGCAACCGAAGCAGCGCCCGCCGAGTTCTTGCTTACACCGGTCGATCCGCCGCTCGGCTACACCGGCCCCAGCGGCGTACTGCCGCGCGTCGGGCCGGGACCCAGCCCCGATTATCTGCCCACCGAAGTTCGCTGGCGCATCGGCTTTCCCGAATGGGACCGCTACCAGCGCGGCCATCCACGCGACGACGATTACCCGTACATGCTTGGCAACCGCTGGGACCCGTACAACCAAAACGTGCTCAAGGGCGATTACCCCATCATCGGCCAGCACACGTTTTTTATCTTCACGGCCAGCAGCCTAAGCCTGTTTGAACCGCGTGCGATTCCTTCGCAAACGACGCCATTCGAGAGCACGCTGTTGCCCGGCGAATTCGACTTCTTCGGCAGGCCCAATCAGATCGTGATGGAACAGTTCTTCCGGCTATCGTTCGACTTGTTCCACGGCGATGCGGCGTTCAAACCGGTGGACTGGCGCATCCGCCTCACGCCCGTGTTCAACATGAACTTCCTCACGGTGAGCGAACTGGCCCAGGTAAGCCCGGATGTCACCTTCGGCGACAATCGTTTCCGCGTCTGGGGAACGCTCGAAGAGTATTTCGTGGAAAAGAAGCTGTTCGACCTGAGCCCGGAATACGATTTCATGTCGATCCGCTTCGGCTCGCAGCCGTTCACCAGCGATTTCCGCGGCTTCATATTCAGCGACACCAACCGGGCGGTGCGGCTGTTCGGCACGCTCAACGGCAACCGCGACCAGTTCAACCTCATCTATTTCCGCCCGGCCGAAAAGGACACCAACAGCGGGCTGAACACGTTCTATGACCGCAATCAGAATATCCTGATTGCCAATTATTATCGGCAGGATTTCATTTTCCCCGGTTACACCATTGAAGGCAGCATCCATTACGACAACGACCGGCCCAGTTTCAAGTTCGATACCAACGGCTTTCTGGTGCGGCCCGATCCTACCGGCGTGTTTCAGCAGCATGAAGTGAATGCCGTCTACCTGGGCCTTGCCGGCGACGGCCACATTGGCCCGTACAACATCTCGCACGCTTTCTACTGGGTGGTGGGCCGCGATAGCATCAACCCGATTGGCAACACGCCGCAGGACATCAATGCCGAAATGGCGGCGGTCGAACTCTCATATGACCGCGACTGGGCCCGCTTCCGCACGTCGATGTTCTGGGCTTCCGGCGACGGCAACCCGAACGACCACCATGCCACTGGCTTCGACACGATCATGGATAATCCGAACTTTGCGGGTGGCGAGTTCAGTTTTTGGCAGCGACAGGTGATTCCGCTCTTCGGTGTACAACTCGTGCAGCGGCAGAGCCTGGTGCCCGACTTGCGCTCGAGCAAGATTCAGGGGCAGCCGAATTTCGTGAACCCGGGGCTATGGCTAGTGAACGCGGGAATGGATTTCGATATCACGCCGAAACTGCGCTCGATCAACAACGTGAATTACCTCTGGTTCGACAAAACGGCCGTCTTGCAAACGTTTCTCTTCGACAGCAAGATCGACCGCAACATCGGCACGGATTTGAGCACCGGCGTCGAATACCGGCCGTTCTTGAACAACCGATGCATTTTGATTGGCGGCATTTCGTCGCTAATTCCGTCGACCGGCTTCAGCGAAATCTACAGCCGGCTGCGCGGCAACGCCGGAATTCTGATCGCGGGCTTTATCGAAGTGAACTTGGCGTATTGAGTTGGTGAGTGGTGACTAGCGGACTGTAAGAGGTTGGTTGACAGGAGAATACCCATGCTCGGCAGCGCGCGTTTCAATCGGATTCGAATGGCGGGCACCGTACTGGCCGGCGTGGTTGCCTTGCTGGTAGGATGGCTCGTCCTTCCGCACACGGGCCGCCAAGCATATTCCCAGACGCAAACTCCGCTGGATGCGATAGCATTTACCGAGCCCTTTCCGCTGCCACCGGAGTTGGCCGGCGTGCAGTTGATGAAGCAGACCGATGCCGAAAAGCTGTCCAAGAGCGCTGGCTGCGTGCAATGCCATCAAACGGTGGGCGATCCACACCGGAAGGACACGATTCGGCTCGGTTGCACCGATTGCCA
>DATGHS010000458.1:0-13851 GCA_035307785.1 Gemmataceae bacterium
GGGCACTGGCAGCATCCAAGCATTACGAAGTTTCTGATCTACTGCGTCGATCTCTTGTTTGGCCAAAAAGGATTTCTCGGCCACAACCCGATCCTGTTCACGCTGCTGTTCGCGCTGCCAACGCTGCTTCTCCGCCCGCTGCGCGAAAAGCCGGCTTTATTCTGCTTCTTGCTATGGTCGGCGGCTACCACCATGGTCTATGCCGCAAATTCGAACAATTACTCAGGCTATTGCGTATCGGTGCGCTGGTTTGTGCCGTTGCTGGCACCGGCATTTCTCGCACTTGGCTTGTACTGGCGAGACTGTCCGCCAGCGCGTGCCGGCATGCTCATCCTCGGCGCTTGGGGAATGGTCTGGGGCGCAATTTGCTGGTGGTACGGCCCCTGGCAAGCGCCGCCGCTGCGGTTCTTCTGGTGCATTTTGGCCTTGGGTTGCAGCCAGTGGTGGGTGTACCATGCCTGGCGAATGTTGCAAAACAAAACTACGGATTTCACGGATAAGACAGGGCACGTTATTCGGCGATTTAGCCGTGCCATCCGTGTAATCCGTGGTTAATGAGTTCTGGCATGGATGCCGATCATGAAGATTCGCAATCCCCTTCTCCTTCGCATCATCGCCTTCCTCCTCGCCTGGATGGTGCGCATCTGGATTGCCACGCTGCGTTACAACGGTTTCGCCATTTGTGGCCGCGTGCACCCCGTGGATCATCACAAGGAGAAATTTCTCTACGCCTTTTGGCACGAATCGCTAATGATTCCGTGCATGTTCCGCACGAAGATTCACGTGCTCATCAGCCATCACATGGACGGTGAATTGATCACCCGTGTCTGTCAGCATCTGGGCGGCGACGTGGTGCGCGGCTCGTCGTCGCGCGGCGGCGGCTCGGCTCTGGTGGAAATGGCCAAGGCGAGCGAGTTCACGCACTTGCTCATCAACCCCGATGGCCCGCGCGGCCCGCGCCGCGAAGTGCAGGTTGGCCTCGTTATGCTGGCTTCACGGACAGGACTGCCGATCATCCTCGTCGGCGTCGGCTATTCGCGCTGCTGGCGCCTGAAAAGCTGGGACCGCTTTGCCATTCCGAAGCCGTTTAGCAATGTGTATGTGTTCGCGCATCCGCCCATCGCCGTGCCGCCGGATTTGAGCTACGACGAGCTGCGCGAATGGCGCGACAAGATTGAAGCGACGTTCCTGCGCGTGACGGAACAAGCCGAGCAATGGGCCGCGACGGGGAAGGTCGTGAAGGAGGCTAACAGGCAGCCCACGGATGAACACGGATTGGAACGGATGAACACGGATCAAAGATTGGAGCCGGTTAAATCCCCTGATTGATCCGTGTTCATCTGTGCTACGAAGTCCGTGTTCATCCGTGGGCCAAAAAAGCTACTTCGCCCACAGCCGCCGATCCAAATTCCGATAGCCGATCGCTTCACTCAAGTGCGGCACCAGGATTTGCTCCGCCCCGTCCAGGTCGGCAATTGTTCGGGCCATTTTGAGAATTCGGTCGTGGGCCCGGGCGCTCAAGCCCAGGTCTTCCATCGCGGACTTTAGCAAACCCTGGCCTTCCTCGTTCAGCACGCAATGTTTACGCAGTTGCCGGCTGGTCATGCGGCTATTGAGGCTTTCGTTGCCGAAACGTGCTGTTTGAGTGGCGCGGGCTTTGCGCACCTGCTCGCGCATGCCAATGCTGCTGGTGCCATCGCGACCGGCTTGCAGCTCCGAAAACGGCACCGCCGGGACCTCGATATGGAGGTCAATACGATCTAAGAGGGGGCCGGAAACGCGGCCCATGTACTTCTCCACGGCCATCGGCAAGCATTTGCACACATGCTTCGGGTCGCCCATGTAGCCGCAAGGGCAAGGATTCATCGACGCCACCAGAATAAAACGGGCTGGGAACGTCGTTGCCATCGTGGACCGCGAAATTGTTACCTGACCTTTTTCCAGCGGCTCGCGCAATACTTCCAGACTGCGGCGGTGAAACTCCGGCAACTCATCCAGAAATAAGACGCCGTTGTGGGCCATGCTGATTTCGCCAGGCCGCGGAATCGTGCCGCCGCCGACCATGCCGGCATCGCTGATCGTGTGGTGCGGATCGCGAAATGGCCGCACCGTAAGGAGCGATTCGCCGGGGCAGAGCCGGCCGAGGGCGCTGTAGATGCGCGTCGTTTCGAGGCTCTCCCCCGCCGTGAGCGGCGGCAGAATCGTGGGCAATCGACGTGCCAGCATCGTCTTCCCGGTGCCCGGCGAACCGATCATCAGAACATTATGTCCCCCTGCAGCGGCCACCACGAGTGCGCGCTTGGCGAATTCCTGCCCGCGCACGTCGCCAAAGTCTTCGGCATATTGATTTAGCTTGGCCGTGATCTCGTCCATGCCGCTGGTCACTGGCTCGACTTCGATGCGGCCGGATATCAGCCCCACGGCTTCGGCGAGGCTATTCACGCCGTATACATCGGTATCTTCGACGACGGCCGCCTCGCGGGCATTGGCAGCCGGGACAATAAGCTTCTTGACGTTGCGCTCGCGAGCGGCCATCGCCATCGACAGCGCGCCGCGAATCGGCCGCACGCTGCCGTCGAGCGCGAGTTCGCCGACCGTGGCAAAATTGGCGAGTTGTTCGGGAAGTAGCTGGTGCGTGGCCACCAGCATGCCGAGCGCAATGGGCAAATCGAAAGCCCCGGCGTCTTTGCGAAGATCCGCCGGGGCAAGGTTAATTACGGTGCGGCCACGCGGCCGGTCATAGCCGAGGTTGGCCAGTGCGCGCTCAATGCGGTGGATGCTTTCCCGCACCGCCATTTCCGGCAGGCCCACGAGCAGCGTCTTCGCCATGCCACCGGATACATCCACCTCTACTTCCACGGGCACCGCGTCGATGCCCACGAGGGCGAACGTATTCAGCTTGGCCAACATGTCGAACTCACAAACGAAAATGAAACCGAGACTTCAGAATGCCTCTCCTCAACCCATGAAGCCTTGCGACATTTTCTTTTCCTCTTCCGGCGGCGTAAAGTGCATCAGCCGCTTGACAATGATGAATTTCCCCATTTTCCAGATGAAAAACAGGCTAATGACCACCGTCCACAACGACATGCAGGACCGCGACAGCGGTTCGCCAAAGACGTCCCCCACCAAAGAATTCTCCACGAGGTCCGGGTACCATCTGATAACGCATAGCGCGTCGAGCCCGAGCAAGATGCAAATGAGAAAGAAATAGCCCACGGTGGGCAGATGCCACATCACGTAGTCGCCGAACGTGTGCTCAAAGACGACTTTTTTGGCCGCGCGCGTCCGTTTCCGCATGTGATAGCCGCAGTGAAGGCAGATCGCAGAATCGGGCGGGTCGAGCGGTAGCGCGCAATGCGGGCAGCGCGGAGCCAGGTTTTCTTCAACCATTCCGAACGGAATCTTGGCAATCTCGTCCTCGTCCTCAACGGGTTGCGGCGGCAGCGTCTTTTCTTCCGCTGGCTTGGTCGGCTTGCGGGCTGCAACGGTCGCGGCCTCGGGCACCAGGAAAACATGCTCGCAATTCTTGCAGCGAATCTTCTTGCCGCGAACGGTATCCGGCCCCTTGCTCGTGTTGCCACAATTCGGGCAGGTTATGTCGATCGTAGCCATGTGTGCGAATTCTCCCCACGGAAACAACAGCCGGTGTATTCGATTATAGCGGATGCCGGCCTTGGGAATAAAACAGGCTTTCCGACATCGTATGGATAAAACAAGCCTAGCGCAGCCGCGTCATATTTACGTCAGGCTTTCCAGCCCGACTGAAGCCGCAGCGGTCAGGCTGGCAAGCCTGACCTACTCAGAATAGCGACGGGGACTTTAACGATGCAAGTGCCAAACGCCGCCTCGCCTGCGGATTTCGTTTCCAGCAACGGCCAGCCGGCTGCCGCCGCGGCCGCCCGCTTGCTGGTTTCCCTGGCCACGTACAACGAGCACGACAATCTGGCTGCCCTCGTGCACGCCATTCAGCAGCACGCGCCCCACGCCGACATTTTGATTATCGACGACAACTCGCCGGATGGCACTGGCCAACTGGCCGACGAACTCGCCGCGCACGATTCGCGCATTCGCGTGTTGCACCGGCCCGGAAAGCTGGGTCTCGGCACTGCCCTCTTGGCCGCGATGCAATATGCGATGGAGCATGGCTACGATTTCCATTTGAACATGGATGCCGATTTCAGCCATCCGCCCGGCGAAATCCCGCATCTGCTGGCCGGCATGAGCGACCATGACGTGATGATTGGTTCGCGCTACGTGACGGGCGGCGGCACCAGGAATTGGCCGCTGCCGCGGAAAGTCATTAGCCGCAGCGTGAATTCGATGGTGCGCATCCTCTTCCGCATGCCGGTGAAGGACGCGAGCGGCGCCTTTCGCTGTTACCGCGTGGCGAAGCTGCGCGAAACGCGGCTCGATTTGGTGAAATCGCGTGGCTACTCATTTCAACAGGAAGTGCTTTATCGTTGTTTCCGAGCCGGCTGCCGGCTGGGCGAACACCCGATTATTTTCGAGAACCGCCGAGCCGGCGCATCAAAAGTCAACATGAGAGAAGCAGCGCGCTCGGTGAGCATGCTGGTCTGGCTTGGAATGCGCTCGTGGCTCCGAGTGGATTAACTTTCTCTGTAGTCTTCGTATACCCACCCGAGAAATTCAAAGGCCATCAAGGACACAATGACCTTGTTTTTTGTGTCCTTGGCGTCCTTTTTGTCGTTCATGTCCCGCTGGAAATAAACATGGCCGGCAGACGCAAATCGTTTGCGTCTCCGGCCGCGCTTGGCCCTGCGGTCCCTGCAGAGCTAAAAAAACCGATTCAGCCGGTCACTGAGGTGGCTTGATCGTACGCCTCGCCCCACCCGACCTCGACAGTCCCTGTCGCTTGTCGTTGGGCCGTCCCTGGCCCTTGGCGGATCGGCTGAATCGGTCGGATTACCGGTTCCTTCCGGAACGCCTTTGCGATCCCTCGCAAAGCGAAAAAGAATCCTTTCGATCTCTTCTCATTGATCGCAAGACAAGTCAAACTAAATCTTCGATTGCTGACGAGTGTTGCCGGCGAGTCACACTCGTCTCAGATCCGCAGGAAAGACCAGGCTTCCTGCACTGAAGACCCACCGAGAAGGCATGCCAGTAGAATGGACACGCGAGCGAATTGTCCCTGCGAATGCGGCATGCGGCATTGGGAACTTCATGAATTCTTCCATAGTGGCCCCGCCCTGAGCTGGCGGGAAGTGGGTCGCATTGGGAAGTAAACTACCGTCTTTTTTTTCTCAGTCAATCGAAAAATCGTCCAAATGAAAAAAAGCGCTGCTTTCGCACAAAGTTCCGATTGCTTCAAGAGTTACGGAGCTGGATTCCTTTCGGTCCGCGTTCTGTCTCTACCCCAAATCGAACCAAGACCGATCCTGAGTTTTGCTCTAACTCATCAGCTGAAAACAGTTTAGCGATCAGCTGGTGAAGTTCTCATGAACGATACAAAAAAAATCAAAAAAAACCTTCGCAGTGCCGGCAGCGGCTTTGGTGAACCCGCTTTGTACGAGGGCGCCTCACTTCCGGTTTTTGGATCCCACTACAATCTCGGCACAAAGCGCGAGGATGGGCTTGCAAGCGCCGTAAGCATCAAAATGGTTTGGCTCCCATGCAGGTTCGTATCGGTTCGCCAAATAAAGTGCCTCTGCCGCAAGCACTGCGAAGGCAGATGCCACTATACCCACCTGGGCCGCACGGTCAAGCATTTTCTTGGTTGCTTGTCGAGTTTATCCAGACGCATAACCTGACCGAGTGCGACGCTCGCATGAGCCGCTCATTGTACTGAGTTCTGAAATTCAAATCGCGAGGCTACTATGCCGCGGATAACGATCCTGTTTGGTGTGCTCCTAATTGTTTACGGAATCTTCACTTTTGTCGAATCCGTCAGCAAGAGCCCCACTGCGGCCATGCCGGCCTATTTCGGAGTTGTGCTGCTGATTCTTGGCGTGCTGGCATTGAAGAGCAACCTTCGCAAGCACGCGATGCACGCCGCAGCTGCGGTTGGATTAATTGGCGTTGTCGGTGGTCTGGTGATGGGCGCTTCGAAGCTTCCGGCACTGCTCACCGGCTCGCCGGCGCTCGATGAGGTCCACCGGCACAAGGCGATCGCGCAGAACATGCTGGCGCTGATTTGTGCGATCTATGTGGCGCTTTGTGTTAACTCCTTCATTCAAGCGCGTGTGCTAAGAAAGAAGGGAACTGAAGCGCCCTCGTCGACAGGAAACGTCTAAGTATTGAAAGTAGCACGGAACTTGTTCCGTTCGGGCGCAGCATTGAACGAAACAAGTTCGGTGCTACGCTTCAAGCCAACTCTCTCGCGATCCGAATTGCCCCTTCGACCGGGTCGTGAACGAGCGCCACCGGGTCCGGGTTTAGATCCAGTTTGCGCAGCGCCGAGAGGAAATGTTCGCGGTAATGCTGCCCATTGAGAATGGGACCGCCGGTCAGCGCTAGCGGCACGCGGTCTCTTGGCAGCTCAACCTTCCGCGCCGCCGCCACTACGGTTTCGGCGAGCAAGCGCGCTTGCAACGCCACAATTCCAGCTGCCACCGCGTCACCGCTTTCGGCCGCTTCTCCTACCAACGGCGCCAGCGTGGCGATACGGGCGCGATCCCAATCGCCGCGATAAACGGCCTCGATCATTTCCAGCGGCTCGCGCAAGTTCATGCGCGCAAGCAGTGTGCGTGTTAAAATCGTTGCCGGAGCGGAACCATCGGATGCGCGAGCTACAGCCCGTAGGCCTCCCAACCCCAGACTGTAAGCGCTGCCTTCGTCTCCCAGCACATACCCCCAGCCGCCCGAGCGCTCCATACGGCCATCGCGATTGCGCGCAAAGGCAATTGAGCCGGTGCCGGCAACGACCGCGAGCCCCCACCCTTGCGGCGTGCCGGCGGCCAGCAACAAGACTGAATCGTTCTCGACCTTCAATCTGTCCGCTAAACCAAACCGCTCCGCCCAGGCACGTATAACCTTGACGGCGTCTGGATGATCGACACCGGCAAGTCCAAGAACAGCGGCAGCAACGCTTCCTCTCGCCCGCCCGGTATTCGCAAATGTGCCGGCTATTGCCTCCTCAAGCGCACGCAAGGCCGCATCGCCAACGGATTGAATGTTGGACGGCCCGGCTTCCCCTCGTCCCAGAATTCGGCCATTGCTTGCCCGCTCGGCCAGCACCGCGATCGTGTGGCTACCGCCACCGTCGATACCGAGAATCAAATCCGGGTATTGCGCCATTGGGCTTCTTCCCACTGCCGAAAGCCTGCGGAATCTGTCAGTTCTCGCTCTATCGTTGTATGATGTCCAAAACAGTATCCCACCTTGGCATGCACATTGGCCGGAGCATTACGTGAGATCCGTTTGCATAGTCACGATGTTGAGTTGTTGCATCTTCGCGCTCTCGTTGGCAGCCTGCGCCGAGGAAAAGAACGCCAAGAACCATTGGGCCTTTCATCCACCCGTGCGGCCGGCGGTTCCCAGCGTCGCCAATTCTTCCTGGGTTCGGAATGACATTGATCGCTTCATTCTAGCCCGGCTCGAAAAAGAAGGCCTACATCCTTCACCCGAGGCCGATCGCATCACGCTTATTCGCCGGCTCAGCCTCGACTTGACCGGCCTGCCGCCCACACCGGAAGAGGTCGATGCCTTCCTCGCCGATAAGAGCGCAAGAGCCTATGAGAACTTGGTGGACCGGTTGCTCGCTTCGCCGCACTATGGCGAGCGCTGGGGCAGGCAATGGCTCGATGCTGCCCGCTATGCCGACTCCGATGGTTTTGAGAAAGATAAGTCGCGGCAGGTCTGGTTCTACCGCGAATGGGTCATCAATGCGCTCAACCGCGATTTGCCGTATGATCAGTTCATTATTGAGCAGATCGCCGGGGATTTGCTGCCGAAGCCGACCCAGGACCAGATCGTTGCCACCGGCTTCCTGCGCAATTCCATGCTGAACGAAGAGGGCGGGGTCGATCCCGAGCAATTCCGGATGGAAGCCATGTTCGACCGTATGGATGCCATCGGCAAGGGAATTCTGGGCCTCACCATCCAGTGCGCCCAGTGCCACGACCACAAGTACGACCCGCTGAAACAGGTCGATTACTACCGCATGTTCGCATTTCTGAACAACGATTACGAAGCAAACGTGGCCGTGTACACGCCGCAGGAGCAGATCAAGCGCGAAGCCATTTTTCGCCAGATTCGGCAAATTGAAGAGGACCTGAAACATCGCCATCCGGACTGGCTGAAGCAAATGCACGCCTGGGAAGACTCGATTCGCGGCAAGCAACCCAAGTGGCAAATCGTCCGTCCGGAAGACGATGCCAGCGGCGGGCAAAAGCATTACGTGCTCGATGATTCGTCGGTCCTGGCAGCCGGCTACGCACCGACCAAACACACAACTGAGTTCCCGGCCAAGACCGACTTGAAGAACATTACCGCCGTGCGGCTCGAGTTGCTGAACGATCCGAATTTGCCGCTGGGCGGCCCGGGCCGGTCGATCTACGGCCTGTTCGCGCTCACGGAATTCCGGGTAGTCGCTGCCCCCGCCGATCATCCGGAGCAGCGCAAGGAAGTGAAGATCATTCGCGCTACCGCCGACGTGAATCCGGCGGACAAACCGCTGGAAGCAATTTTCGATGACAAGTCCGGCAAGAAGCGCATCACGGGAAAAATCGAATACGCAATTGATGGTAAGGACGACACCGCGTGGGGCATCGACATCGGCCCCGGCCGCAGCAATGTGCCGCGCAAGGCCGTGTTTGTTTTCGAGAAACCGATCAGCTTTGAGAAGGGCGCGATCCTCACGTTCAAACTCACGCAGAACCACGGCGGCTGGAACAGCGACGACAACCAGAATAACAACCTGGGCCGCTTCAGATTCTCAGTGACCGATGAGGCGAATGCTGTCGCCGATCCGCTGCCGAGTGCAATTCGAGCCAGCGTGGAACGCGGTCAAGATAAACGAACGCCGGCGGAAGACGAGGCGGTTTTCCATTTCTGGCGCACAACGGCGCCGGAATGGAAGGAAGGCAACGATAAGATCGAGGCCTTGTGGAAGCAGCATCCCGAAGGCTCATCGCAATTGGTGCTGGCCCATCGCGACCAACCGCGCGAGACGCATATGCTCAAGCGCGGCGATTTTCTGAAGCCGGGGGAAATGGTTTCTGTCGGTGTGCCCGACTTCCTCAATCCGCTTCCCCCAGTCGCTAATGCTCCTGGCTCGCCTGCATCCGTCGCTAACGCTTCCGGCTCGTTAAATCGTTTGACATTCGCTCGCTGGCTCGTGGACCGCCAATCGCCGACGACCGCGCGTGCGCTGGTCAACCGAATCTGGCAAAGCTACTTTGGCACCGGCTTCGTCAGCACCAGTGAAGACCTGGGCTCGCAGAGCGAGCCGCCGTCGCATCCGGAATTGCTCGATTGGCTTGCCGTCGATTTCATGGACAACGGCTGGAGCCTGAAGAAGTTGCACAAGCAAATTGTGATGTCTGCCACCTACCGGCAATCATCCTCCATTGCCGATTCCAGTAACGACAATCCGAAATCCGAAATCCGAAATCCGAGATTGCTTGATCCTGCCAGCCGCCTCCTCTGGCACGGTCCTCGCCTCCGCGTCGATGCCGAACTGGTGCGCGACGTTTTCCTCGCCGCTAGCGGCTTGCTGAACCCGGAAATCGGCGGCCGCAGCGTCTTTCCTCCCCTGCCCGGTTTCATGATCGTGCCGCCGGTGAGTTACGGCCCAAAGATCTGGCCCGAGGACAAGGGTCCCGAACGTTACCGGCGCGGCATGTACACGTTCCGTTATCGCTCAGTCCCCTACCCTGCCTTGCAAACTTTCGACGCCCCCAACGGCGATTTCGCCTGCGTCCGCCGGCCACGCACGAACACGCCGCTGCAAGCGCTGATGACACTGAACGAGCCGCTGTTCCTGGAATGCGCGCAAGCGCTTGCCCTGAAAACAGCGCGCGAAGGCGGAGCAACTGATGGCGAGCGGTTGGTCTACGCTTTCCGGCGTTGCGTTTCGCGCAAGCCGACAGAGCGGGAAACGACAATCTTGCTGGAACTGCTGCAAAGCGAAAATGCGAAGTTCGCCAAGCCTGCCGCGAAACCGTGGGACATTGCCGGGAGCGACCCAGCTCACCCGCCGGAGTTGCCCAAAGGCGTGTCGCCGGGGAATTTGGCAGCATGGACCGTGGTTTCGCGCGTGCTGCTGAATTTGGATGAGACGATCACGAAGGAATGATTGTTCGTAGTACCGCCTTCAGGCGGTTCTGAGCGCGTAGGGTTGGCCGGCCCGCCGTCACTACTCCAACGTGGAGGAGCACATGAAGGCATTCGACTATTTGCTGCTAGGTGTGGCGTTGGTCGCCTCGCACGGCCTCGTTCGGGCCGATGAGAAGATCGACAAGGCCAAACTAGTTGGCGATTGGAAGCTTGTGAAATCGAATGAAATTGGTGGCCCCCCAAAGGGAGCGTCTTTCAAGTTCACAAAGGACGGAAAGCTTGTTATTGAATTTGATTTAGACGGTCCGGAAAAGCACGAGGGTGCCTATGCGATTGAAGGCGACAAGCTGATCTACAACGCCCGGCAGTTTACGGTCCCCACACTAACAGACGAAAAGCTGATCATCGAACATAAAGAGGGCGCGAAATTTGAACTCGAAAGAGTGAAGAAAAAATAGCGAGGCATGCGATAGGTGGTTCATCCCTACTTGGGCCACCGCAAGCAGTTTCGTACCGCCCACCCTAGTTAACCAGGAGTCAATTCGTTGCTGGCGTCGACTATAGGGGCGTGGGTAGCAGGAACGCGCAACGAAAGGCGATTGCACGGCTAGGCAATTGCTTCTGCCGTAAGTCTTTCCTCTGTAAGCTATTAGGATATTTCGCCGCCAGGCGTGACCAATTCGTTGCATCGTTGCATTCGTTGCACCGATCTGCGCATCCCACCCCCCAAGTTCTGCAACGAATTGGGCAGCGAGCGGCAGACATGGTACGTTTTCGATTGGAGCAGCCATGAAAAAGGTGATCAGTTTCTTTGTGTTTCTGCTCAGCCTCACCCCGGCCCTCGCCGACGACAAAGACGCCGGCTTTGTGCCGATGTTCAACGGCAAGGATCTCACCGGATGGGTGAACGTCAATTGCCACCCCGACACGTTTTTCGTGAAGGATGGCATGGTCATCACCACCGGCAAGCCCACCGGCTACCTGCGGACCGAGAAGCAGTACGAGAACTTCATCGCCGACTTCGAGTGGATGCACGTTCCGCCGAAGCCGGGCGCCGTGGGCAACAGCGGCTTCTTCGTCTGGGCCGACCCGATTCCAGCCATCGGCACCGGCTATACCCGAGGCATCGAGGTGCAGGTACTGGTTAACCTCACGTACAAGAACAAGAAAGGCGAGATTACAGCCACCAGCCAGGGCGACCTGTTCAGCATCTGGGGCGCGACCTGCGTGCCCGACCGCCCGCACCCCGAAGGCTGGGCCCGCTGCCTGCCGAATGGCGAATACTGCAAGGGCGAAGGCGAATGGAACCACTACCGCGTCGAAGCGAACGATGGCCGCATCACCCTGGAAGTCAACGGCCACGTGGTTTCCGGCGTGAGCAAGTGCAATCCGCGCAAAGGCTACCTCGCGCTGGAGTCGGAAGGCTCGGAGTGCAGGTTTCGCAATTTGAAAATCAAGGAGTTGCCAAGCACGAACCCGAAGCCGGAGGAGATTGCCGACGTGGACAAGGGATTCAAGAACCTTTACTTCGGCGACTTGACGGGGTGGAAGGCCGATGAAGAGACGAAGAAGCACTGGCAGCCGAAGGATTGGATGCTGCATTACGATGGGCAGGGAAAGGAATTTCGGAGCGAAAGGGAGTTTGGCGACGGTGAGTTCATCATCGATTTCAAATTCCCGCAGAAAAAAGGGCAGAACCCAACTGCCGTTACGTTCATCATTCGCGATGGCCCTGACGGCATAACGCTGAAGATGACATCGGATGGCAAAGCCGAAATCGTCGGCGGCAAAATCTCTTTGAGACATGAGCCCGATCTGGATTATGCCGGCAAATGGAATCGTCTCAAGGTCGTGATTCAGCGCGCAAAGGTACAGGTTTTTGTGAATGGCCGAAACCTTTCTGGGGACCTCAAAGTGGCTCCCTTGCCGGAAAAAAGCGCTCTCATTGTCCAACCGGAAGGCCCCATGGACTTCGCCAATATCTTCGTTCGCGAATCCAAAAACGAGTAGGCCGCGTTTGGCCTTGCCAATTCGCGCCGCCTGCGCAAACAATGTTCGCCGGCATGGATAAGGCGAGCGTCGAGCCGTAAGGCCGACGTGGGAGCGGTTCCCACGTCGGCCTTACGGCTCGACGCTCGCCAAGACCGAAGCCAGGATGGCGAGCATGCTGCGGATCGTTGACATCGCGAAGCAAACCCTCTTGGTCCCAGGCTCTGCCTGGGAACGCACTGCCGCGAGGCTCTGCCTCGCGGCTCGAAGCGCCAGGCAGAGCCTGGCGGACAGCGCATTCCCCGGCCGAGCCTGGGAACGAGGATGGAGACAATTTAGTACAGCGCTGATTTACATTGCATTGATGTTCATTTGCTGGCTCATTTATCGGGTCTCGCCCGGCTATCCCCAAATCTGCGACTCGCGCTATTCACTGCTCATCACCGAGAATCTGCTGGAATCCGGCCACATGAATCTCGATCGCTACATGCCGCCGGATCGGCCATTGCCCTATCAAGTGACGCGCTTGCCGAGGGATTCACACGTCTACTACGCCTACCCGCTCGGCTCCTCGTTCCTCTCGACCCCGTTCGTGGCCTGGTGGCAAAGTTCCGGAATCTCCGGTGACAATCCGGCATACACGGATCCGCTCAAGCGCGACACGGAATGGCAACGCCGGCTGGCGGCCATTCTTGCCGCCGGTTGCGTGGGCTGGTTCCTGTGGCTGGCGCGCCTGTTTCTGGATTGGAAATGGTCCCTGGCGATAGCGCTATTTTGGGGATTCGGTTCGCCAATCTGGAGTACGCTGTCGCGCGGCTTGTGGTCACACGACTGGATGGTGTGGTTTTTGGCGCTAGCGATCGTGTTCCTCGTGCGGCTTGATCAGTCAAGTGCACGGGGATGGCGCTGGTCAACGATCGGCACTGGAGCACTGCTCGGCTGCTGTCTCTTTTCGATGTATTTCTGTCGGCCGCAGAGCCTGGTTTCAGCAATTGGGATTTTGTGCTATCTGCTTTGCTTCCATTGGCGAATTCTGATTTCTGCCCTCACCGTCTTTAGCGTCTCGATGCTGGCATTGGTCGCGTGGAGTACTTGGACCTTCGGCCAACCGTTGCCGCCGTCGGTGTATGCTACGTTCCGGCCGGAAACAGGACATTTGCTGCGAAACGCCAGCGGATTGTTGATTTCGCCATCACGCGGAGTACTAACCTTTTGCCCGGGCCTCTTATTCCTCGCTTGGGGGCTGGTTCGCTACCGCCGTACGCTGCCCAACCGTCGTTTGTTGCTGCCGGTATGGGTTGCCATCTGCGGGCACTTCGCTGTATTGGCCTGCTTTAGCGAATGGCACGGCGGCTGCTGCTACGGACCGCGCTATTTCACCGATGTATTGCCGTGGGCGGTGCTGCTGTCAGTCCAAGCAATCCGCGGGATGTTTGATCACATTCCGACTTGCCGGCAACCAATAAGCGCTCGCGAAGCGCGACCCAGCGCTTACCCATTTTCAGGCTTTGCCAGAGTGATGCTATTCGCATGCATCGCATGGAGTGTATGGATTCACGGACGCGGCGCGATCGCGCCGGCAACCTGGCGCTGGAACTATCACATGGAGCGCGAACCAAAGAC
>DATGHS010000459.1:0-2610 GCA_035307785.1 Gemmataceae bacterium
AAAAAACCGCGCTAACTCATGGTCAGACACTCGGCGCTGCTCGCCGCGAATTCTGCGACGATTCCACAAACAACTCGGCAACAAAAGCAGGAAAGAGGCGGCTGCCTGCGCGTAGGCCATCCCGTGTGCCGCTCGCAACGCCCTTTGGTTCCAGCCGCTGGCCACGCGCCACCAGGCGCGCAGCACCCGTAGAAACAGGCCCACTGAAGTCTTGAGCGCCATGCTCGGCGGCGCGTTCTTGCAATTCACCAGCGCCCGATTGCGTTCGACATAAAAGCAAAAGCGCGGCGACCACTCGCCGGCGCTGCCGCAATGCACGTGTTGCACCACCGCCTTCGGACAGTAATGAAAGCTCCAGCCGCGCAATCGAGCGCGCCAGGCCAGGTCGAGGTCCTCGTAATACAGAAATAGTCGCTCGTCGAAGCCGCCGAGATCATCGAGCAATTCCCGGCGAACTACCATGGCGGCCCCACACGGGCCGAAGACCTCGTCTTCTTGCTCGAATTGGCCGCGGTCTTCTTCGCGAAACCCTCGGTCGCCGCCGCGACCGTCACGGTACAGCACGAGGCCGGTGCTGTTCAAAACCCGCGGGTCGTCGTGAAACCGAATCTTCGACGCCACGCCGCCGAGCTTTGGTGAAACTTCCAACGTCGCCACCGCTTCGTGCAGCCAGTTCGGCTCCGCAACGGCGTCGTTATTCAATAACGCGATGTACTCGCCCCGCGCTGGTCGCAACCCAAGATTGTTGCCGCGAGCGAAGCCGACGTTTTCCTTCAATGCGATGACCTTTACCGCGGGATACGCTTCCTTGACCCATTCCACCGACCCATCGGTCGAGTCGTTGTCTACGACGATCACTTCATATTCGCCACGCGGCAATCGTTGCCGTTCGAGCGAGCCGAGGCAATCAGGCAAATACCTTCGACCATTGTAATTCACAATGATGACGCTCACGAGCGGATCAGCCATGCCAGCTCCCACTAGGCGGCCAGCGGGGCGTTGGCGGCGCTTTGGGCCGATTTCACGTACGCGCGCACCACTTCGTCCACCGGTCCCATTTGCACGATCCGGCCGTGGGCCATCCACATGCCCACCTTGCAAATCTTTTTGATGCTTTCCAGATCGTGGCTGACCATCACCATCAGGCTGGCGTGATTCATCATCTCGCTCATCCGTTGCCGGGCCTTGTTCTGAAACTGCAAGTCGCCCACGGCCAGCACTTCGTCGACCAGCAGAATGTCAGGCTCAATTGCCGTGGAAATCGAAAACGCCAGCCGTACCAGCATGCCGGCCGAATAGTAGCGCACCGGCATATTCAGGAAGTCGCCGAGTTCACTGAATTCGGCAATTTGAGGCTTTTTGGCCTCGATGGAGCGCGGTGTTTCGCCCAGCAGGTAGCCGCGAAACGACATATTCTCCCAGCCGCTGCAATCCGGCTCAAATCCCAGGGCGATGTCGAACAACGAACTGATCCGCCCGTCCACGTGGCGCTTGCCGCTGGTGGGCGGGTAAATGCCGGCCAGGAGCTTGAGCATCGTGCTTTTGCCGGCCCCGTTTTGACCGATGATGCCTACACGATCGCCGTCGCGCAGGTGCAAATCGATGTGATCGAGCGCGCGCACTTCGATAAACGGGTTCACCGACGTGCGAAACATCCGGTGAATCAGGAACTCTTTCAGAGCCACGCGCCGGCGCTGGCGGACCCGAAAGTGCAGCGAGACGTCGTCGAGATCGATGTGGGCCATCGCGTTCGATTCCCTGGAGTGTGCGTTCGCTCACAGATGAAAGATCAGCCTCTTTTGCGCTCGTGACATCAAATAGCTGGCCAAACCGGAGGTAATTGCCAGGATCATGAATGCTTGCACATAGGTCGTCAACGAGGGGGCCGTTCCGTCCAGAATCGGCTCGCGGATCAGCTTTAAGAACACAACCACGGGGTTGTAATCGAGCACCCAGCCAAACCCGTAGCTTTCCAGCACATTTGCCTTGTAGATGATCGGCGTGGCGTAGAAGAACATTTGAAAGCCGACTTCGAGCAGATGCTGCGTGTCCTGGAAATACACGTTCGCCATGCCGGCGAGAATGGACAGCGACCAACAGACGAAGAACAACATGACGGCAGCAGGCACAATGTTGATGAGCGGAAGCAGATGCAGCTGCCGATAACCCAATAACCCCAGGCCAATGACCAGCAGCACGACGACCGACAGCGCGATTAGAAAATGGAATGTGGTGCCGAGCGCGGTGCGCAGCGGAAAGATGGCGAGCGGCATCGAGCACTGGCGGATGTACGATTCACCCTGGAAGAACGCATGGCAACCCTGCATCGTGGAGCTCGTGATGTAATTCCAGATGGCCAGGCCGCAGAGCACGTGCGGTGCATACTCTGTCACCGACATGTGAAAAAGCTTGTGGAAGACCACGCACAGGATGGCGGTCATGGCGACGGGGTTGAGCAGCGACCAGCCGAGGCCGAGAATCGACCGGCGGTAGCGCGTGCGCAAATCCAGTTGCACCAGCGAGAACCAGAAATGCCGGCACCGCCAGATGGCTTGAAAATACGAGAAGCGAAGGCTTCCTGCGAGCATGAGCGCATCCTTGCTGTCGAGA
>DATGHS010000460.1:0-11365 GCA_035307785.1 Gemmataceae bacterium
AATGTCCGGGACGGCGGTTGTGGCCCACGGCACAAAGCACGCACTCCACTTCCGGCAACTCTCCGAGCGATTCTGACTGCAAGACGTCACCCACAATCGGCTCGAATCCCTCCGAGCGCAATTGTTCAGCGCGCGACGGGCTGCGTGTGAGCGCGAAGACCTTGTTGTGGTGGCCCATCCATTGCTGCGCCACCCGCTTCCCGAGGTAGCCGCAGCCGATAATCAGCCGGTTCCCATCCCGTTCCGACTTGGCAAGATTTGGGGAATTCGACATAGTACTAGCCTCCAGAAATGGGAAGTGAGACTATGGAGTATAATTTAGTAGCCGTGGCTTGAAGGGCAAAGAATTAGCGCTGTCGCCCGTTACTGCCAAAGGTCAAATAGGCCCTATTCGGCCTATCGGATGTGGCCCAAAGTATAAATCGGCTTCTCGTGTCCGAGGAGACTTTTTCATGTCAGCACCGGTACAAACGCCGCCTTCCGTGAACGGCCATCACCACACTCCTCAGCCGTTGTTCGAGACGTCACCCACGTTTCAGATGGCGGTGCGACAGCTGTCCACGGTGGCGGAACATACCGATATCGATTCCAATATCCTCGAGCGCCTGGCGCATCCGAAACGGTCGCTCGTCGTGAGTGTGCCGATTCGCCGCGATACCGGTGAGACGGAATCGTTCCTCGGTTTCCGTGTCCAGCATTCGCTCACGAGCGGCCCGTCGAAGGGCGGCCTTCGCTATCACCCCAGCGTGGACCTTGGCGAAGTCGCGGCGCTGGCCATGTGGATGTCGTGGAAATGCGGCATCATGAATCTTCCCTTCGGTGGGGCGAAGGGCGGAATCGCGGTGGACCCGGGCAGCTTGAGCCGGGGCGAGATCGAACGGCTCACGCGCCGCTTTACCGAAGAGGTGCTCAGCGTGATCGGCCCGCGCGTGGACGTGATGGCGCCCGACCTGGGCACCAACGAACAGACGATGGCCTGGATTTACGACACCTACAGCATGAAGGTCGGCTATGCCTGTCCGGAGATTGTCACCGGTAAACCCGTGGAGCTGGGCGGCTGCGTGGGCCGGCGCGAGGCCACGGGCCGCGGTGTCGTTTATTGCATCCTCAAGGCAATGCAGGAATTGAATCTGGCGCCCACGCAAGCCACCGCCGTGGTGCAGGGTTTCGGCAACGTGGGTTCCGTGACGGCGCTCGAATTGCACCAGCGGGGCACCAAAGTGATTGCCGTCGGCGATGTCTATGGTGCAATCGAAAACGCCAAGGGCATCGATATCCCGGCACTCACGCGCTGGGTCCATTCGGGCAAGATGCTGAAGGATTTTCCCGAAGCAGGCAAGTTGCCGGCCGACGCGCTATTTACCACGCCGTGCACGGTCTTGGTTCCGGCCGCGCTCGAACGGGTGATCCACGGCCAGAACGCCGGCCGCTTGCAGTGCCGGATTTTGGCCGAAGGCGCGAATGGCCCCACCACGCCGGATGCCGACCGAATCCTTAATGACAGCGACATCTTCATTATTCCCGACGTGATATGCAACGCCGGTGGCGTGACAGTGTCCTACTTCGAGTGGGTGCAGGACATTCAGCAGTTCTTGTGGGATGAGCAGGAAGTCAACGACCGGCTGCGCGATTTGATTCAAAAGGCCTTCGACCGCGTGCGCAGCCTGGCCAAGGAGAAGCGCTTGCCCAACCGCATCGCGGCCCTTAGCATCGGCGTGCAAAAGGTGGCGAAGGAAAAAGAAAAACGGGGCTTATTCCCCTAACTTGCAACTCGCTGAAAGCCCAGGGACGAAAGTCCCTGGGCGCTTTCATTTCAAGACGCCTTCGTAGTAACGGCACTCTGGGGTGTCCGTCCGCGCCGCAGCCGGCTGAGAAGTGCCTGTACCGGCCACAGCATGGCCGCACCGAATCCGAGCCCGATCCAGACTAGCAACGACTGAAAGAACGGCACCATTTCCATTCCTGGCCCTGGGCCAACGTAAGCCCACGCGCTGCTCGGAGCCAGGAACAACCCGGCAACGGCCACAAGGATAACAACCGATAACACAGAATGATTACGGACGCGCATTGCAAACTCCTTTCAGGAAGTTTAGTTCGTTCGGTGCATAGCGTTGGGCAAACGGCACGTGGGTGTGGCAATTGCACGCCCACACCAGTTCTTTGTCGATCGTGATTTCCTGGATCATGCCAATGAAGGAGTTCACGACCAGCGTATTGCCGTTCGGCAAACGTTGGTTTCGCCCCTGAATGGCGGTGAAAAAGGCTTCGTCGCGGCCGCCCGAGTAGTACCAGGGGCACGCTTGCGTTTGTGGGTCGTATTCCAAAACGCGCGATTTCTGTACCTCGCCACGATTATCGAACACCAGAATGCGGCCATTATCCAGGAAGTGCGGATCGTGTTGCATGTGCCAGGGCCCGCGCGCCGCCCATACCACGGAGCTGGTTTGTGGGTCGATAACGGCGAGCAGGTCCAGTTCGCGCAGCGAAACTAGAATTTGCCCGGCCTTGAACATTGGGAAATGGGCAGCCATTTCCGGCCGCAACACTTCCACGAAATTCGCGTGCAAAATGTCCCAGGCATGATCCGGGACGTGCGCGCCCGGCATGAGAAACGCAGCATAGGCTGAGTGGCGCAGTGCGTCCAACAGCGGAATCGATTTGATCTCCCGCCCTTCGGGCGAAAGCACAATCAGGTTGTCCACCAACGCCGGGGCAGTGAAGGTGTCCAAGCCGTCGGGTAATTCGTGAAGGACGTTTTGGGTGAGCGCGTAAATGGTGCCATCCGGTCCAACGTCCACCGCGTGATGGGCATTTGCCGAGAATTTCCAAATGACGTTAGAGTCTTTATCCAGCTTGGCCAGGCCGTAGCCGTAAGGCGTGTCGCCCGTGCCGTGATAAATCACCAAAAGATCGCCGTTCGGGTAGAGATAACAACCGAACAGGTAAATCTTGTCGTCCGGCACGGGTTCGCGCACTTGCGCCGGCCGCGGCCAGACTTTGCGGAACGGCGCGTGCCAGCGATGAATCACTTCGCCCCGCATGTTCATCAATCTTGCTTCCGAATCCACGTTGGTCGTATAGAGCGTGAAGCCGTCAAATGTCTTTTCGGGCACATCGATATTGCTGGAAACGGACTGACCAGGCTGCCCGGGCATTTCGAACAATTCGTCGCGCTGCTGCGCCCAGGCCTGGGCGCCTTCAAAAGCATCGAGGAGATACTGCGAGGTGGGCAACTTGAATCGAATGACCGCCGCGCCCAAGATGTAGCTCAGCAGCAGCATGCCCCCAATCGATAGGACGGGCGGCAGCCAGCGTCGGCAATCCTTGATTTTCATCGCTCGGTTCCGGTCATCCAGACAATTCCAACCCAATCAAACTGCTACAACGATAGGGCATGCGCTATTAAGCGAGCGTGAGGATTGGAAAATTGTTCTCATTAGCCGAGTGTGAGAATTGATGTCGGGCTCTCATTTTTCGCTTGATGCCGGCGGGACTTAGGCGCCGCGCGCTAGCGAAGAGTTCGACCGCATCGAATCTGCTGCCGATGCCTCGCATCATCCGTTACAATGTTCCCATCATGGCAACGTGGTGGCAAGGATTTGAAACTCGCCTCGGATGAGGAGCTAAGCTTTTCCAATGCGTGGAATTCAACCCTTGCGCGGCCCACTGGCCCGCCGGCGTTATGAGCAGCTTTCAGCAAATCACCGGCTGCCGTTGGTTTATCGTCGCGCGGAACCGGACGAAACTGCGCTGGGCGAACTCGTTCGCGACGCCAGGCTGGCTCGCGTCGAAGCGGCTCTTTTTGCCGCCGATGAACCGCTCACGCCGAGGAAACTGGTCACCGTTGCCGAGTTGGCCGATGCGGCCGAGGCGCGCCGAGCAATCCTGCGCTTGAAAGAGTATTACGAAACCGACGGGACTGCGTTTCAGATCGAAGAAATTGCCGGCGGCTGGCAATTGCGCACGCGCGCCGAGTTCCATCCCTGGCTCGTGCGCTTGCGGCGCATTAACCCCGATCCGCGCCTGTCCGGGGCGGCTCTGGAAACATTGGCAATCATCGCGTATCGCCAGCCGATCATGCGGGCCGGCGTCGAGGCCATTCGCGGCGTTCAGTGTGGCGAGCTGCTGCGGCATTTGATGGAGCGCGGCCTCGTCCGCATTGCCGGCCGAGACGATTCGCTGGGCCGGCCAGTGCTCTACGGCACCACGCGCAAGTTCCTGCAAATCTTCGGCCTGAATAGCCTCAAGGATTTGCCCGAAATCGAGCAGCTGCGGCAGCCAAAATCTGTCCAGCCGCCCCGTCCGGAATGATCCACCGCGTGGCCTCAATCACTCGCATTGCTAAAATAGACCACGACCTACCCCCGAGGGCTACGTCTTTGCGTGAGGCACGTTTTCAACGGGCCCACGCGGGCCCGTTGAAAACGTGCCCCACCGGTTCTCACGCCAAGTTCGCGTCTTGCTTCATTTCGTGGCGACGCTCGCCATGTCCCGAATTAATTTTCCCCGCACGAGGCTACTCCGTCCCATTGCATCGGGAGTTTTCACATGGCATGGGCGATCCGCAACAGCAGCAAACGATCCCGGCTGCCAATCAACAAAATGCCCATTGCGCAGCATTACGGCTGGCGTTATTACACGGTTGATGCGTCCGCCGTTCGCAATGTGGCCCAGCCGGACGAGGAATTCGCCAACTTCGCAACTTGCGAAGAGTTTGCCAATCTGATTCCCGAGCACGAAATCTGGTTCAATGAAAGTACCTTCGACCGGGAAGGCGTTTTTTTCCTTGCGAATGCCCACCTGCGCCTGAAGGAAAAAAAAGATGGCGCCTCGTACGAAGACGCCTATAGCGCCGGCCTGGAGATGGAGCGACCGCTTCGGGAAAAAATCACCGGTCTCAAGTTTCGCAACGGCAAGCCGCACCGCCAGGTGCCCGACAATGTTTATGTCGAACCCTATTTCACGTTGGATGATGCCGAATTTCCCATTCAAGTCTGGCTCGTGGACGGCTGTGCGGTGCGCAGCTTGTACAAGACCGACTACGTGGAAGGCGGCCACGGCTTCGTCTATCCGTGGGTGCCGAAACAGCAAATCTGGATCGAAAAAGACTTGGATCACTGGGAACTGCCGTTCATCACCTGCCACGAGTACCTGGAGTTGCGCCTGATGCGCGATCACGGCATGGAGTATGACCCGGCTCACGAAGTCTGTTCCCACATGGAATTCGACCTCCGCAAAGTGCGCGGGGCCATTTCACTGCTCACCGCCGGCCGCCGGCATCTAACCAAGGATGGTTTGCACAATTTAACGGGTGATGAAGTCTTCAGGTATGTGGCGGACCATTATGTAAAGCAATAACCGACCAAAAGCCCTGGGACTGGCCTCCCTGGGCCATCGAAGGAGTTCCTGAATGTTTTCTCTCAACCTTGAGCAACTTGCCGCGTGGGATGCGGAATCCGGCCATCTCAACGTCGTCATCGAAACGCCCAAGGGCAGCCGGAACAAATTCAAATACGACCCGAAGCGAGGGCTTTTCCTACTCCATTGCGTGCTGCCGTTGGGCGCCAGCTTCCCCTACGATTTCGGCTTTATCCCCTCGACGGAAGGCAGCGACGGCGACCCTCTCGACGTGCTGCTGCTCATGGACGAACCGGCGTTCCCTGGCTGCCTGATCCACGCTCGCCTCATCGGTGTAATCGAAGCGAAACAACGAAGGGACGAAGCGTGGCTGCGCAATGACCGCCTGCTGGCCGTCGAAAACCAATGCAGCAGTTACCGGGAAATTCACAGTGCCAAGCAACTACCCGAGCAATTGCTCACCGAGATGGAGCACTTCTTCATCTCGTACGACGAGATGCGCGGCAAGAAATTCCAGCCACTTGGCCGCTTCGGCCCCCGCCGAGCCGAGAAATTAATTGAAACCGCCGCCTGGGCGAAGGAAAAAAAGGAAAAGCGCTCGTAGTCGCGAAGGCCGATTCCTTTTCGATCCTGGAAAGGAATGTGCAGGCAAGGGCTCGGAATTTCGGGCAGTGACTCCGTTTGGGAGGGCGAGGCTCCTGCCGAGCCACCGGCAAGGCCCGGCAGGAGCCTCGCCCTCCCAAATGCCCGCAAATGGAGACGCTACCGAATTTCGCATGGCCATGCCGCCGGGAATAGAGTAGAATTGCTGCATCCTGGTAACGATTGCCGTTATTCCCGCCTATTATTCGTTTCTTCATCGAAGTCTGTTCCCGCCGCTCGATAGTCGGAAAATCGCATAGAACCGTTTCCTGTTCGAGGGGGGCCTCGAGATGTTTCGCTTGAACTTCGGTTCGACTGGGCGCTATTGCGACGGTATGAGCCGCCGTAGTTTTTTGCAGCTCGGCGTAGCCGGCATGGCCACGTTAGGGCTGCCGCAAATCCTGCGGGCCAAAGAACAGTCGGCCCAATCGCTGGGCCAGACGAAAAACACTTCCGTCATTTTGCTTTGGCTGGACGGCGGGCCCAGTCACATGGACCTGTACGATTTGAAGCCGGATGCCCCGGCCGAGTACCGCGGCATTTGGAAACCAATCCGTACCAAAGTGCCAGGCTTCGACATCACCGAACTTTTCCCCAAGCAAGCGAAGATCACCGATAAGTTCTCGATGGTGCGCTCGCTGCACCACAACACCGGCGACCACTTTGCCGGAGGCCATCGGATGCTCACCGCCAAAGACATGGGCGTGAGCGGGGCGAATAACGAAACGAGGTTCCCTTCCATCGGGGCCATCGTGCATCGGGAACTCGGTGCCCGCAAGAAGGGCGTGCCGGGGTACATCGGCATTCCGTACGCGATGAGCATCGGTTTGCGCCCAGGCTACTTCGGCGGCCACATGATTGGCGCCCAACACAACCCGTTCGAAACGCATGCCGACCCAAACACCCCGAACTTTCAGGTGCAGAACCTGAACCTCGCGGCCGGCCTTTCGCTGGACAAGCTCGACGATCGCCGCTCGCTGTTACAGCATTTCGATCAGAATCGCAAGCAGCTCGACAACCGCGCCACGATCGAGGCAATGGACAAATTCTCGCAGGAAGCTTTCGAATTCGTGACCGGCCCGGTCGCGCGCCGGGCGTTCGACATCAACAAGGAAGATCCGAGGCTACGCGATGAATATGGCCGCGATTCCTGGGGCCAGAGCACGCTGTTAGCCCGGCGGTTGGTGGAAGCTGGCTCCACGTTCGTAACAGTCCACTTCGGCGGCTGGGACCATCACTGGGATTTGCAGAAAGGCTATGAGAATTACTTGCCGAAAGTTGATTCGGCCGTCTCGGCCCTGTTCCGCGATCTCGATGACCGCGGTCTACTGGAGACCACGTTGGTGCTATTGTGCGGCGAATTCAGCCGTACACCCAAGATGAACGACGGCGGCAACGGCGGGCCACCCCGCAGCATGGGCACGCCGGGTCGCGACCACTGGGGCGATTCCATGTTCTGCTTGATGGGCGGAGGCGGCTTGAAAGGCGGCCAGGTTATCGGCTCGACCGACCGGCTCGGCACTCGGCCCGCCAGCCGGCCCGTTACACCTTCCAATATCCATGCCACGATTTACGAAGTGCTCGGCATGGACCGCAAGCTGCAGCTGCTCGACCCATCGGGCCGCCCCGTGTCGGTACTCGACGATCCAGAACCGATCTGCGAATTGCTATAATAGAAAAAACACGGAGCCCGCAGCGCCAGCAAGGGAATCCCTTGCTGGCGCTGCGGGCTCCGTGCATTTCCCGCAAACAGCCAAGCGACTCAATAATCATCTCGATAGCGCCGTGCGCGGCTCGCGCGTCGCGGCTTCGGCGTGCTGTTGAACAGCATTACTGCCCCGACAATCGCTACTGCAATAATCACGACGATTACAAATCCAACTATCACGGCCACAATCCAGAACGCTGCTGCGACCCGAGGCGCAGCGCTCCTTGACGACCCCGATGAACTCGCCGGCCCAGACGCAAACGGCGGCGGCGGGCTGGGCGTCCGATTCTGCGCTTGGTTCATGCGGTCTTGAGCATTGGCCTCCATTCCGGCGACCGTGTTGCCAATGCGCACGCCGCAGAATGGGCAGTTGGCGATGTCGGGCTTAAACGGGCCGCGCCCGACTTCCTTCCCGCAATTCGAGCAGGTCCACACCGTCTCCGGCGGGCCCGGCATGTTGGGCATACTCGGCGGGCTGCTGGGCATATTAGGCGTATTGCCGGGCATGTTTCCCGGAAAACCAGGGGGGCCGCCTGGATTGTTAGGCATTTTAGGGAAGTTGCCGCCCGGCATACCCGGTCCGCGCGGCATATTGCCGGGCGGCTGGGCCTTGGAGAAACCGGCGATGAGGCCGACCATCACCAGCGGCAACAGGGTCGCTACCAGAATACCGGCACGCAGCCAATTTCGAGTTGTTTGCATGGCAGTGTTCTCCACTTCCTGGCAAGGAGTGTTAGTTTACCGGGTCGGCAATGCGAATGCAACGAATAACCATGTAACGAGTCATGAGCTGTGTGGCCAGAGTTTCTGGGGGCTTTGCTGGTCAATGTTATTGAGTGTTGGCGCGCGCAATCATCATCAATTCAATCTCGTGCTGTTGATTGGCCGTTGCGCGCGATCGGTAGTGTACGATCCGAATCGTGGGAAATCATTCAAAAATGCGTTTGATTTAACGAAAAAGCGTTTCGTTTCACGGGGGGGTGTCTTTCTTTTGGTGAAATGGAAACGAAACGCTCCACCGACTACCTGCCCACGGGGCACTTGGCCTGCCAATACAGTCATTCCATCGACCCCAAACACCCTGGTCACACCCGTCATGAGTGCGGACTTCGCTATTGAACCGGATTTTCATTTTACGCCATGTCACAAATTCCGGACCCGGAAGTACAGTTTGCAGAATCGGAGAAAGCCAAGCCCATTTAGCGGGCCGCCGAAAAAAACTAACCACTTGCATCCGGGAGATTTCCATGAAGGCCATTTTCGCAATCGTGTTCGCGGCTTTTGTTCTGGGCATCGGTTTCACGAGCCGAGTAGCGGCTGACGAGCCGTCCAAGCTCGTCGTGCTGAAAGGCAAGATTACCTGCGCCAAGTGCGAACTGGAACTTACCAAGCGCTGTGCTTCGGTCATCGTCGTGAAGGAAAACGGCAAAGAGGTGATCTACTTCTTCGACACCGACGGCAACAAGAAATACCACGCGGAAACCTGTTCGCAATCGCGCCCGGGCGAAGTGGCCGGGTTCATCTCGCAAAAGGATGGCAAGAAGATCATCACCGTGACGCGCGTGACCTTCCAGGACTGAACCGCAACCGCCGGCCCCGCCCCTGCTCCTCCTTCCCAAGCATCCTCGAACATCCATCCTGAGGTAAGCCATGTTCGCCGCTCGCTTCTTCTCCGCCGCTGCTCTCGCCGCCCTGGTTCTGGTGGAAGCCGCTCAGGCGCAAAACCGCTACGCTGTAATTCACATCGAGAACGCGACCAAGGACATCACGATTCACTACCGGGTGCGCTGGGGCACCGGCGACTGGGGCGATGAAGTGACCATGAAGCCGGGCGACTATTGGGACCACTGGTACACCTATGAGCGGCTGAATCAGAACAGTTCGCCAACTCCACAAGTGAAGTTCGCCAGCGGGATCGGCCGGACGCGCACGCAGATGCTGTACGATCTCCAAGCCTATGCTTCGCCGGAAAAGACGTCCGGCGGCAAGGTGTACCGCTTCGAAAAGCGGATCGACAGCAGCGGCGAAGATTACGTCGATCTATTCGAACAAACTGATGGCACGACCGTGGCTCGCAAGACCACGACGGCTACCGATATCTCAGCTACAAAAGTCGCCGCGGCGTCGGCGCTGGTTCAGGGCCTGGAATACATGCAGGCCAATCGCTACGCGGATGCGGCCGCCAAGTTCACGCAGGTTATTCAGGCCCTGCCCACGGCCGATTCGTACATGGTGCGAGCCGAGGCATATCGCTCCAATCGAGAATACGACCGCGCTCTGGCCGACTTGAACGCCGCCATTCGCGTCGACGGCAAATCAGCCCTGGCTTACAACCGCCGCGGCGTGGTGTACGAGGCCAAGGGCCAGTGGGACCTGGCTTTTGCCGATTACAGCAAGGCAATCGCGCTGAAGTCGGATTTCGCCTGGCCCTATTCCAACCGGGCCACCATCCTGATCATGCGCGGCCAGATCATGGAAGCCGAAGCCGACATTCGCAAGGCCATGCAATTGAAGCCGGAACCGGCCTTGAAGGCCGCGATCTACAACCAGCTTGGCATGGTGGCCTTCTCCCGCGAACAATACGATGCCGCCATTACGGCCTACAACGATGCCCTGGCAGTAGAGAGCGCCTTTGCGAATGCCTTCAGTAACCGCGCCGCGGCTTACTACAAAAAGGGCGACTACTCCGCCGCTCTTCGCGATGCCAATGAGGCGGTCCGGCTCAAGCCCGAGGCGGCCGCACCCTATCGGTGGCGGGCTCAGATCTGCGGCAAGCTCGGCTACATTGCTTCCGCCAAGCAGGATTACTTCAAGGCCCTATCGATCGACCCAACCGAAAAAGAACGTTTCCTCGACACCAGCTTCCTCGTCAATCGGCAGGAAGCACTGGTAGCCCTGGATACCTTCCGGCTGGGCAGTACGCTGACTCCGGTCAAGCTTCGCGAATTGAACGACCTGACCGGCGGCGACCCGACCGACGACAAAAAGACGGAGGCAATGGGCAACGCCAAGGAAATGGTCGCCGCCGAGCAGAAGCGGCACGACGCGCTGGAATTCGAGATGACAGCCGCCGCGAATTTGCTGCTGCGAGCCTCAAGGATGACGCCGGAACAGTTGCAAGCCCGCGGCTGGAAGCTCGCCTGGACCTTCGGCCCGGTTACCGCTCCGAACGCTCGCGGCACGGCCGAATCGAAAGACGGCCTGGGCGGCCTGCGGATCATGGGGCGGCTCGAATTACCAGATGGACGGCAGATCAACGGCATCGCCGCGATTCAGGTCTTCCCGGCCAGCGATCAAGCGGCCGATGAAGATGCCAAGATCGGCCTGCTGCCCAACCTCGATAACTTCCGCCTCGAAGTCCGCCTGTTCCAGCAAGGCAACACGAGGACCGACTACGCCCACCAGTCGTTCCGCGTCGCCGGCGAAGGCCAGAAGATGTCGATGGAGCCGGGCCAGTACCTCGACATGAACGGCAAGTTCATCAGCCGCGACCTGTCGTTTCAGGCCCTTGGTACCAGTTGCATCACCTGCCACCTCAGCGGGCCGAAGTTCTCGAAAGATCGGCTAGCCCTGATGGAAAAAAAGGATTACGCCGCGATGGAAGGCTTCCGGGACTTTGTCGATCAGATGAAACACTGGGGCGCCAGCAAAGAATTG
>DATGHS010000461.1:0-3832 GCA_035307785.1 Gemmataceae bacterium
CGCGCTCCGCTGCGCGTCGCGGCTAATCGAGTGGACAAATCACCGAATCCGCGCCTGGAATGCGACCACGCCGCTCTGTTCCGGCAGAAGCTGGCCGGAGATTTCCCAGCGCAAGATCACGGAGCCGGCCTCGTTCGGCTCGATCACCATCGACGCCTCGCGGTCGGAGCGGGCGGAGGCCGGAATGTACTCCAAGCGTGGCGTGAGGCTGTCGGAAATGGCCAGGTTCGTGACCGGCTCGCGCGTGTGGTTGTGGTAGCGCAGGAAGAAGGTCACCACGTCGCCGATTTGGGCTTCCTTCGGATCGGACCACTTGAAGAGTGAGATCGGCTGGCAAAACGGCGTGGCATCGATTTCTTCCGGCTGTTTCACCACGCCCACGACCTTCGAGCCGTTGATCGCGCCTTCAATCTTCACGCCTTTGATCTGTTCATAGCCAACCAGCAAGAGCATGCTATGGATACTGCTCATCTTCTCGCGGCTCTGCATGCCCTCCAAATTCTGGACCTTGAGGGCGCTGATAGGCGGTTGCTCGAGCTTGGCGATGCTCGTCGTTTTCGTTCCGTTGCTGCCCCGCACGTGCGTATCGACGGTCATGTTGAGCGGCACCCATTCCGAACGCAACACCGCGTAGCGCGGCACGCAGATGCACACACGGTTCGACACCGTGACATAGCGCCGGCCCGTCACGCTGGAGTATTCGATCGCGGTGTCGGATGGATCAAGCCCGCCGAGCTTGCCGTTGGGGCCGATGCCAACGCGGTTGCCGGTGTCGCCACCGTCGGGCAAACACTCTTCTTTGCCGATGCGCGGGCCGGCCAGGGGATCGACTACCGGCCAATACAGCCAGGGCAGCGGCGGCGGAACCGGCGGCAACGTCAGCCGCTGTTCGCCGGGGAAGAGAATCGTGTTGGGAACGGCCTGACGGACCAATTCGACGCGATTCGGATCCTTGTCGCCGAGGCGCGAAACCACCATGGGCCGGCCTTTCAAGCGCGCTTCGGCCAGTGGATCGTGTTCCGGCAGCACGTCGATCACCGGCGGCTGATTCGGCAGGCTCGGCAGCGGAATCGCCTGGGCCGGGTCTTCCAGATAATGCACCTTGGTCCAAATCGAGCCTTTGTCGATCACCCGATTGATTTCTTCGTCGCTAAAGATGACCGGCACGGGATGTCGGGCCGCCTGATCGATTGGCAATTGCAGCATGCCGCGAACTTCCAGCGATGGATACAGCTTGCCGCCGTGTAATTGGGGCAAGCCGCTCAGTTCGAGCCGGTAAAGGTAACCGGGGCGCACGCCCACATCAACAGGCGCCTCGAAGGTTTTGGCCAACGGCGAGCCGGGGTGAAACGTCACCTTCATTCCCGCTGGCCCCAGTACGCGGACGTAAAGCAGCGGCGAAAGCGGCGGCCCAGGCGGCGGCGGCGGTACGGCCGGCGGATTGACCGCGGCAGCCAGCGGAAGCAGAACGGTCAGGAGGAGCTGGTTCATGATCGCACCAGAATTCAGAGGTCAGAAGTCCGAGGTCAGAAGTGAGCATCGGAGGTTCCATCAGTGGAAAACGGCCTGACGGGATCGGCGAAGATTCCGGTCAAGCCGTTTCCTGTTTCTGACCTCTGATCTCTGACTTCTGACCTCTCATTCACTCAGGGCAGAATTACGCCACCGCTTTGAGGCGCCGATTGCGTCCTCATGGCGCCGGCCTTGGGCGCGGGCAGCGTGCCCGGGCCGGCCGGACGAGCACCCGGCGGAATCGCGCCCGGCATCATGGCCGGCGGAATCGGTGGGCGCAGATACGGGTTCGGCGCTTCCATGCCCGGAGTGTTTGGCACTTCCAGGTCGATGTTGCCGATGCGGACGACCAGCATGACCGTGCCGCGGCGAGCCGCTTCCTGTTCCGGATCGAGACCCGGTTCCAGGCGCGTACTGTTCAGTTCATCCACGCCGGCCGTGGCCAGTTCCTGGAATTGGGGATCCGGCAGATAGATGACCTTGGTCACCAGGTTGCCCGCCAGCACCTGTTCGAAGTCGTCTTCCGTGAAGGCGAGCGGGATAGCGCTGTGAGCCAGGAAGGTCGTGGTCTTCGGGCTTTGGACCTTGACTTCAATGGTCGGGTACAGTTCCAGATCCGGATGATTGGCGATACCGGAAATTCGCAAGCGATAGACGGCGCCCTGGATAAAGTTATACCGGCCCGGCGCTTCCAATTGCGGGCGGAACATCGGGCGGCCATCCGGCCCCGGCGCGAGCCAAGCGACCTTCATGCCTTGCGGAGCGACAAAGCGGATTTCGCTGCGGGCGTTGCCCATCATGGGCATGCCGGGCGGCAGCGGTGCAACCGCGGCCACAGCTCCTTGCGGGCCGGCATACGGCGGCGGCTGAACTCCGCCGGTGGTGCGCCGCTTTGCAATCGGGCCCTTCTTCATGCCATCGGGGCCATAATCCGGGTAACCGTGGCCGGCAAGGATGAGTTCTTGCTCGCTCGCTTCCGGCGAACGCAGCATGGCCGGGATAATGCCCGGGTCATCCGTGGCGGAAACCGGTAGCACGCCGGTTTGCGGCAGCGCCATGCCGTTGGCGCCGCGGGCGATTGGGGCGCCCCATGGTCCCACCACGCCGGGAACGTCTTTTTGGTAACCGGCCTTCCCAAAACTGCCATTGTTCGGGTCCGTTTGCGTGGACATGCAGCCGCCCAGGGCGGCCAGCAGCGTGAATGCGGTCACGGTTCGCTTCATACCTTCCCCCTAATGGTCTCCCCATCGCCAAGGCAGGCGCGCAGTCCTTAATGCTCGCGCGCCGTTGCGCCGGACCATAGCTGGCCCCGGTTTGTCTCTGCGAAATATCATCGTCTCGAAACGGACCGAACTTTGAGAAAAGACGGCAGAACCCGCATGGTTTAATGCGAAATGTGGAGTTCGGAATGCGGAATGAGGCTGTGAGAATTGTTCTGGCTTGCCCAAATTGCCTGACTTTGCGCCCGGGGAGCAATCGAGGCCGAAGCGCAGTGAGGCGAAAATACCTGCTCCTCGCTGCGCTTCGGGCTCCAGAGCCGTGCCCCTACTTCGCTCCGGGCTTGCGCCGAAGCTTATTCGTTGGCCGGATCATGATCACGCCGCCGTTCGCGCCGGGAACAGCCCCCTTTACGAGCACCACGTGCTGGTCCGGGTCAATGCGTACGACTTTCAGGTTCCGCACGGTCACGCGCTCGTTGCCGTACTGTCCCGCCATGCGAATGCCCTTCTTCGGCCGGCCGCTACCGCGGTTGCTGGCATTCGACGCGATGGAGCCGTGCTGTCGCGAGCCCTTCTTCACGCCGTGACTGCGCCGCAGGCCGCCGAAATTGTGCCGCTTCATGGGGCCCGTAAAGCCGCGGCCTTTGGTGAGGCCGATGATGTCCACGGCCTTCACGTTCTTTAGCACATCGGCCGCGGTCAGCACCGCGCCCACTGCCGATTCCGGCGGGTTCTCGAGTCGAAACTCGCGCACGTGCCGCGGCGGTTCGCAATTCGCCTTCGGTGCCAGGGGCACGCCCTTGGCCCGCCGCTTCGATTCCAAATCGGCCCGCACGTGACCGCGCTCGGCCCGATTGGCGCTGCGCCGCGGCTTCTCCTGGAACCCGATCTGAATACCGTGGTAGCCGTCCTTTTCCGGCGAACGCACCTGTAGCACCGGGCACGGCCCAATCTGCAGCACGGTCACCGGCCACATCTCCAGATCCATGTCTTGCTCGTCGGCCGGCGGCTGGCCATCGCCCGCCGCTGCGGCTGGCGCCGTATACAGCTCCCATGCTGGGCCGGCGGCTTCCTTCGGCTTCTCTTTGCCTTTCCCTTTG